>JBBSHY010000015.1:0-24104 GCA_038232415.1 Saccharimonadales bacterium (SeqCode) | reverse complement strand
TGTGGTGGGTAAAGTAGAGAAACGCCCAGAAAATCACAATCGCCCCAAAATAGGTGATAACTAATTTCTGATAGATATTTATGCTTTTCATTTTTTATTTTTTACGATTACCTTTAACATAAGTGTTTTTTTAGATATTGTCAATCAATATACAGGGGCGGGGCCGGAAACCCATTAAAACGGCTGGCCATTATAATGCTATAGGCACCGGTGTGTTCAAAAACCAATCTATCACCTACGTCTATATATGCCGGCAATGTCACGTCACGGGCTATAACATCCAGACTATCACCGCTGGGACCAGCCAGGGTAAACTGTAGATTCTCGGTCGGTTCAGTAGGCGGATTTAGCAGAGAAACCGGATATCTGGTAGCACCCTGATGAATCATGGCCTCATAAAGAGCATTGTACACGCCGGCATCCAGGCAGAGCCAGGGCTTATTGGCCCGGTCATTCCTGGCTATCACCTCAGCTACAAGTACGGTGGAGGTAGCTACCAGCCCCCTGCCGGGCTCCATAATTATTTTAGGTATGTATGGCAAGGTGTGTAAAGCGTTATGCAGATTGATAACGATTTCCCGTAAGGCAGGAGCATCCTGATGATTATCGTAGTGAACGGGAAAGCCGCCGCCAATATTTAATACTTCCAGTGTAACTCCCTCCCTAAGGAGTTCCTCTATAACCGGTTTAACCGTGTATACACCTTTTGCCCACATATTGGCGTAGGCGGCTTGAGACCCAACGTAGAAACTAACTCCGTATATCTTTAAGCCCAGATAACGGGCATATAGAACCAGGTCTTTTACGCTGCCGGCCGGTGCCCCGAATCTGTCAGACATCATAAAAACGCTGCCGCTGTCATCTACAATAGTACGAATGAAAACCTTTGACCCAGGGGCATGATCAGCGATTTTCTTAATTTCTTCTTTTGAATCAGCAGCAAATCGTTTAACACCGGCATGATGGGCCTGACTAATATGTTTGGCGGGCTTTATTGATGTGCCATAGATAATTTTCGCAGGATCAATGCCTAGATCAGTCAGAATACCAACCTCGTAGCCCGAAGCCGCCTCAAAACCGCAGCCCAAGCTGGCAAGATAGGTTAGAATTTTTGGATCAGAGTTTGCTTTTAGCGCGTAGTATATCTCTATATTGTCAAACAAGTCGGTAAACATCTCATAGTTTTTCTTCAGCATTTCTCTGCTCGTAAAGAAAAAAGGCGTTTTGTGGCTAAGCAAACGCGCCTGCTGCAATATATCGTATTTTTCGGCTTTATCTACTAACATTTTTGGTTTTTAATTAATAAAGGCTGTTCTAACTTTAGCAAAGCTTCGGTAGATATCAAATTAATCCCTGCAATTTGCTTAAGTTAGGGTGATGAGCACTATACCGCAGAGAATCGTCAGGGCAGCTGCTACCTGTACCCTATTAATCCTCTCCCTTAGGAAGAAATAGGCTAGCAGCATAGTGGGCAGCGAGAAAGTAGCGCTCAGGACGGCGATAACGCTCGGGTACTGGGTATGACTAAAACCGTAGGATATAAAACTAAAGGCTGCCACATCAAATAGTCCTATACAAATAAGGAATTTCCAGAGCCTGTCATCTGGAACCCGGAGCGAAATACGTTTCGCCAAGGTATAGCCTACCATTGTCAATGCAGCAACTATACGGATAACCAGTAAATAAAATACCCAATCCTTACCTGTGAGGAATTTATTCAGAAATAGCAGCCAAAATGAGAAACCTATCATACCGGTCAGTACTTCAGATACTCCTGCTAAGCGCAGGGCACGTTTCCGAAACGATTTCCTAATATCTGTTACGTCAGTGCTGATAAGCAATATGCCTACAAACGTGATAACAATGGCTACACTGCGCTTAAAATAAAGCGGTTCTCCAAGTATCAAAACCGATAGAATAACCACCACTACCGAATAAGATGCAAAAATGGGGCTCAATAGGCTCACTTGGCCTTTGCTCAAACCGTCATAGAACGCCAGATAGGATAGGGCACTAATAATACCGAACAATAGTAAGAATAGAGGATCAAAATGTGCTAAGTGTGGCACTTTAGGGTGGATCAGAAAGATAGCCAGAAGGGGCACTACGCCGAATAGTTGTTGCCAAAAGAGAGTTTGCGCATCACCAATCCTATCAATTGTTTTTTTGGCAAAGAAGTCGGCAAAGCCCCAGCCGAGCATGCCGCCCAGGCCTGCCAGTAAGGCGATAAAGAGTGTATTATGCATGGACTTAGCGTTTTAGCCTTATAATAGTCATGAAGTACGTTTCGTATAACTATAGCAGTCTGAAAGGAAATCTATGGCTAAAATCGCAATTATCGAGGACGACCAGGCTATTAGCCAGATGTACCGCTTTAAGTTTGAAGCTGAGGGTTATATTGTAGAGACGGCCGAAAACGGTAAGTTCGGCCTGGAGTTAGCCGATAAAATGAGGCCGGACATCATTTTGCTGGACCTGATGATGCCCGAGATGAGCGGTGATGAAATGCTATCAGCCTTACGCAGAACCTCCTGGGGCAAAGATATTAAGGTTATTATCCTTACAAATATGGGGGAACAGGAAATCCCCCCTCGCGTTAAAGAATATGGTGTCAGCGGCGTAATCCTTAAAGCCGATATGACGCCCCGACAGGTAGCGGAGCTAGTAAAAAAACACCTGTCAAGCTAATTGGCCCCTAACCCCGTGTCATAATAGAATAATGAAAATTGCCATTTTAGGTTACGATGTTGAAGGACGGGCTTCTTATGAGTATTTTGCCGCCCGCGGACATGAGCTGACTATTTGCGACCAGAATACTGAATTAGTCACGCCGCCTGATGCAGTAACCGTGCTCGGTAAAAAGTACCTGGATGATCTGGACCACTTTGACATGCTGGTACGTACAGCGGGGCTGCCGCCTAAGCTGATACTGGAGAAAAACCCTGTCGTTGCCGGCAAAATTACCACCCAGCTCAATGAGTTCCTGCGCGTCTGTCCTACCAGAAATATTATCGGTGTTACCGGCACTAAGGGCAAAGGCACCACTAGCACTCTGATCTCCATGATGCTGGAAGCCGCCGGCAAGACCGTACATCTGGGCGGTAATATAGGTGTAGCGCCTTTCACTTTTTTGTCTGAACTACATCCTGAATCCTGGGTAATACTGGAACTGTCGAGCTTCCAGTTGATTGACCTGAAGGTCCCGATACATATCGCTGTATGCCTGATGGTCGTGCCGGAACACCTGGACTGGCACGTCAACACGGAGGAATACATTCAGGCCAAATCTCAGCTTTTTGCCAACCAGATGCCTGGCGATGTAGCTATCTATTTTGCGAAAAATGAGCTTTCACAGGAGATAGCGGCAGCCGGTAAAGGACGGAAAATTCCCTTTTATACTGCCCCGGGAGCGATTGTTGATAACGAAACAATCAGCATAAACGGGCAGCTTATATGTAAAACGAATGAATTAAAGCTGCTCGGTAACCATAACTGGCAGAATGCGTACGCCGCTGTCACGGCGGTGTGGCAGGTCACTAAGGATATCGCCGCTATGCATTCAGTTCTGACTAGTTTCAGCGGTTTACCCCATCGCTTGGAGTTGGTGCGTGAATTTAATGGCGTATCCTACTACGACGACAGTTTCGGCACCACGCCCGAAACTGCTATTGTGGCTATTCAAGCCTTTAAAGACCCGAAAGTGGTGATACTAGGAGGCTCTGATAAAGGCGCCTCCTACGACCAATTAGCTAAAGTAGTTGCTAAAAGCAATGTCCGCGCGGCTTTACTGATCGGTAATGAAGCGAATCGGATCCAGAATGCACTTGAGGCTCAGGGTTTCACGAATTATATACCAGGCGGAAATAGTATGCCGGAAATTGTTAATACTGCGTGTAGTGTCTCGCAACCAGGCGATATAGTGTTACTTTCAACAGGCTGTGCTAGCTTTGATATGTTTAAAAATTACAAGCAGCGGGGCGAAAAGTTTACGTTAGCTGTGCAAGCACTCGCCTGAGTTGCTCTATAACTGCCTGCTCGGGTTGAAGCACTGTAGCTTTGCCATTTACTAACTCTGTAATTTCCGTCTCGATCCAGTGGTAATGAGTACAAGCCAGCACTATGACATCCGCCCCAGATTCAAGTACTTCATTAATCCGTAAAGCGATTTTTTGCTGGTCAACCTGCTTAGTTTCAATCATTAACGACCAGTCGCTGCAATCCGGTTCTAACACTTTAATACCTTGCGCATATGTGAGCTTGAGCCACGCATAGCGATCGCTAGCCAGAGTTGTCGGTGTCGCGCAGACAGCTACTACTTTACTCTTAGTTAGCTGGGCGGCTGGCTTAATCATTGGCTCAATGGCAACCAGCGGAATGGTAAAACGTTCGCGAAGGTCCTGAATAAGCGTAGTTGTCACAGTGTTACACGCCACTACTATAACCTCGCAACCGGTGTTAACCAGTTCCTGGAAGATAGGTATTACAAAGTTCAGAATTTCTTCAGGGGGTCGGGTACCATAGGGCACATGTTGTTTGTCTTTGCGTAGCAATATTTGATGGCCGGGAATAGCTTGTTCAATTGCCTTAACCATCGATAACCCGCCGACACCGGAATCAAAGACGCCGATTTTCATAAGTATCAGACCTTTTGTTTCGGCACGGCCGCTTCGGCGGCCCGGATTACATTATCGAATAAAGCACAAACTGTCAGCGGGCCAACCCCGCCTTTGCGGGGGGTAATTGTTAAGTCCTGCCTTTCGTAAACTTCTGGCGCCACATCACCGACTGTTTTACCGCCTTCACTGGCCACTCCGGCATCAACCACTACCGCCCCTTCTTTAAGCATTTCCGATGTTATTAGGCCTGGCACACCGGTAGCAGTGACCACCACATCTGCCTTCAGTATTTCACCGGGTACATCCTGGGTATCCTTATCGACCACTTGCGGTGTAATACCCGACTGCAGAAGTAGCTTTTCCAGGGGAGCGCCCACCAGCTTACCATGGCCCACCAGTATTACGTGCTTGCCGGCTAAGTCGATATTGTAACCGGACAAAAGCCATAAAATAGCCAAGGCTGTGGCCGGATCAAATTTGGAATCAGGTGCCAGGCCATCGACGTCTTTTTTTGGGTCTACTAAACCGACTATTTTATCAGTCTCTGAGGGATTTTCCAGAGGCAACTGAACAATTATGGCATGGACTGAATCATCTTTACTTAACTTGTTAAGCAATGCCTTAACTTCGGCCTGTCTAATTTTATGTACTTCTGTTTCGATCTGTATTTCTAATCCGTAACGCTGCTTAAGATTTACATAAACATTAATTACCGGATTATCTACAGTAAGTATAATAGCAAGTTTAGGCGCCATACCCTGTGCTTGCCGCAGAGCACGCACCTGCCCGGCCTGCCGTTCTTTAATATAGCTGGCCAGGTCTTTACCGTTAAGTGATCGCATTAATTCTATTGTAACAGAGAAGAAGTTTTATAAGTTAGCGTATCGGTAATAAAAGTATTACGATGTTAAAAGGTTTGTTTTTTTACTTTTTTAATATATGCTTATGCTTAAAGTAAATAAAAGGGAAGATCATGGATCCTAACACTGCTAATCAACCATCAAATTTAACTCCACCTACAGATCCTCAGCGGCCTCCCCAAGAACCACAAGTGACTGTCGGCAATGATATTCAACCATCTCAGACACCGTCTAGTGTGCCTAGCGTTGGCCCCATCTCCTCACCTCCCCAAGCACAAAGCCCTTTTGTCGCCCCACCCCAAAACACTTTCGATAACAACTCGCCTTCTGTCCCCTCTGGACCCTTAAATGTCCAAGCTCCTGCACCGACGCCTGCACCATTACCAAACGACACTTTAACCAATGTACCGGAAACGTGGCCGGGAGCTTTTGGCATCTATAAGTACTCTCGTTACGCCGTCCGGCTTATTATAGTACCGCTTTTGATACTTTATTTGTTTAGCTTCATTATTAACGCAATCATCGAGTGGAAGTTAGGCATAGCTGGTAGAATTATCGCATATTTGATTGGTAGTCTAATGCAAGTAGCCATCGCATTACTCGTTATTGCCGGCGTACGAAGACAGCGCCTCTCACTTGGAGAAACCTTAAACAAGAGCCTACCTTTGTTCTTAAAAATAATTGGCCTGAATATATTATTATTCGTATCTTATGCTGTCAGCCTGCTTCTATTAATAATACCTTTCTTCTTTGTTCTGCCTCGTTTAACCTTGGCTACTTATTTTCTGGTCGACAAAAAAATGGGTGTGATTGAGGCTTATAAAGCCAGCTGGGCCTCCACTAAAGGGCACTCAGGGAAGATATGGGGAATTATCGGCGTGAGCTTCCTCATGGCACTGTTAATGATTACTGTAATTAGCATTCCGGTCGCAATTTACTTCTTACTGATGTACTCAGCCGCTTTTGGGGTGCTTTACGAATTTCTCAATAAGCAGCAGCCCTCCGTCGCGAGTGCAAGTAGCGCTACCGCAATTAACCCTATTGCAGCTCCTCCCTCTCCCCCAGCTGTTACGCAACCACCACAGCCCACTACGATTGAGCCGACGTCCTCCTCTGCTCCGCCAAATTCCAGTGCATAATATATCAATAAGTGATAGATCAGCTTGTAAAAACAGGGGTAATTTGCTAAAGTTTTGACCTATGGGCCAGTAGCTCAGCTGGTTAGAGCACCTGCCTCTTAAGCAGGGTGTCGAGGGTTCGAGTCCCTCCTGGCCCTCCATATCGCTTATGCTTAAAAGATAGAATTAGCCTTCTTTTCAGAGACCGTCAGTAGTTAGGCTTTCATACTATACTTCTCAACTACCCAGTACTCAGGCTCTTTTTCTTTAACGAACTCTACGGAGCTCTTGTCATGACCTGGTATTACCATGAAACGATTATGATGTTCATGTATCTTCGTATAATCGTCTACGCTCATTATTATATGTTCCTTGCAGGGTGCTACGGAACACTCACAGAAAAAGTTAACAGTTTCAAAATCAGGAGAGACGAGGTCTATAGCAACCCCTGCCTTTCTGTTATTAGTCCGAGCAGTAATTTCATTTTCAATTAAGCGTTGTTTTTGAATATCATTTATAGTATTAATTATGGGACAACTTAATTTCTACGTCTGTACATAATTCGTATAACGAAGCTAAAGACTTCTTTCTGATGTCCATATACTGTCTGCTTGTGATTATACGTACAGGTTATTACACGGCTTAATGCTAGTGTTACGACATGGACATACCGATTGTCGAGCGACGCCAAATTGAAAACGAAATGATCTTTAGGCGTGCGAATGAAAAAATAGGAGCTGGTCTTGATGAGATCGATGCAAATCACGTAGAAGATGGAAATCCGCAGCTTGTCAGGAACAACGATTTACTCTTGCAATTTAGGTGTGAATGTTCTGATGAAAACTGCGAGGCAAGAATACCGATTAAGCTAAACATATATCAAAAAATACACCTAAATAGGGATAGTTTTATTATTAAGCTTAAGCATCAGGTAGAAGCAATAGAAGATGTCATAATCACCGAGGATAATTATAGTGTGGTCAAGAAGAATAATTCGACGACAGAGCCAGGTACGGAACTTAACGTAACGACCATTGATAATTCTTAGTTTATTTTTATACACCACCATCTTGGTGAGTGAATAATTTCATCACTGCTCTATGGATAGGTAATAGTTATTTATACGGGCTATGTGAAGATTACTTACATGATGAATTTCCGTTGCAACAGCACGCGCGATGGCCCTCTAATCCCGCTTATGTAAAGTAAGATTTTTATGTTGACAATTCATTACGTAATGATGTACAATTATTTGTACCATGAAAATAACGTCCACGTCTAACTTTCGCAAACAGATTAAACGTTACATTGATGAAGTTGACCAAGACCAAGAACCATTAGTGCTTACTCGTTCAGACAATGTATCGGTCGTAGTGTTGCCTATGGCGACATATAACTCCTACGCCGAGACAGATTACTTGCTTCGTAGCCCCGCCAATGCCACTCGTCTACGAAAATCTGTAGAGAACGCTCAGGCTGGTAAAGTTGAGCAGCATGATCTTATTGATCCATGAGCCGGTCAATTAGCTTTACTGCCGAGGGCTGGGAAGACTACGTATACTGGCAAACTCAAGACAAAAGGGTCATTAAGAAAGTTAATCAGCTCCTCAAAGATTGTCAGCGTGACCCATTTCGCGGGATAGGCAAACCTGAAGCTCTTAGGAATGAATTATCTGGTGCTTGGTCGCGAAGGATTACGGACGAGCATCGGTTAGTTTATTTGGTTACTGATGAAGAGATTCGGGTATCTGGTTGTCGATACCACTACTAGAGGTTGAGGTCGTTTAGGTCACTAGTGGAGACATTGCTTGCAGTGTTGTCGATTGCAAATTCCTGAATGATAGAATTAATACACGAAGGATCGTGACTGGAAGTTCTCATTTTACAGCTGGAGCGGTATCTAAGGTCTTCGGGCTGTAAAAGACACATAAGTACTCAACTAGACGTGGAAAAGTGCCTTTTAAACGGGAGAGTAAGGTCTTACTTAGCAACAAGACATGAAAAGAAATTGGCGATTTTACGGCCTTCGACTAGTTTAGCTAAAATTGCAAATGAGAAAGGCTGGTCAGTTGTTGAGTTGGAAGAGGATTTAGCTTCCCGCAGTGGTTTATTAGTAGTTAAGCTCGCTTTGGCCAACTAACTTATTTTCTCTAATTTTAGATGCACTAGCCAGCCTAATAAATTAAAGTTACCGTAGCTTCTAATATGATCCCCAGAAGTCACCTTTAAAACAGGCTGCATGGAAATTTTCACACCACTTCTTTAATTCGTAACCTATACTTCATTCATTAGTTTTAGAGTCAACAGCTCAACTGTTATTTTAACTTTTCACAGAGCATAAGGCTAGAATACCTGAGCTGATAATACAAATTTGGTAGGGCTAATGAGCAAAATTTTATATAAAAAAGTAGTAAAGGTAGGTGTGGATTGTTTTGGGTCGGCTACTGAGCGATGGTTCGCACGTTTAATTACGGCTCATTTTAATAAGCATCCTCATGATATTGAAGTGGCAGATTTGCCAAAGCTTTGTGTCTGGGCAAAGTTAACTGCAGCGTTGTATACTGATAATCAGCAGCAAGTCGAGCAATTTGCCCAGCAAATTGAAGCCCTGGCAAAAGTTAACAAGAGACAAGCTACTATATCCGGTAAATAAATTATGAATAAACAGCCAACCTATACTGATATCCTTCAAGAACAAACTGTACCGGCAGTAGCGATTGATCAAAATTCTCTATTTACCATGGTCAATAAAGTCTTTGAAAAGACTTATGGCTGGTCGGCAGAAGAATTGCTGGGCAGATTAGTGACTGAGATAATCCCCCCGTACCTGCGCGATGCCCACCAAATAGGCTTCTCGCGTTTTCTGTCAACCGAACAAGCCACACTGCTTGGGCAAAAATTGCCCCTAGGCATTTTGTACAAAGATGGCACAGTTGGTGACGCGGAACACTTTATAGTCGGTGAAAAGAAAGATGGTCGCTGGCGCTTCGCAGCTACCATTACCCCCAGATCATGAGTATTGAGAGCCTGGAGAAAAAAATAACTACGCTTCGGCAGACGTTGTCCTGGGCGGATCTGGTAATGGCTAATGTCAGCGAGTGCATATTAGTCTTAGATAGCGACTGGCGCGTTGTTTTTGCTAATTCTTATCTAGCGGAAATAATTGGTCAGAATCGTATACTACTGCTCGGCAAGTATGTTTGGGAAATCTTGCCCTTTACTGAAGCAGCCATTCGCCCAAAAAAACGGCAGCTGTCATTAAAGAAGGTTGCTCAGTTGGACGGAGTGTATGATTTCCGCGTGCAAAACCTAAATCTCAAGATGTTATTTAATGGTAAATATGTCGATCAGCTGCAACAGGCCGTCTGCATTATAACCGATGCCACAATTGAACTTAAGGCCGGCAGCGCGCTGATGTCCATGCAGGAAGAATTAGCTGCCCTAAAAGCACGATTAAAAGATTAGGTATATCTCTAAACCCAAATTACCTGGTCACTTTTAGCTTGTGTTTCTATAACGGTTAGGCCTATAATGACCCCAAGTGGGAAAGCTTGATAATAATTAGGTCTTAAAAAGGAGCTGATAATTTTATGGGTTTAGAGCACGCGTTTTACATTTTAGGAATAGTTTTTATGAGCCTCATACTAATAATTTTGTTGGCGCTGGTGGCTGCGGTATTTGTTATCAGGGCTAAAGTCGTAGCTATACATAAATCCATTGATGAGAAGTTAAGTTTTGCTAGTGATGTGTTAAACACCGGCTCTTCAGTGGTAAAAAAAGTTAAAAGAGCCGTGAAAAAGGTCCACTGAAGAGATCAGGAACAGAACCAACAACCTCCAAAAATGAATTTTGTAAAAAAAATTATCCAAAGGATCGATACTTTTCAGCGCAACCATGCTAGCTTAGGATTTCCATATGCCGTTATTAAAAAACACGGTGAAGATTATGGCAGTTATCAAAGTGCCCTCATAACTTATTATGGGTTTTTATCGCTTTTTCCGTTATTGATTGTATTTACCAGCCTCTCACAGTTAGTCTTAAAAAACGATCCTTCGCTTCGCGCCCAGTTTTCATCAAGCATAAGCCATTATCTTCCGCTTATTGGACATCAGTTACAGCAAGCTACGCACAGTCCTAAAAAAACTGGCTTGGCACTTATAATTAGTTTGCTAATAACGCTTTATGCGGCTCGCGGGGGCGCCAACGCACTGCAGTATACTATTAGTTCGCTATGGCATATTCCAAATACCAAACGGCCGCCATTTTTAAAAAATGTCTTGCGCAGTTTAGGAATTATTTTTGGCGGTGGGATAGGTCTAGTAGCTGCGACAGTTTTATCCGGTTATACAGCTATTTTAGGTCATAGTATTTATGTAAAGATGCTGAGTATATTGTTTAGTACAGCACTGCTATGGGCAACATTTATTGTAATCTTTAAACTGTCGATAGCCGGTAATAAACCTGTCAAAAAAGTACTGTATGGCGCAGGTGTAACGGCTGTAGGCCTTCAAATTCTGCAAAGTGCCGGCAGCTCGTTGCTGGCCCACCAGCTCAAAGGCTTAGATAGCGCTTATGGAACATTTGCTATAGTGCTCGGTCTGTTATTTTGGATTTATTTACAAGCTCAGGTAATTCTCTATGCCGTAGAAATTGACGTGGTAAGAGAGTATGGCCTTTTCCCGCGCAGTCTGCAAGGCAAGCTAACTCCAGCCGATAAAGTCGCGGCTGCATCGCTAGCGAGATCCGACAAGCTACATCAAGCTGAACAGGTCGGGGTAAAGTTTAAAAAACACGCTTAAATACCACGGTGGTGATGACGCGAAGTTAAAGCATTCATAATCACAAACAATAGTACAGAGCCTATGAACGCCCAGGCTACCCCCACCCAGCTAAATGCTAAATATGATTCATCGCTGCCAACAAAAAGCAGCGATACGAAACTACCGAGCAGAGAGCCAACGATACCAATACACATGCTGACTAGCATGCCCTGATTATGTCCCATCAAACGTCCTGCCAGCCAGCCGACAAGTCCACCGATCACCAATATAGTTAAAATAGTCAAAATACACCTCCTTACTTTTATTTTTATTCCTGTTACTGTTTAAGCTCTAGGCTATAGACGGGATTTCATCGTACTGATGGCTGAAGTCAAAATAGGATCTGAAAGTCATTCGGCAGTAACTTTTTGTGTCTCTGGACATGCTAGGTATCCTTCCTTAGTTCTTAGTTTTGTTTAACTAGTTCTAAGCATAAGGGATGCTATGAGTGCCGACTATGAATTTTTTAACAATACTCATGTTAATTATCTCACTGTTAGGTGTAAAACCCATGCCTATAATGGAGGTTATTATGATAGTTACTGAAGGGGTCACAATTCATCGAATTACTTCCCGAACCAGACAAATTGCGCGAAAAGTCGGGATTTATATCCCCTTATCCAATTCAAGCCTGCCAGATTCTGAATTTGAAGAAACCGATATTATGTAACTGACTCGGCTATTAGAGCGCAGTTTGGTTATTAGCTTTATAATATATAGTATAAATAAAATGAAAACCGTTTTGCTCCTGCGGTTCACTTTGGTTGCGTAAGACAAAATCGGCTTCGTATTCAGGAAAAAACTGGTCACAGCCAAAGTCAGCATCTATATGTGTAATATAGAGCTCATCAGCTTTGCCTGCTGCCATAACTTGCTCAAATACTGCTGCGCCGCCAACTATCCATAGATCTTTATCACCAAAATCTTCCAGAAATTTATTGAGATCGTGAATAAGTGTGACGCCTTTCCCAGACTCTTTTTGGTGTGTCAGTACATAATTTTTTCGGCTTGCTAAAGGTCCTTTAAAGGTTTTATATGTTATGCGTCCTACCAGTATATTGCCGCCATGGGTTTTTGTTTGATCGGTAAAGTATAGCTCGTCTTCGGGAATATACCACGGCATAAACCCTTTCTTAGCAAGGCCGCGCTTACGATCAATGGCAATAATTAAACGATTCATACTAACTGCCCATTATTTCTTATTTGGCTGAGCAAGTAAAACGAACCGGTTATTATACAGACTTTTTCAGGCGTAGTTAGCAGAGCTTGGAAAGCTTCATTTTGGTCGGCGATGCTTATAACTTCTTTGGCTCCGGCAATAAGCAGAACTTTGCCTAGCACTTCTGGGCTCATTGATACAAACGGTAAATCCTGCGTAGCTTTAAAACTCGTGGTGATAATACGGCTCGCCAAAGGGGCTAATACTGGTACTAGCTGTTGGTAATCTTTACCTTCTTTGACTGCCAATAAAATTGCCGGCTTTTGTTCCGGGTAAAGCATGTGGAAACTTTCTACAAAGGCTGTCATTTTCTGGACATTATGGGCCCCATCCATAATTATCGTTTTGCCACTGATCTGCCTGATTTCCATTCGTCCCGGGATATTTATTAACTGGGTTTTAGCTAACTCTTGACTTGTTAAGTGTTTCATATGATCACGCTGTTCTAAATGCCTAAAAGCCCAATATGCCAGCTGCCAGTTACGGTATTGATATTTAGGTATAGTACTTGCATTTAACTGTTCATTAGCTTTGTTTACTATCTGCAAAGACGCTTGCTGCCGTGATACTTGATTCTCAATCACCTTCATAACGTCCAGGGTTTGACGATAAGTAAAAACTGTATTTTGCTGCCCTACAATGCCAATTTTTTGAGCGGCAATTTCGGTCAGATTTTTACCGAGTACGTTAGTGTGGTCATAGCCAATGTCAGTAATAATACAAATTTTATCAGCACGGTCAATAACGTTGGTGCCGTCTTTTAAGCCGCCTAAACCAACCTCCACCACGGCATAATCAACTTTCTCTCGGGCAAAATACCAATAAGCAAAGGCTACCATTGCTTCAAACCAAGACGGTTTCACCGGACTGGCTTTAACCTGTTCAAGAAAGCTTGTCAAAGCCCGGCAAAATTCAGCTTCAGGCAGAGGCCGGCCATTAATCTGGACACGCTCATTAATTTCATCAATATGCGGCGAAATAGTCAGTCCGGTTTTTTGCCCGGACGCTGTCAATAACGCTGCCATATAGTAAGCTGTAGAGGTCTTGCCGGAAGTACCCGCCACATGTACTGCCCGGAACTTGTTCTGTGGATTATCCAGATAAGCCATTAGCTGACGCATATTAGTCAGCGTATACTTCGTTCGGGCGTTAAGGTAAAATCGGTCCAGATACTGTTTAGCTTCTGTAAAACTGGTTATTGGCTTCACTGTCTATGACTCCTCTTCTCTGTTAAAATAGTATACGTCATATTAGGCGCCCGTAGCTCAGCGGATTAGAGCATCTGTCTTCGGAACAGAGGGTCGGCGGTTCGAATCCGTCCGGGCGTACCACTTTGTTTGTGAGTGCTAAATTAGATACCTACTTATAGGTTGAAAGTGAAGCTAAATTAATATTTTAGAAGAACAAAAGACCTCTGTAAAGTCATAGCTTTTATGTTGTTTGTGGGATAAAGGCCAGCCTGGCTATCTCTTTTATGTCCTGTATTTTTATTTTTCTGAGGCATCCGTTCAGATCACCAAAAATATACTTCCGTTCCTCTAGGTTGAAAGCCAAAGCTGATAATCTCACGAAGCTGGCACCCCTCACCTCTCCTATATCTACAGATTCAGCCCTCTCTAAATTAGGTCTTGGTATGTACTGATCTGGATCAGAAAGCAATTCCAGTCTCAAAATAGAACCTGCCGGATAATTCCCTCCATTTATCCTGATTTTATCCAAAGATAGTGTCGAGGCAATGCCATTGCCTTTTCGTAAAAGTAAAGGCTTGTCGTTACCTATAATCTGGCACTCTCTTCCTTTACCCGCTAAAATCCTGTTAGCTGTTTCTGTAAACTTATTATCAGATGCCATACAGGCATCTATTCCCCTTTTTACACCCGGTAAGTCATTGGCTGAGGGGACAACTTTTTCGCACTCTAAACCGGCATTTATAATGTTTACTAAAGTTAACGCCGCAACGTTATTTCTGAATGATTGACCCCCTAATTCTATGGGCGCATTGGCTATAGCCTGTTCAGGTGAAAAGCACTTTAGTCTGGCAGCCATGTTTATAGCTCGCATCATATCGTTAGGCCCGAAAATATCTTTGCCACCAAAGGTTTGTTCAGAATTGAAAGCTGCATTTTGCAGTCTAGGGTCTAGAACAACGTTTTGTTGCCCACAGAATGCTTGGAAATCTTCAAAACCATACGCTAACATAAGGAATAATATATTATATACTTTACATGTTGCTAGTGCAAGTATAATGACAACTATTGCTGTGTCTACTAAATTTGACTTGATACCCCTAGGGGGTATATATTATAGATATGATTGTTGACATTAAGAAACGAGCGGTACATCGATCAAAGATAATTGAAGGCCAAATTAAGGGCCTGCAAAAGATGATTGATAGCGAAGCCTATTGTATGGACATACTGACGCAAGGTTTGGCTATACAACGGTCTTTAGCATCACTCAATAAGTTAATACTGGAAAATCACTTGCGGACGCATGTTACCGATATGCTCAGCACTGGCCACAAAAAGACCCAAGAAAAGGCACTTACTGAACTATTAAGCCTGTACGAGTTAAATAACATAAGGAGTAAGTGATGAAAAAGAATACTATCGCAGCAGTAATAGCAGGTTTAATAATTGGCATAGCTGGCACGTTAAGCGTCAGTGCAGCTACCAAGAATGATAATAACTCTAAGGTAGATACCGGCACGCATTCATCTGCATCAAGTTCCGGCCATAGCTCAATGTCTATGTCAGATACGAGCGAGCAACTAAAAGGCAAAACGGGTGATGATTTTGATAAAACATTTATTACAGAAATGGTAAGTCATCATCAGGGTGCTATCGATATGGCTAAGCTGGCGCAAGCTAACGCTAAGCACGATGAAATTAAGAACCTTGCAGGTAACATCATGTCCGCTCAAACGAGTGAAATCTCTCAGATGCAACTATGGCAGACACAGTGGGGTTACGTTACTAGCTCGAGTACTGATTCCATGCAAGGCATGGACCATATGAGCCACTAGAATTCATTATGGAGATATTGCACTCTATAGAACATGCCCTGTCGATGGCGTTTGCGATGGGCTGGGAAATACTGTGGCCACTCATATTAGGCTTTGGTCTCTCGGCTGCCATTCAGGCCGTGGTGTCGCATCGTCAGATGAGCAAACTGTTACCTGACGATAAGCCAAAAACATTGGCGTTGGCTACAGCACTCGGAGCAGCTTCGTCATCTTGTTCGTATGCTGCGGTTGCTCTTGCACGCTCCATATTCCAGAAAGGCGCTGATTTTACATCTGCTATGGCTTTTGAAATAGCCAGCACAAACCTCGTGGTTGAACTTGGCATAATTATGGCTTTGCTGCTTGGCTGGCGCTTTACGTTAGCCGAGTTTGTTGGCGGTCCGATTATGATAATTGTGTTGGCAATAGTTTTCCGTCGTTTCCTAACGCCAAAGCTGCTTGAAGCAGCTCATGCACAGGCTAAGAAAGGCTTGGCTGGACGGATGGAAGGACACGCCGCCATGGACGATATGTCTGTCAGCGGCAAGGGCTCAATCTTACAAAAACTATTTTCAAAAGAGGGTAAAACAGCAACCAGTCATTTCTTTGTTATGGACTGGGCTAGTGTATGGACTGATATTGTATTAGGCTTGCTTATTGCAGGTGCAATTGCGGCCTGGGTACCGGCCAGCTTTTTTGAAAAGTTCTTCTTTAGCTCTCACCCGCTTGTTTCGGTAATCTGGGGGCCGATTGTAGGGCCATTGATAGCCGTCATTAGCTTTGTCTGTAGCGTTGGTAATGTGCCACTGGCAGCCGTGCTATGGAATGGTGGTATCAGCTTTGGTGGTGTCATTAGCTTTATTTTCGCCGATTTAATAGTTTTTCCAATTCTACGGATATACAAAAAGTATTACGGCTTCAAAATGGCAGCCTTCCTATTCGGCACTTTCTATATTGCCATGGTAGTTGCCGGCTATTTGGTAGAGATTATATTTGCTATCCTGCACCTAACACCCCATACGCGGAATGCAACTGTACTAGACCCGAATATTGCCTTTAACTATACGAGCGTGCTCAATATTATCTTTATGCTTCTCGCTGTTGTTTTGGTCTGGCGTTTCCTGCGCACCGGCGGTCCTATGATGCTAAAGATGATGAACAGTAATCAGAAAGGTAAATCACATTAGCCCTTACAGATACGGGCGGTTAAGGCACAAGCAGTGAAACACAGCATCCTATTGATATTTATCTCTGTTGTTTTAATAATTTTGACTTTATTATTGATTGAATTTTTGATTATTAAATATAACGGCTCTAACTTGCCCGCACCGGTTATAGACCGTAAACCAATAATGCTTGGTTTGGGACCTGAACTAACTTACGTTGTCATGGGTGACAGTACTTCAATTGGGCAAGGTACAAATTATAACCACAGTTATGCTATGGCCAGTGCTAAACATCTAGCTCGGAAATACCGCGTAAGATTCATAAATGTCGGGGTATCGGGAGCAGTAGCTAAAACTGTATTGGATGTGCAGCTCAGGCAGGCAGTCAAGTATAAACCAGATGTAGTGTTATTAGGTGTTGGCGCCAATGACGCAACACACTTTACCAGCGGTAAAACCATTAAAACGTCTATACAACAAGTAGCCGACGGTTTAAAAAAAGCTAATAGCCAAATTCGCATTATCGTTACCGGTTCGCCGGCCATGGATTCAGTCAGCCGCTTCCGCTGGCCTGTTAAACAAATAATGGGGCTTAGGACTCGGCAGGTTAACACTGCGGTCGCGCTGGTAATCAAAGAATGCCAGTTGACATTAGCGCCAATTGCCATTAAAACCCGTAAGGCTTTCCTGGCTGACCCCACTTTATTTGCTGCCGATAAATTTCACCCCAATGCCCGCGGCTACGCCCTCTGGACACCTATCATCAATGACGCACTGGACAAAGCTCTCCAAGCACCCTCTTATAAATTACCGAAATTATAACGGCTAAGGTTTATTAAGGAAGTCCCTATATCTTTTGGCGCGCAAACAATTATAGATAATGGCAATGGAGTGTCCTGCGCGTACATTTTCAAAGTACTGCAACTGGACGCCGGCTGCTTCTAAAGCATTTCTAAGTTTAAAGGTATGCGTTAGCTGCAAAATCTGGTCTCTTCGGCTTAAATAAAGAAGTATTTTCTTATTTTTGAGTTCACTTACTAGGCTAAGCGGCGAGTAAGGCTGAAATACTCTGGCTAAGGACTTTTCATCACCGGCCGCTTCGATATATGCTTTAAGTCGCTTCCGGGAGATTGTCCGCGTAGGCGGCAGGTTAATTATGTGCTCCGAAATATCTCCATAAGACAGGTTAAGCACTACTTTTTTAATTCGAGTATTCGCGGCTGCTATATTCGCGGCAAGCACCGTGCCCATGCTGATACCGAAACAACTCACTTCAACATTATCATCTAATGTATTTATTTTTTTCTCCACATCAGCTTGGATTGCCTGAATGTTATCTATAGTAACTTGAGGTGACCTTGTAGCTACAGCTGTCTCATAACTATAACTAACTACGAAGTAGCCGTCTCTTAATAAATACCATATTGGTAAGCCGGGAAGATTAAGCGACCAGCTTGGGATACCAAACGGACAAAAGAAGAATACAGTCTTAGCTTTGGGGTTACCGTATTGTTTAACTTTATATACTAATGTCGAAAGCTTTTCTGACACCTTTAAAGTATAGACTCTTTCTAAATTATTAAGCTAACAACTTAAGCCGGCCATTTAGCCATAAAGCGTCTAGGTTTTCGTTTTACTTGTTTTTATATTGAGCGCGCTATTGGCCTTTACTTTTTGAACGGCTAAAATCAGCCAGGCTACAGCGATCATAAAAGCCGTTATAGCAGAAAACCAAAGCCGCAGGGTCAATAAACAAATTGTTATTATGCAGACAAGTACAGAGTTCATGCCACTTGTAACTGCCGGCGGCTTATGGTGACTTTTGATGCTGGGTATAAGAGCAGCTACAAAGCCAATTTGGCATATGGAGATAACTAGATCTTGCCAGCGCATGAATCTAAGTGTAACAAACTATGGTTCTAGTTTTTTAGTGTCAAATTACTAACAGCGCATAGCTCACTGTATATTCCATAATTACGGCTGGGTAAGGAGATTAAAATGAAAAGTATTAATAAGTTCCGAAAAAATATCCAAGAACACCGCGAGGTGAGAAGATTATTGCGTGACGAAACTTACAATTTATATTAATTATTAGTTTTTCACCAATATATTTATATAAATTTATAATACCTGGGAGGTATACATGTTAACCACAATTATAGTAGTACTGGTGATTTTATGGTTGCTCGGATTCCTGGCCCACATAGGAGGCGGACTTATTCACCTGATTCTGCTGATTGCCCTTATAGTTTTTGTATATGACAGGCTTGTAGGACGCAAAAAGACATAGATAAATAGTTAAAGGCCTGTCTACTTATTTCAAAGTAAATATTACGTTATTTTTTATTGTTATGCCTTTTAGGTTTGGGTAGGTCTTTAACCGGAGCAGTCTGCAAAGCCATGGCATGCAAATTATTAAGCATTTGTTCTATAGTCATATTTTCCTTGTTTTTGTTTTACTTTTTTGTTTTTAAATTAACAATAGTAAGCATAAGCATTTTGTATATTTTAGTCTGTGAAATTTCTTACAGACTGCTGCCCGGCTTAGGCTTCTGGTTAGGAGGTAATAGCAATTTAGTAGGGGTCAAATATTTAGCTTGCAATAGGGCTTGCTGTAGATTGTGAATGACCTGCTCAGCTTGCTGGTGGCTCATACCCACCCGCGCGACTGGCGCCACTTGAGATTTACCAACAGCTTGAGTAAAATTAAGTGTTACGCCGGCTGGATTAACCATTATTTCTAGTCCGTCACTGTACATAGTACGCACGTCCATAGCTAGTAGCATAACCATTGGCTTGCTGTTTTGGGGCGCTGGCTCACTGCTCTGCTTGATCTCTTCCGGTATATCACTATCGTATTCAGCTAATTCCCATAGTTGGACGGCCTCGCGGTCCAGGACCCCAAAATGACTGATCAGTAGTAACAAAATATCCTCGGCCGGACGCTCCAGACCGGCCTCTATACGCTGCAAATGTTTTTCATCAATCTCCACAGCACCTGAAACCTCAGCCAGGCTCTGTTTGGACTGCTCGCGCACGTACCGTAAATGATTACCTAAAGAAGTATAAGGAGCATTTAAATCTTTCATATGTTCTCATAATAAACTTTGAGACTAATGAGTGCAAGCCTCTCCTGGAGCGTCTTCTAAATCAGGTACTAAAGGTATCAGTAACTAAAACTGGTTAGATTTATTAAAGTGATGGCTGACCTAACTAGACCCTATATAATAAGGGGTGTGAACATTTTACATAATGTCAGTCTGGCAAGCTATTCCACTATGGGACTTGGGGGGATTGCCGCCTATTTAGTAGAGGTAAACAATCGCATGGAAGTACTGGAAGCTCTGAGTTGGGCCCAGACACATCAGCTACAAGTGTTAATGATTGGTACGGGCAGCAATATTGTCTGGCGCGATGAAGGTCATCCGGGTTTGGTAATTGTAAATAAAATACTAGGTTATGAAGTTTTTAATGAAGATGATAACAATTTTTATATAACAGTAGGAGCCGGCGAGAATTGGGATACAGTTGTAGAGCGCTCTGTTCAAGCGGGCTTAACCGGTATAGAGGCGCTCAGCTTGATTCCCGGTACTGCCGGCGCTACACCGATACAGAATGTTGGTGCTTATGGACAGGAAATTTCTCAGACGCTTACCACGGTCGAAGCGTTTGACACTCAGGTTAGTGATTTTGTAACTCTCTCTGCAGGTGATTGCGATTTTGCTTATCGCTCCAGCCGGTTTAAGACCGGCCACCATGGCCGTTTTTTCATTACTGCCCTGACATTACACCTAAATAAAGGTACTCCAACTCCTCCTTATTATGGTAGCGTCCAGGCTTATTTTGATCAGAACGGTATAAAAAAAATTACTTCGGGTGAACTCCGGCAAGCTGTTATAGCAATCCGTAAAAACAAACTGCCCGATCCGGCAAAAATCCGTAATACGGGATCGTTTTTTGCTAACCCGATTGTCAATGCCGGGGAGCTTGTTCAAATACGGGCTAGCTACCCTGACCTGCCAGCGTGGCCGTTAGCTGACGGTTCAGCTAAAATTGCTGCCGCCTGGTTAATCGAAAGGTCTGGATTCAATAACTATCATGACGCGGCAACTGGCATGGCTACGTGGCCGGCACATGCCTTGGTTTTAGTTAATGAAAAGGCCGGCAACACAGCTGACTTGCTTGCTTTCAAGCAGAAAATCGTCGATGCTGTAGCGGCTAAATTTGGTATCAAGCTGGTTCAGGAACCTGAGCTTCTGCCATAAAATCTATGAGACGATGCATGGGGCGGCTTGAAATTCCTGCGCCACAAAAAAATTAACTGTCACTAGGTAGCGGAAACTTAAGAGCAAACTGTTTTACTTCATCTCTTAACTTGTTAAGCTTTGCTTTGTCGTCTTTGTTGTCCACAGCTTGTTTCATCCAGGTGGCGACAGTTGCCATATCTTTTTCTTTGAGGCCACGAGTAGTGATAGCCGGGGTACCGAGTCTTAACCCACTTGGTCTATATGGTGGTAGTTTATCCTCCGGAATTGAGTTGCAGTTAGCACTCAGGTTAATTTTATCTAAAGTTTCCTGTGTCTCACGGCCGTCAATGCCAAAGCTTTGCATCATGTCAATCTGAATTAAGTGATTGTCAGTTCCATTCGTGACGAGTTTAAAGCCTAGTTGCATCAACTCATCGGCTAAGCGTTTAGCGTTTTTGAGAATTTGCTCAGCGTAAATACGAAATTCCGGCAGGGCAGCTTCCCGGAAAGATACAGCTTTAGCAGCAATAGTGTGCTCGTGAGGACCGCCTTGAAATCCTGGGAAAACTTCCCTGTCTATTAGAGTAGGTAAGTTTTCAACTGTTTTTTCAAGAGCTCTGAGAGGGTTGCCTACTTTGCCTTTACTCAAGATCATACCGCCTCGCGGCCCGCGAAGAGTTTTATGGGTAGTGGTAATAATAATATGAAAGCCATGGTCGAAGGGATTATCAGCCACACCAGCAGCAATTAGGCCGGCGATATGAGCCATATCAGCCACTAGTACAGCGCCAACCTTGTTACCAATTTCCGCAAATTTAGCATAATCAAGCTTGCGTGGGTAACCACTAAAACCGGCTAGAAGAATTTTAGGTTTAGTTTTAATCGCAACTTTACGCATTTCATCATAATCAATTTCGCCTGTTTCAACATCTTTCATACCGTACCGTACGAAGTTATACAGCTTCGCACTGCTGGTAATAGGCTGCCCGTGTGTCAAATGACCACCATGATCAAGTTTCATAGCCATAATGGTGTCGCCAGGTTCCATCCAGGCTTGATAGACAGCAATGTTAGCTGGTGCTCCAGAATGGGGTTGGACATTAGCATGATCAGCTTTAAAAAGCTGCTTGGCGCGGTCAATTGCAAGCTGTTCGACTTTATCGGTGTTATCTTGGCCTCCGTAGTAGCGTCGTCCAGGGTAACCTTCAGAATATTTATTAGTGAAGACGCTGCCCATAGCTGTAAGCACATCGCGGCTTACATAATTTTCAGAAGGTATTAGCTCTAGCCCCTCTCGCTGGCGTTTTTCTTCAGCGACAATCAAAGCAGCTACAACACTGTCATCCATGTTATGTCTCCCCTTAGTTACACTTAATTGTAACAGATCATTAGATACTGTTGATAAGTGTTGTGGCTCAACACCACATATGATATTATCTGTGGACGAATGCTATCTACTAATGAAAAAATTGGTCAACTGATTGCTCAGGTACGACAGGAAAAAGGCCTTACCCAAGCTGAATTTGCCCGCAGACTAGCTACTTCCCAGTCAGCCGTCAACCGAATGGAGCATGGCCGCCAAAACCTCAGTATGGAAACATTAGGCCGTATCAGCGACGTGTTGAATAAACAGCTGATCAGTCTTAACAGGGGCGCTATCAATCTATTGATTGAGGGCGGTCACGAACTCAGGGGTGAAATTACGCTCAAAACCAGTAAAAACGCCACAGTTGCCCTTCTCTGCGCCAGCTTGCTAAATAAAGGTACCACCCGCCTTAAAAATGTCGCCCGAATAGAGGAAGTTAATCGTCTGATCGAAGTGCTGACCAGCATTGGCGTGCAAGTCCGCTGGCTACCCGATAATAACTTAGAAATCAAACCGCCGGCGGTACTTAATCTGGAAAAAATGAATAAGGTAGCTGCCCGCAGGACTAGAAGCGTTATTATGTTTATCGGACCGCTGCTGCATCACGCGCGTGAGTTCAGTATTCCCTACGCTGGCGGTTGCGAACTGGGCCGGCGAACCGTCCTGCCGCATTTATATGGCTTGGAGGAGTTTGGGGTTGGCGTGCTTACCAAATCCGGCCATTACAAAGTGCTGTCTACTCCACAGCTACCGAGCCGTTCAGTCGTACTTTATGAATCCGGCGATACCACCACCGAAAATATTTTAATGGCAGCAGCCCGTACGCCAGGCGAGACTGTTATTAAAATGGCCAGCGCAAATTATATGGTGCAGGACTTATGCTTTTTCCTGCAGAGACTCGGCGTACGGATTGAAGGCATTGGCACCAGTACTCTGCGAGTCCAGGGAATCAAAGACATTAGCAAAAATATCACTTATGCTCCGGCTGAAGATCCGGTAGAAGCTATGACTTTTATTTCAGCAGCTGTTACCACTGATTCGACAATTAGAATTAAACGCGCGCCAATTGAATTTCTGGAGCTTGAACTTCTTAAGCTGGAAAAAATGGGTCTGAAGTGTGATATAAGTGAAGCTTATAAAGCCGAAAATGGCCGGACTGACCTGGTGGATTTGAAAGTTCATAAGCATAACGGCAAGCTTGTGGCGCCAGTCGAAAAGATCCATCCCAATGTCTTCCCAGGGCTAAACATTGATCACCTGCCCTACTTTGTGCCGATTGTCGCCGTGGCGCATGGCCGAACAATGATTCACGACTGGATATACGAGGATAGGGCTCTGATGTACACCGAGATGAAAAAAATCGGTGTTAACCTGGAGCTGGCTGATCCTCACCGCGTATTCATAGAAGGGCCTACCCGCTTTAAAGCTGCCGACATGGTCTGCCCCAGCGGAATACGTCCGGCTGTGATGTTACTTATAGGCATGCTGGCTGCTCCAGGTAATTCCATTCTCCGTAACGTATACACTATAAACCGCGGTTACGAAGATCTGGCTGAACGTCTTAACAGCCTCGGCGCCCGGATCACCGTCCTGCATGGCATTTAAATTGTGATATAATCACCTCTGTTGGCGGGTGTCGTATAGCGGTTATTATCCTAGTTTTCCAAACTAGTGACGGGAGTTCGACT
>JBBSHY010000014.1:0-25702 GCA_038232415.1 Saccharimonadales bacterium (SeqCode) | reverse complement strand
TGCACGCTTCCCACGCTATCGGTTTCGGCCGACATGATTTTTTTGCGTGCCGTATCTGGGCTATCAGTCAAAAAGATAACTCCCTTGCCCGTTTCCTCGCTTTTACTCATTTTTTTACTTGGATCTTGTAGGTCCCGGATCCGTAACCCTTGGTCTTTACCAAAGAATTCATGCTGCTTTTTAACCGGTTTCGGAACGATAAATAATTCCGCCTTAAACCTATTATTCATTCGCTCAGCAATATCACGAGTGTACTCCAAATGCTGCGTCTGATCATCGCCTACCGGAATATATAAAGCGCTGTAGAGTAGAATGTCTGCTGCCATAAGTACAGGATAGTTAAAAACACCTACTGAGGTGCTGCCTGCGACAGTTTCCTCTGCCACAATGGAGCCAGCCTCACCCACGAAACCAACCTCCTCTTTAAATTTAGCTGTTCTTTCTTTAAACTGTGTCATTCGACGCATTTCTCCAAAACCAGTAAAGCAATCGAGGATCCAAGTCAGTTCACTGTGCGCGGGTATATAACTCTGTCGATAGATGTACACTTCTGGGTCACCTAGCGGCAGCCCTGCTGCTACAAACGCTTTTATATTCTGCATGATGGATGATTGCAAACTTGCATGATCAATTGGCGTAGTAAAACTATGTAAGTCAGGCACGAATAAATTGATTTGGTACTCTTCTGCCCGTTTTTTAGCCATATCAATCAATGGCAGCAAAGCACCTAGGTAGTTCCCTATGTGTAGCTCATTGTTGGCACGCAGGCCCGTTAAAATTACTGGTTTACTCATACTTTCCTATCTATTATAGCTGAGCTTTTGTTTTAGCGTGAATGCCCTTTAGGAGCAGTTCACTAACTGATTAGATGGTATGATTAATACTATGCACAAAATCATCCTGCAACCGAACGCTAAGCCAGCTAAAGCCAGCACGATTTTCATCGGTACAGGCATTCTTTCAGAAATTGGATCGCTATATAACCTTAGCCACTATTCCAAAATCTTTATAGTAACTGACGAAAGTGTCGCGCCGCTGCTGCTTGACCCACTACTATCTGTGCTGCCAGCCGGGTCGGGCTCTATTACTTTACCTAATGGCGAGCAGCAAAAAAACATTGAGGGCGTTCAGAAGGTCTGGACAGCAATGCATGATGCCAAATGTGACCGAAAATCGATTGTAATTAATCTTGGCGGCGGTGTAATCGGTGATGTAGGCGGCTTTGCGGCTTCAACTTACATGAGAGGCATTGATTTTCTGAATATTCCCACGACTTTACTTTCCCAAGTCGATGCCGGTATTGGCGGTAAAAATGGCTTCAACTTCAAAGGCGTTAAAAACCTCATGGGAACATTCAAGCAGCCCATCGGCATACTAATTGACCCTAAGACACTGTCGAGTGTTCCTGAACGCGAATTTTTATCTGGCTTTGCTGAGATTATTAAACACGGCTTAATATGGGACAAGACATATTTTGAGCAGATTACCGCTAAAAAACCGCTCGATTACACACAGGAAGAACTGACGGATATTATCGCTAAATCCTGTCAGATTAAGACCGACATTGTTCAAAGCGACACTAATGAGGAAGGCGTCCGGAAGCTCGTAAATTTTGGCCACACAATAGGCCACGCGCTTGAGGCTTTGAGCCTGGAAACACCAAAGCCTATGGTGCACGGCGAAGCGATTAGTATCGGCATGGTTGTCGAAGCGGACATTTCCAGACAATTAAGCTTACTGCCGGCAAACGACTTACAGCCCATTAAGCAAGCATTTATAAATGCAGGGCTACCCGTAACGACACAAGTCATGAACATTGCTCCTATCCTGGAGAAAGTGCGCTCCGATAAAAAAAACGAAAATGGCAACGTCAACTTTACCTTACTAAAAAGCATCGGACATGCCGTCTACAACCAGCAGGTAGCTGAGTCTATGATAACTACAGCTTTGCAATCAAGCATGCAAGAGATGTAATGAAACGACTGAAAATCTTACCTCTAAACAATGCGGCTGCTGCTAAGTTGGTAATTCCGGGTTCTAAAAGCTACACTAACCGTGCCCTTCTGATCGCCGCTATGACATATCACCCGGTAAGAATTATTAATCCTCTGGCTAGCGATGACACAGAAGCCATGGTCGGTTGTCTTAAAAAACTAGGTATCGAGATTAAGGCCAATCCTGATGATATAGAGGTAATTGGCGACATACGTGATGTAGCAGATAGCGATTACGATTTAGACGTTGATATATCAGGTACGACGATGAGATTTATGCTGGCTCTGGCATCTGTTATTCCAGGCCGCCAAACACTCGGCGGCAAAGAAGGGCTCAATAAACGGCCGATTGGCGAAATGGTTAAGGCACTTGAGGAGCTTGGTGCAAAAATCCAATACCTGGATAAAAAGGGATGTCCGCCTGTATGTGTCGAGTCTTCTGCTCTTTCTGGAGGCACCATAAAAATGAACGGCACCGAAAGCAGTCAGTACTTGTCGGCAGTATTGATGATTGCGCCGCTTATAGGCTACGTAAGAGTGGAAGTAATTGGCGAGCTAATATCAAAACCTTATATAGATATGACAATAGATGTTATTAAAAAGTTTGGCGGTAAGCTACTCAATAAAGACTATAAAAGTTTCGCTGTGGCTGGCGTCCAGACATATAAAGCTTCGCAATATGTAGTGGAAGGTGACGTGTCAAGCGCTTCTTATTTTCTGGCTATAGCTGCACTGACAGCCTCAACTTTTACGCTTAAAAACATCAACCCTAAATCTTTCCAAGCCGATATGGGATTCCTCAAAATTTTAGAAGATATGGGCAATAGCCTGACTAATGGAGAAAATGAGATAACCATAGAGGGCAAAGGCGTAAGGTCGGTTAGCGTTAACATGCAGGACTGTCCCGACCAGGCCCAGACTCTGGCGGTCTTAGCGGCTTTCGCCAATGGAATCACCACTATCAAGGGCATTCAGTCACTCAGAATTAAAGAAACCGAGCGAATCAAGGCCATAGAACAGGAACTGCAAAAAATGGGCATCCAGACGTCTTCTACGCCGGACACTTTAGTGATCCAGGGCGGCAACCCTAAAGCAGCAAGCATCGCTACTTACGGCGACCATCGTATGGCGATGTCGTTTGCGGTTGCAGGCTCAAAGCTTTCAGGAATGGTGATAGAAGATCCGGACGTTGTAGCTAAAACATTTCCGGATTTCTGGAAAAAATTGGCAGAAATCGGTGTTAGCACCGAATTAATAAAGACCAACTTGGTATTGATAGGTATGAGAGGCAGCGGTAAGACCACTGCCGCGGAATTGCTGGCCAAAAAATTAAGCCTGAAGCCCCTGGATTTAGATCAAACCATGGTTAATAAACTTGGTTTGAGCACGCCGGAAATTGTAGATAAACATGGCTGGGATTACTTCCGTAACCAGGAATCAATTATCGCTCATGAGCTTTCAAAAACGGAAAATACAGTTATATCCACAGGTGGCGGCGTTGTACTTAAGAGTGAAAATGTTAAGGCATTGAAGGAAATCGGGACACTGGTATGGCTGCGTGCACCTGCGAATGTACTTATGAGCAGGATTGGAGATCCAGCTGACAGGCCACCATTAACCAGCGCCAAAACCCTGTCTGCAGAAGTAGAACAGGTCTTAAATGAACGCCAGATATTATACGAAACGGCCGCTGATGTCATAATTGATACTGAAAACTTAACTCCTGAACAGGTTGCTGATAAGATTGTTGGGACGCTCAAAAGGAATGTCGTATGAAACTTACTGCGAAAACTAAATTATGCATGGTGATTGGCGACCCGGTGGAGCATTCACTTGGGCCAGCTATTTACAATGTTATTTACAAAAGGTTGGGCATCGATGATCAGTATGTTTATGTGGCCTGCCGAATAGACAGTGATAAACTGGCGGATTTTGTGAAAGGCGTGCGCGCCATGGGCATTATGGGTGTAAGCTGTACTATTCCTCATAAAGAAGCAGTCATGAAGCATCTCGATTCAATAGATTCTATTGCTGCCAAAATTGGTGCCGTAAATACGATTGTCAACGAGAATGGCATATTAAAAGGCTACAATGCCGATTGGATAGGCGCCGTGGCTGCTTTAGAAAAGCTCACGAATCTACATGGCGCGAAAGTTGCAATATTAGGGGCCGGTGGTGCCTCTCGAGCAATTGCTTATGGTGTTACCTCCAAAGGTGCTCAGCTAACTGTCTACAATCGGACATTAGAAAAAGCTGAAGAAATAGCCAGGTTATTTGGCGGCCGGGCAGCATCGTTAGATGAGCTTTCGGACGTGCAATCGGCAGATATTATTATTAATGCTACGTCAGTTGGACTGAGTCCCAATTCTGATAGTACTCCGTTAGAGAAAAAGTTTATAACTAATAAGCACATTGTCTTTGACACTAACTACACTCCCTACCAAACGCGTCTGTTAAGTGAAGCCAGCCAAAAAGGTGCCCGGATAATACATGGCACTGAAATGTTTATATACCAAGCTATCGCCCAGTTCAAAGTAATCACTGGCTTAGACTTGTCAGAAGACCTACTGAGAGAAGTTTTGCAAAATGTCTTAGATTCAAGAGGAGAAACCGGTGTCGCCTAAGTATTGCCTGCCGGTCATAAAAAGCCAGAAGGCAGATGTGTTAAAGGCTATTGATAATAACCTGGAAGATTACAGCTGCTTTGAGGTCTGGCTGGATTACATCGAAGACCTGGATGAGGACTTCATCAGACAGCTTACTCAGGATCTAAACGATAAGCTGATCGTCTTGTTTCGCAGACAAAATCTGGAACCTATTGTTATGAACCTTCAAAAGCGTTTAAGCATCCTGTCTGCGCTCCATAATTCCCAAACTCTGGTCGACCTTGATGTGCGGACGCAGACTGCTGAACTTAACCATATAGGCGAAAAAGGTTTAGAAATTAAGACGATAGTCTCATATCACGATTACGAGCAGACCCCCAGCGCCGTGCAGCTCCAGGCAATTATTGATACAATGGATGAGTACCAGCCAGCTATTTATAAGCTCGCTACACTGTGTAATAGCCAGGAGGATAGCCTGCGATTATTAAGGCAGCTACTGGAGCTCAAGGCCAAAGGTTTTCGTGCTATCGTGCTGGGAATGGGTGAATTTGGAGCAATTACCCGGGTATTTGGAGCCTTATGGGGCAACGAGATGACATTTGCGCCCAATAAAAAAGCTGAACAATCAGCCCCCGGGCAATTAACCAGAAGCCAACTGCAAACAATACTAACGGAGTTAAAAAGTTAAATATTATGGCCGGTAATACTTTTGGGCACTTATTTCGGATCACTACCTTCGGCGAATCGCATGGTGGGGCCGTAGGCGTAATAGTTGACGGTTGCCCGCCCGGTTTGAGCCTAACCGAGGCAGATATCCAAAAAGAGCTCGACAGACGAAAACCAGGCCAAAGTAGTATTACTTCGCCGCGCAAGGAGCAGGATTTAATCCATATTTTATCCGGCGTGTCAGACGGACTCACCACCGGGACGCCTATATTTATGCAAGCCTTGAATAAAGATGTAAGGAGCGAAGACTACCTCGACTTAAAAGACATATACCGGCCCGGGCACGCCGATTATACTTTTACAAAGAAATACGGTCTGCGGGATTGGAAAGGCAGCGGGCGGGCTTCAGCCCGTGAAACACTTGCCAGGGTAGCTGCCGGAGCAATTGCCAAAAAATATCTCAGAGAAAAGCTGGGCATAGAATTTATCAGTTATGTTGAACAAGTTGGTGATATAAAGACAACCATTGACTTCAACTCAGTAACTCCCCAAGCTATTGAAGCCAATATAGTACGCTGTCCAGACCCGGAAATAGCCAAGGAAATGATTGAACTGATTGAAACCGTCCGCGATGAAGGCGACTCTCTCGGCGGAGTCGTGCGGGGCGTAATAAAAGGTGTGCCTGTGGGTTTAGGCGAGCCGGTTTTTGATAAGTTGTCGGCTGATCTTGCTAAAGCCATGGTGAGTATCAATGCCGTTAAGGGCTTTGAAATAGGCTCAGGTTTTGCCGGCGTGTCGCTCCGGGGCAGCCAGCATAACGACGAATTTTATTTAGACGAGCAGAAACAAGTCAGGACCAGGACCAATTATGCCGGAGGAACTTTGGGCGGAATATCCAATGGTGAAACAATCTATTTCCGGGTGGCCATTAAGCCGGTTTCCACAATCAGCAAACAGCAAAACACCATCAATACTAAAAATGAGGTGGTGGAGCTTGAAGCGAAGGGCCGACATGATCCCTGTGTACTGCCCCGTGCAATACCGATAGTTGATGCCATGGCGGCATTGGTCATCATGGACCACTATATGCGGCATAAAGCCCAGAACTTATAGCTAATGAATGATAATCACAACGAATTAGATGAATTACGCAGCCAAATTGATGCCCTGGATGAGCAATTGCTGCAGATTCTTGCACAAAGAATGGATAGTGCCCGCCGCATCGGGCAGTACAAAAAAGCGGCCGGTATTGCGCCGCTCGATACTGAAAGGTGGCAGTCTCTCCTGGAGGCACAACTGTCGAGAGCCAAGTCCCTGCATTTATCCCAGGAGTTTATTTCGAAACTTTACGAACTCATCCATGAGTATTCCTTAGAGATTGAAGCGGACATGTCATGATAAACCAGCCCCATCCATCTCAACTCTTAGAGCCCTCCCCGAATACATCTTCTCCAGTTTGCCAGAAGCTGCCAGGCAGGTTACACCGGATGTTACCTTTGGGCAAAATGGCAAGCGCTATGTTGAGGGGCAGTATCTGTGTCAATATAGATACTATTATAATGAGTATTTTTTAGGGGATTTAATAGATGGATGCTAAAGCGTTTGATAAAGTCAGGGGTTTCGAGGATATAAAACAAAATGTCAATGGAAATGACGGTTGGTCCGCTCGTGATTTAATGCCCTTGCTTGGCTATGACAGGTGGGAAAACTTCACGACAGTTATTGGTAAGGCTGAGGTGGCTTGCGAGCGTAGTGGTTATGCAATTTCGGACCATTTTCGTAAAGCTACGAAAATGGTCGAAGTAGGTAGTAACACAGTACGCCCCACAGAAGACTACTTGCTGAGCCGGTATGCTTGTTACCTTATCGCACAAAATGGTTCACCCCAAAAGCCGGAGATCGCATTGGCCCAAACTTATTTTGCAGTACAGACCCACAGACAAGAAATAGGTCAACAACAACAAGAACATCTTGAGCGCCTCACCGCCCGACACAAACTCACTGAAACCGAAAAAGAATTTGCCACTGAACTTATACAGCGTGATATCGACGGTATGGGCATAGGTCAGATTAAGTCCCGAGGTGATAAAAAACTTTTCACTGCTAATACTAATGAAATGAAGCGAAGACTTGGTGTGCCTGCCAATAGGCCACTTGCCGATTTTTTGCCGACAGTCACCCTTAAAGCCAAAGACTTGGCCGCTGAAATTACCACTTTCAATACTAAACGTAATAATTTAAGGGGCGTTGAGCCAGTAGCTCAAGAGCATGAGCAAAATAATACAAAAGTACGATCCGTACTTACTCAGCGTGGTATTACGCCTGAGACATTGAAGCCAGAAGAAGATATTAAAAAGCTCGAACGACGTATCAAAAAAGAACGTAAAGCCTTATCTACACCCGCGAAGAAATCTCTTAAAACTGATAGTCATAAGGGTTTTGATGAAACAACGGATAAGATAGTTAGACAGTGAACATGAAACAAGAAAATTTACAGAGAGCTATTGAGCAATTTGTGGATTTGTTGATGCCCACTCTTACCCCTTACGAAGCAGGTCTCTATATTTTCTTTTTGCGTAACTCATATTTCAAAACAAGCTCCTCAGATATTCGAATAGGTAAAAGAACTATAGCGGATAACCTTGGTAGCAGCCGTGGAGAGAAAACGAACTACGCCCACGTGACAAAACTTGTCAGAGGACTTGAATGTAAAGAATGTATTAAGATTGGCGATACGGACCGTGACGGGACACTTTACAGTGTTTTTCTTCCCGAAGAGATTCCGTCAGTAAAAGAAAAGCTTTATATTATAGCCGACCCGATAGCTGAAGATTATTTTACTAATTCCGAAAAAAGAAAAGAGATTTTTGAGAGAGATGAGTACACCTGTTTTTACTGTGGCGAAAAGGTCACTAGTAAAAACGCTACCCTTGACCACTTAACACCGCAGTATAAAGGTGGAAAGCATACTAAAGAGAACCTCAAGACGAGTTGCTTAATTTGCAATAGTATTAAGTCGGGAAAAACGTACGAGGAAGCAGCACCCCTTCTCCTGAAAAGTATTCAAGAAAGAAGGACTAATAATTAAATGGATGAGGATATACAATAGTAATTTTTAAAACTATGCAGCAGATTAGCATTATTGGTTTTGGCAGATTCGGGAAGACACTATATCGCCTGCTCAAGGATGACTTTGAAATTATTCTATATAATCGCAGCGACATTAAGCCGGATGCGTTCGATTTCACAAAAAACACCAGAATTACTAAGGATTTGGGTGAAGTCTATGCCAGTGATGTAATTTTCTATGCTGTGCCGATTTCGCAATTCGAACAGGTCATTGCCGATCATAAAAACTATTTTGAGCCAAGACATGTCCTAATTGATGTCCTGTCAGTAAAACTGCACCCTGCCAAAATATTTAGAAAATCCTTAGCAGACAGCAAAACACAGGCCTTGCTTACACACCCGATGTTTGGACCGGATAGCAGTCAGGAAGGCTTTGAAGGACTGCCAATAATAATTGATAAGTTTAAAGCAGATGACAAAACATATACGCAGTGGAAAGACTATTTTACATCTAAACAATTACGGGTAATAGAAATGTCGGCTGATGAACACGATAAGATGGCAGCTAACTCGCAGGGCGTCACTCATTTCTTGGGCAGATTACTGGACGAGTATAAATTTGGTGAAACCCCTATTGACACCTTAGGGGCTCAAAAGTTATTGGAGATAAAGAAACAGACTGTAAATGATACCTGGCAACTGTTTAACGATCTGCAGCATTACAACCCGCATACCAAAGAAATGCGCCTCAAGCTGGGTGAAGCTTATGATAAAGTCTACAATAAATTGCTGCCAGCTCAAGTTAACCCTGACTACCTAACCATAGGCATTCAAGGTGGTAAAGGCAGCTTTAATGAAGAAGCTTTATTATATTGGTTACACCGGTCAGGCATCAGTGATTACAAAATTGAATACCTCTATACTACCGAGAAAGTATTAGCTGCTTTACATGCCGGCAACATCGACCGCGGCCAATTTGCAATCCATAATTCCGTCGGCGGGATAGTCGAAGAGAGCGTCGAGGCAATGGCCCAATATAAATTCAAGATTGTAGAAGAATTTGCCATTAAAATTGCCCACGCGTTAATGATCCGTAATGACGCAGAATATAGCGAAATAACAGAGGTAATGGCTCACCCACAGGTGTTCGCCCAGTGTAAAAATACACTTCCCCAAAAATACCCTCATCTAAAATTGACTTCAGGCGAAGGCGAGTTGATTGACCACGCTAATGTCGCCAAACATCTGGCCGCACACAAACTACCGAAGCATGTTGCTACCATGGGCAGCAAAGTCCTGGCCGAACTCTACGACCTCAAAATCATCGAAGACAACCTCCAGGACGCCCGGGAAAACTACACCAGCTTCCTCCTCGTCAGCCGCTAATACTAACCAAACTTTATCCACATGCTGCCCTTAGAATAGTAATACACACAAAGGGGGCTTCGAACTGTATTTACACCTAGGGATAGTATCGTGCAAAGGCAACTATGAACCATAAGTATACCAACACTCCAAGCTGCACGACAGTTAAGAGTAATAGCGCACTACCTTTATAAATCCATGATGCTGTTTTTTTACGCCAACTATATGTCCATCCCATGGCAAGCGAAAAGCTCCCTAGTGCAAATATAGTTATAGCTGCATACTCAAAATATTTATTACCGATAATATCTTTAACCAGCTCTATAACAAAAGGAGTGATTATTAAAATACGTCCAAGAGCATACCAGTTTTTTTCTGTCGTTTTTATCATATACAAAACTATAACATGTATGTCTTATGCTTGGAGGCGGAAAAGCAGGGATGAGAGAGGCATGATAATATTAGGTATAGGTTTTATGTATGAATGAAGATGAGTTAGACAACCTGTGTATCAATACCATCCGGATGTTGTCGGCGGATGCGGTGGAAAAAGCCAATTCCGGACATCCCGGCTTACCTATGGGAGCGGCCGCTTTTGCTTATACGCTGTGGATGAAACACCTGCGGTTTAACCCGAAAAATCCAGATTGGTTGAACCGAGACCGATTTGTACTTTCTGCCGGGCATGGCTCAATGCTGCTTTATAGTCTGTTACATCTAACAGATTATGATTTGCCGCTTGAGGAGTTGAAGCAATTCCGGCAATGGGGCAGCAAAACGCCGGGCCATCCGGAGCATTATCTAACTCCGGGGGTTGAGACGACGACGGGCCCGCTTGGCCAAGGTTTTGCTAATGGGGTCGGCATGGCTCTGGCGGAACGGTTCCTGGCGAAGCGTTACAACACTAAAGACCGCAAGATCATTGATTATTATATTTACGCTATCGCGTCTGATGGTGATTTGATGGAAGGCATCTCGGCCGAGGCCGCTTCTTTTGCCGGCGGCTTAAAACTTGGGAAACTGATCTACTTTTACGACAGCAACCACATTTCCCTTGACGGGCCTACGGATCTCTCCTTTTATGAAGATACTGCAAAACGTTTTGAGGCCTATGGCTGGCATACTTTAGTGGTAGAAGACGGCAATGACATTGCTATGGTTGATGCCGCTATCAAAACTGCAAAAAAAGAGGCCCGTCCCTCGCTGCTTATAATGCGCACCCATATTGGATTTGGCAGCCCTAATAAACATGACAGTTCCGCGGCTCACGGTGCTCCCTTAGGTGCGCAAGAGTTAATTGAAACCAAGAAAAATCTTGGTTGGCCTCTAGAACCTATGTTTCATATACCGGCTGAAGCTTTATCGCATATGCGAACAGCCGTGGATAAAGGCTCAGAGCTTGAGAGGGATTGGAATGAACAATTCGCTTCTTACAGGAAAGCCGAGCCAGAACTGGCAGCAGAATTAGAAAGCCGTTTAAAGGGTGAACTCCCCGAAGATTGGCAAGATGACCTGCCGGTTTTCACAGCCGCGGACGGTGAAATGGCTACAAGAGAGGCCTCCGGGGCCACTATGAATGCTATAGCCCCTAAGTTGCCGCTTTTGGTAGGCGGATCCGCTGACCTGGGGTCCTCTAATAATACCAAACTAAAGGCTTACGGTGATGTTACCTGTAATAAATGGGAGCCGGGTGCCCGCAATCTGCACTACGGCGTCCGCGAGCACGCCATGGGGGGAATAACTAACGGGCTGGCCATATCCAAAGTAATAATTCCGTTCGCGGCGACGTTTTTGGTTTTTTCTGATTACATGAGGGCTTCAATCAGGCTAGCAGCTATAATGCGGCTTAAAGTTGTTTTTATTTTTACTCACGATTCAATTGGCCAAGGCGAGGATGGCACGACTCATCAGCCCGTCGAGCATCTGGCCTCACTCCGTGCCATGCCGGGACTAACTGTTATTAGGCCGGCTGATGCTAATGAGACTGTCGAAGCCTGGCGGCAAGCTATCCTGTCGAAAGACGGACCGACAGCTTTGGTGCTGACTCGTCAGAAATTACCGGTTCTCGACCGTTCGGTTTTGGCATCAGCCGATAATCTGAGCAAGGGCGCCTACATAATTCAAGACTGTGACGCTAAACCCGATCTGTTATTAATTGCCACTGGCTCGGAAGTATCAGTCGCGCTTCATGCTGCTAAACTATTGGAAGATAAAGGCATAAAATCACAAGTCGTTTCCATGCCGAGCACCGAACTCTTCGAAAAACAAAACCAGGATTATAAAAATACCGTATTACCGCCAGAAGTCTCAGCACGCCTGGTAATAGAAGCTGCTTCGTCGTTTGGGTGGACAAGGTATGCGGGCGAAAAAGGCGATATAATAAGTATAGACAAATTTGGCGAATCCGCCCCTGGACAAGTCATGATGGAAAAGTTTGGTTTTACACCGGAAAATGTCGTAGCACGCGCACTTAAATTAATTGATCGGGGATAGTAAATAATATGAAACCGTCAGGTCTCAAATCCAAAATATTTTTAGACAGCGGCGATCCGGCCGAAACTAAAGGCATACTTTCAATCCTCGGCTTCTTGGATGGGCAAACCACCAATCCTACTCTTGTCGCCAATAATCCACATGCGCGAAAACGCTTCGAAAAAGGTGAAAAATTTTCTAAACCTGAGATATTGGAGTTTTACAAACAGGTTGTCGCCGAGATATCCGGCCTTATACCCGCAGGATCGGTGTCAGTTGAAGTTTATGCCGATTTGAAAAGTAGTTTTGAAGAGTTATTCGAACAAGGTAAAGATATGTTCACCTGGATTCCAAATGCCCATATAAAATATCCGATTTCTGCAGCAGGACTTGAGGCGGCTGAGCAAAGTACCCAACAAAACATCCGCGTAAATATGACCCTTTGTTTCACTCAGGAACAGGCTGCAGCCGTTTATGCTGCCACTAGAGGCGCCAAGAAAGGTGACGTCTTCGTTTCGCCTTTTATCGGCCGTTTAGATGATATCGGCGAAGACGGCATGATGCTGATTGACGCCATACACCGCATGTACCGTCATGGCGATGGCCACGTTGAGCTGCTGGCCGCCAGCGTCCGGAATATGTCCCATTTTATGCAGTCGTTGGCCTTGGGTGCCGACATCATCACCGCTCCTTTCGACATTCTTAAGGAATGGGGCGAAGCCGGCAAGCCGTTACCAAGCAAAACGTTTACCTACGATGAGCCGAATCTCAAAAATATCCCCTACCGCCAGCTAAACCTCGACCAACCCTGGACCGCCTTTGATATATCCCACCCCCTGACCAACAAAGGCATCAGCCGCTTCACTGCCGACTGGAACGAACTAATTGGCTAGATTCAATTTTAGCTTACAGATTTTGCATACTAACTTAGAAACGTTTCATAAAGTATTTTCTTACAAGTATTATAGTTGCCCAGATGACAGATAACTAAACGATCGGCCGTAAACGAAATCTCTGGTGTCATCTCTGTTAAATTGTCTAAGCCAAGAGTAATATGAGGATAATAATTGTCGTAGGATGAGTCTGCCAGAAACTTTCGTACATAATCTAAAGATTTTTGACGAACATAGGCGTCAGAAAAATATTCCGGTTTTGCGTCATAAGAAGTAAGCTTCTTTGTTTCTTCCATGATCTTTTTATGAAGCTTTTGCAACAACTTAGTGTTCTCGATTTTAAACCAAGGATTATGCTCTTTGTCGAGCCTGCCCTTCAACTTTAGAGGTACGAAACCTGTCGTAATCTTTTTTAATATCAGAGCAACTTGGTCAAGCTTTTCTGCTTCTATAACGCATTGCGACAATGTTATGTGTGCGAAACAGTTGTACTTATTTAGAACAATTTTCGGGCTATACTGCTTAATTAACTGTTTATTTATGGCGATTGCTTTATCCATGATGTTATCTGGTGGTAAAAGCGCAATATCAATGGCAAGACGCTTGCTCATGATTAATTTATTTTTTGCTGATATTCGTTATGCATTTGGTGACTTTGCTCATATCCAAATTGTCGTTGGTACGGACGCCGGAGGCGATGTCGATGCCATATGGTTTTATCTGGCTTAACACAGTTGGCAGGTTTTCGGGGGTCAGGCCACCGGCCAGGAATATTTTGCCGGGGTTGGCTGTCGTAAGTTCGTTAACCAGTTCCGGGCTCACTAATGGTCCCTGGCCCTGAACCTGCCTGTCCAGAACAAAATAGTCGGCCTTAGAGTTATCAAGGTATTCCAGGAGCTGGGCAGCGGATTTATCAGGATCGGCCGCAATGGCTTTCATAACCGGCGCTTCCACTTGGCCAATGTAATCGTTTGGTTCGCTGCCGTGAAGCTGTACATAATCTATGCCGAGCCGGCGGCCATAATCATTGACCATTTCCAACGGCTGGTCGCGGAACAGCGCTACCGTTTGCAGATTTGAACCTTTAGCTGCTGTTATAACTGAAAAGGCTTCTTCCAGCGTTATGCAGCGGCTTGATTCGGGCACAAAATTCAAACCTATGTAATCAACTCCAAGCTCAGCTAATTGCCTGGCTTCGTCAGCAGTTTTTATGCCACAGACTTTAAGTTTTATTTTACTCATTGTTCATCAGCTCTTTTAATTTAGCGCTAGCCGCTCCTCCGTTAAGCGTATCTATGGCTGATTTGATTCCATTTGAAATTGAAGAGGCTTTGCCAGATACATAAAAGCCTAAGCCCGCATTAAAGACAATAATTCGTTTATGGGCGTCCAGAGCATCAGCCGGTTGCAAATCGTCGACCACCATCTTGGCATTCAGGGCCGGATCACCCCCCTTAATTTCCGACAATGGGGCAGGCTCTAAACCGTAATCACTGGCATTCAGGCTTAAAGGCGTTATGACAGTTCCTTTAACCTCAAAGGCCTGCACCGGCGAGTTTAAACTAGCTTCGTCCAGCCCGTCTTCACTAGATAGTACTATAACGTGCTGATAATTCATTTGGGCTACGACAGCCGCTATTAATTTAGCGTTTTCTACACTAAATGTGCCGATTACCTGCCTGCGGACGCCAACAGGATTAAGCAATGGACCGAGCAGATTGAAGACTGTAGGAAAGCCTAGCTGCTTACGTACTATAGACAGTCTTTTCAATGAAGGGTGATATAAAGGCGCAAATAAGAAAACAAAATTGTGATCCGCCAAGTATTGGCTGGCGGCTCCTGAAGCCAGATCCACCGGCACGCCAAGTTCTTCCAGCACATCGGCGCTGCCGCATTTACTGGTTGCAGCCCGGTTACCGTGCTTGGCTACACTCACGCCGCCGGCAGCCACTAAGATAGCCGCGGCTGTTGATATGTTAAAGGTGTCAGCTTTATCGCCGCCCGTGCCGCACATATCAATAGACTCTGCGCTTGTCTTTATATGAATCATCCTTGCCCGCATACAGTCTACGAAGCCGCTGATTTCATCTACTGTGGCCTTTTTCTCTGTTAACGACGTGAGAGATTCAGCAATTTTGGCATCATCCAAAGTTTCGTCGTCAAGAATAAAGCCCAAGAATTCTGCCGCTTGTTTACGACTCAGGTTTTGGCCGTTACTAATTGTTTGCAAATATTCGTCTAAAATCATCGCGGGAGCTCCTTTAAAAAGTTGCCTAATATGGTCATGCCGGTATCTGTCCGGAATGATTCGGGGTGGAACTGCAAACCAAAAGTCGGGTAATCCCGGTGATGGAATGCCATAATAGAGCCATCGTCAGCCATTGCGTCTAGTATAATTTCACTAGGTAAAGTATCGGCATCTACGACCAAAGAATGATAGCGCATAGCTGTAATTTCTTCTGGCAAGTCCTTCATGATTCCTTTTCCGCTGTGTGAAAATGTGCTGGTCTTGCCATGCATAATTACCGGCGCTTTGACCACTGACGCGCCAAAAGCCGCGCCAATCCCTTGGTGGCCCAGACAAATCCCCAGCAGAGGATACTTATTATAGAACTCTTTAATAACCCGGCCGGCCTCACCAAAATATACTGGATCGGTCGGATCGCCTGGGCCCGGCGATATAACTATGTGTGTAAATTCGCCGTCCTTTATACGCTCCAGCGGTATCTCGTTATTACGGAAAACATTGACTTGATCCGCTAATTCACCAAGATATTGATACAAGTTGAAAGTAAATGAGTCAAAATTATCGATCAGAAGTACTTTCATGATGACTCTCCGGTCATAAAAGGCTCCATAGCATGATCCATAGCAGCCTTCTTGTTGCTGATCTCTTCATACTCTCTCCGGGCTTCAGAATCGTATACTATTCCCGACCCGGAATGCAGCAACAATTTGCTACCCACTGCAGTCACCGAGCGAAGATTCGTAGCGTGCATCGAGTCACCATTATAACTAAAGTAGCCGATCGTACCACCGAAAGTGCCGCGCTCGTAACCCTCTAGTTCCCTGATCATTTTAATAGCCTCGACCTTCGGTGCTCCGCTTAATGTCCCGCAAGGAAAGCTAGCAGACACGGCATCAAAGGCATTACGGCCAGGCTCTAGTTTACCTGAAACAAGAGAGCAGATATGCTGCACGTGGCTTAATTTCTTGACGTACATTAACGCCTCTATTTCCACCGATCCAATCTTGCAAATACGGCCGGCATCGTTACGGGCTAAATCAACCAGCATGCTATGTTCGGCGATCTCTTTTTCATCGTGTATTAGTTTGTCAGCCAACCGTGTATCATCCTCGGCTGTTTCTCCTCTGTGAATGGTACCCGCCAGAGCCTCAAGGTAGATATTGCCGTTCGGCTTGGTATGCACCAGCATTTCCGGGCTGGCCCCCATTGTTATGACATTACCAAATTTTAGAAAAAACATAAAAGGCGACGGGTTAATCCGCCGCAATTCTTTATATAGATTAAGTAAGTCCCCTTCAAAACGATACTCGTATTTATTTGCCAACACTACCTGGAAAACACGCCCATTATGAATGTCGGCACGAGCTTTATCAATCATTTGGTTGTAGGCAGCAACCTCTTTAGCAGCGCCCAAAAAATTAATTTTTAACTCACTCCTATTGATAGCCTCCGTACGATGATACAAATCAGAACGATCATTACCAGTATAAAAATAATCCGGTGCCTGACCAGGTCGAAAGAGCAGCCCGTCGTTATATTTGGCGAACTCAAAGTCATAGAAATCCCGCTTATATGGAAAACTAAGGCTTGGTTCAAAGTAGTGAATAGCCTCGTGAGAGAAGTAGCCCACCAGCCCGCCGATAAAACCGGCTGGCAAGGAATTATCAAAAGTTATTTGCCGGCGGAGTGAGCTGTATGGGTTAGTATTTTTTTGCTCCTCCCCATCGATGTAAAATATATCTTCCTTGGCCGCAAAAATGTGTTCCGGGGCTACGCCAATGTAGCTCTGGCTGCTGGTTTGCGGCTGGTATTTATCGGCCAGCGTTTCCAGCAAAAAGCAATAATCATTGCCGGCAGCCAGCTGTTCGAAAACTGCCAGCGGATCATGGCTCAGTTCTGTAGGTTTAATATGTAACTTCATAATTGCTATTTAGCGCTAACCAAAGACTGAATGTAAGCCAGTACACCTTTTACGCTAGAAGATTCAAGCCGTTTTATAACCGCGCTACCTACTACGACGAGATCACCTATTTCCAGGACATCCTTTACGTCTTGTGATGTACTAATCCCAAAACCGATCATTATTTTTGCGTCAGACAGATTTTTAACCCTGGCAACCAGCTGTTTTAGCTGTTCTGCCGGAGCATATTCGTTACCGGTTATGCCCTTATTACTCGTAACATAAACGGTTGGGGGATTTAATGCCAGCAGGGCTTTCATGCGGTCAGCAACCATGCCGGGGCTTAATACCGGGATAATTTCCAGCCTGTCTTCTTCACTCAACTTCCTGAGACTTGAGAATTCCATACTGTCATAGGGCAAGTCCGGAATGATAAGACCTTTTGCCTGGGATTCCGCCGCGCTTTTACAAAATTCTTTCAGACCATAATGCTGTATTTTTTGGAGATAGCTCATTATATACAAGTCGGTTTTTAAACCTTGGCTGCGGGCCTTTTGGATTAACTCAAAACTGGCAGCGGTGGTCATACCATTCTGAAGAGCCACATCATTGGCATGCATAATCGTTTCGCCGTCGGCAATAGGGTCGGAAAAGGGTATTTGTACTTCTATGGCAGCAACCGCGCAGGCTTGCATACCCAGCATCAGCTGCAAACACTCATCAGAAGTGGGGTAGCCTGCCACAACGTGGCACATCAGCATTCTACTCATAGCCGGAAACCTCTTGACTTAAAAATTCTTTAAACTGCCTAGGACTAAAATGCTTGGCTATCGTAAACAGGTCTTTATCACCCCTGCCTGAAATGTTGACGACAATGGTCTTAGTCTTTGGAAGCTTTTTAGCAAGCTTAATCGCGTGAGCCACGGCGTGAGCGGATTCCAGAGCCGGGATTATACCTTCGCTGCCCGCCAATGTCTTAACCGCTTCCAGAGCTTCGCTATCACTGGCCCTTTCAAACCGTACCCTGCCATTATCTGCCAGTTGTGCCAGTTCCGGGCCTATGCCAACATAGTCAAGGCCGGCCGCTATGCTGTTGGTCGGCGCCATATTGCCATCCACGTCCTGTAAAAAATAAGACTTATAACCTTCCATAATACCCACTTTTGCATCAGGAAAACGAGAGGCATGCTTACCAAGCCTTTTGCCGCTACCACCAGCCTCTACACCGATTAACTCCACTTCGGGATTATTCAAAAATGCGTAGAACGTGCCCATAGCATTACTGCCGCCGCCAACACAGGCAACCACATAATCGGGCAGTCGCCCGAGCTGGGTTTTAATTTCCTGGCCAATTATGGCTTGAAAATCACGGTTCATCCGCGGATATGGATCAGGCCCTAGGCATGAACCAATAATATAATGCGTATTATCGGTGTTTTGTAACCAGTCGCGAATAGTCGCGCTAACTGCGTCCTTAAGAGTTCTGGCACCATGTTTTACCGCAACCACTTCTGCTCCCAGCAGTTCCATCATCACCACATTAGGACGCTGTCGCCTCATGTCAATCTCGCCCATATAAATAGTACAATCGAAGCCAAACTTGGCAGCTACCGTTGCCGTTGCGACACCATGTTGCCCCGCACCCGTTTCGGCAATCAGGCGGGTTTTGCCGAGATTTTTGGCAACCAATGCCTGGCCTAAACAATGATTAATTTTATGAGCTCCTGTATGATTTAACCCTTCGTTTTTCAAATACAATTGGGCGCCCCTTATTTCTGACGTCAAATTACTGGCGTAGGTAAGAGCGGTAGGACGGTTATTGTACTCAGTTTGCAGGGCGTGCAGCTCGTCTTTAAATTTCTTAGTAGTTTTAAGGCTGTCATAAGTTTTGGCTAGAGTTTCCAACTCGCCCTGCAACATCTCTGGTACGTATCGCCCTCCATAATCGCCAAAATAACCATTCATGTTCGGTCCTCAGGGGACGGCGGCATAGCCGGTGGTGTTACGATTTTATTAATGGAACTTTTGATGTCTTCAGATACCATAAAATTGCTGCCAATGAGTACAGCGTCAGCGTAAGCAGAAATCTGGTTAAGATATTCGGGCGAGTCGACACCCGATTCTGCCACACGTGCATAGGGATCGTCTAACTTGCGGAGCAGTTCATGTTTCTTTATGTCTAACTTAAAACTTTTTAGGTCGCGGCTGTTAACACCTATGCAGCGGGTCTTTGTAGCTGTGGCACGTTCGAGTTCATCTTTAGTATGAACCTCTACGAGCGGTTCCAGGCCAATTGACTGGCCCAGGTCCACCAAAGCCTGAAGTTCGTCCACGTTAAAAAGCGATGCGATTAAAAGATAAGCCCCCGCACCGAGCAGCTTGGACTCCAGTATCTGGTACGGGTCAAAAATGAAATCTTTCCTCAGGATAGGTTTTTTATAAGTATTGTTAGCCGCAAAAAACTCTAGGGTCTCATCGCTGCCCTGAAAGTATTGCCATTCGGTTATAACCGAAATTGCCACGACGTTTTTAGCCGTCTGGTAAGCTTCATTGATTTCTGATAGGTCAAAAGGTTCACGCAATATACCCGCACTCGGTGAAGCTTTTTTAACTTCAGCGATAATTTTAGGCTTAGGCTCGGCTGCCTTAAGCGCCTCATAGAATCCAGGAACGCTTGATGACGGCAGATCGGCTATATCCTGCTCAAGTTTAGCCAAAGGCACCTGGACTTTCCTATACTGAAGGTAAGCCTTTTTGCCAGTAATTATTTGATCGAGGATAGTGTCGGTTTTTTTCATCTTTTTTCTCTCAAAACTTTAAATCTACCAAGGGCTAGCTCTTTGGACCCGCGGGTCACAGTGGCTACCCCCACCCCAAGGTCGGCGGCAATTTTGTGTTGCGGCTGGCCATCTATAAGCCGTTTAATGATTTCCACGCGCTGTACAAACTCTCCGCGTTCGTTAGACGAAGTCAATCCAATAAGCAGGTTCTCGAGCAACGCTTTGTCTCGAGTCGTGTAAATAAGATCAATGATGCTGTTAAAACCAGACATAATTCTACTTATACTAGCATACTAGTATATTGCCGTCAAGCTTAAGCTCCGACTTAGTTTTAGTCTATATATTTATTTGAATTGGATGTGGCAATTTGGAAAATATAGGCTACGGCAGAACCAGCTACAACAGCAATCATAAAGATAATAAATATAGCGCCCGGGCCGGAGTTCGATAATTTTGGAGTCTTTGATGTGGCGGGCTGCTTAGCTGCTGGCTATTGGCCGGTTGGCGCCGGAGTGCTTTTACCTTTTGAAGTGTATGGCGCGGCAGTAACTTTTGGGTTGGACGTTGTTTTTGCGGCTTTCGGTTTCTGTTTTACAGATTGCTGGGCAACGGCAGGCCGTTTAGGTGGAATGTCGCGGGAAGACTTAACCACGGCAAAAACTAAAACACCTAAAAGTATGATAATTATCAGAACGGAAATTAGCCTAAAGTTGCTGCGGGGTCTCATAGGGTACTTAACATCCTCCAAATTAAAGTCTATTAGCCTGCGAAACTAACTACCAGATAAAACCCATTACCAGATTATTGCAAGGTTCTAAAATATGTAGTCTGGTAGAGGCCTCTGCATATCATACTAGTTAGACTTATCGGTAAATACAACCAGGCGTTTCGCGAAACGGTGTTGCGTTTTATTCCAGGCACCAGTGCACGTAATGAGGTTCAGATGTGTTCCATCACGACGGTTAAACACCTCGCCAGGCTGCTCTGTTTGGCCGTAGATCCTGGTCTCTTTCACCGTGAAGAACGTGGCCTGGCCTTTATTGTCAACGACCATTAAGCTATCGCCTTTACGGAGTTTATTAAGGTCCACAAATACGCCAGCTTCGCCTTTTAATCCGTCCAGGTGTCCGGCAATAACAGCGCTGCCATTATTCCCCGGATGCGCTCCATATTTATACCAGCCGGCGTCTTGAACGTTTGAGGGCACAGCCATATCACCTGTTTTGGTTAGGCCCATGTAAGCTACTTTAGTATCAACTTTAATCTTGGGGATCTTGAGGCGAGCGGGTAAACCACCGGTGGATTCCTGGGAAAATGAACTTAAGGAGGCGGCCTTCTTATTAAGTATATTGGCGCCCTTTGTTTTTTGTTGGGCGACTGGTTTTTGGCTATGGCCAAAGGCAGAGTAAGCCAAAAATAACAGAGCGGCCGTACTGCAAAGGGTAACTATAGGCAAAGCCAGGTTATGACTCTTATTATATTGGTGGCCATGCTTATATTTAATTGCTAATCAACCATTGGAAAGCTTATGTTTTTTTCGTATCAGGTAATTAACCGAGGAGGCCATTATGATAGTTGCCGACACACCCCGCCATCCCAGACTTTTCTCTCGTGGACTATCCCCGGCGTTCGGCAATCCAGGTGTAATTGTCGCGCCAGGTACGCCAGCTATGGCTGCTACTGCTATTGGCGCCAAAGCGCACGAAAATCCGCTCGACACCGCGCCGGTCGCCATATCAAAACTCCAAAGTACGCCAGCATTACCTAAACCATATATACAAGTTTGGGAAATAGCATAGCCGTAGTCTTCGGTATCGCCGCCGTTAACGGCCGTGTCGCCATCGCTACCGTCCCATTTTTTGACGCCACCGCTGCCAAATCCGGCGCAGCGGGCCTGGGCCGTAAAATCATAACAAACCGCCATGCCAATCGTGCCACTGCCGCCGGCGGAGAGGGCGAAGTAGGTACGATTATTGACTCTCAGCTCGTCCCAAATCCAGGTTGAGGAGTTGGATGAAGTCACACCGGTGAAAAGATTAGGCGGCGGGCTGACTGATAACAGGGTGGTTAGATCCCAGCACTGGACAGGATTTTGCAACAACTGGACGGCACATATGGCCGTCGTCAAGCCGCTGGTGTTTGGAAATTCAAATAGCGAACGTGACGGCGAAGACGATGTGCCGGTAACTTCCAAACTACTCCAGCCGGCGCAACGGGCATTAGTCAGGGGGTCAAAGCAGGTTATGCGAGCATTGGCCGCCGGAGAGTGGTTATTGTAATTAAAGTTTATATAAATACGACCGCCGATTACTTCGCGAAGAACGGTTAAGCCCGTTCCGTTGTTAAAGGAGGGCATTTGTCCGGTAATGCCTGTGTTAACCGCGTACGGCTGACTGGTGCACGCCACCGGAGACGCTGGGTTGGAAATGTCCAGGCAATACATTTTAAGGTCAGCTCCAGCACTATAAAGTTTATTGCCGACGCGCTCGACGCCATCAATTCGAGCAGGCTTGCCAGTGTCGCTGCTCCAGGCCAGGGTGCCAAGCTGGGTGTAACCACAATTAACCGCCAGGTCAAGATCGAAGCAACCAATGCCGTTGTCCGCCGCTCGTTGGGCGGCGTAGAAGAGCCGGGAGCCTTCGATAACCGCATGAGGATAATAGGCCGTGTAAATATCGGCTGTGCCCGGCGTGCCCAAACCTACTTTACCGGAAGAACCGACAGTCGACGAGAAATACCGCGGGTAATTAGGACACTCCGCGCCTGTGGCTCGTACAACGCAGTTGATATCGACGGTCGGGTTAACTGGATCACCATTAAGGCTTTGATGATGATAAATGTTAAAAATTCGGTCCTGATAAACAATCGGTATAAAGCCATCGCCACCGCTTAGTGTCACGAAAGCATGGGCCGCTGGGGACGAAATCAAACAGTAGGCTGCCGCTAATAAAACACCGTAAATCACCGCTGCCAGCCATCGAGGCATCCCTGGAAGTTTTAAAATATTAATTAGATTGAAAGTTTCCTGTGTTTGTTCTTGTAAACTTGTCATTTTTATGTTCCTTTCGACTTAAGTAAATAAAAGAGCGAGGACTAACGGAATAAATCCTGTCTTCTTAAATAACTTCATATTATTATTTTGCACTTTGGGTTATTTGTTCTAGCCACTCTCAGCTTATCTATATTAGATTTAACATAAGTATTTTAAAAATTCAATTTTTTTATAAAATTACTTTTTGCGAAGAAAGTTATTACAATTAAACACTACTTACTCTCAGCTGTAAGTTCATCGGGGCCTACATTCAATTATAAGTGTTTCGTCGCTTTGCGGCTGCTTCGGCCAACGTAGCAAGCATATCATCCGTTGCGGCCAATCCCGCGCATTCGTCGGTTATGCTCTGTCCGTAAACCAATTCGCCGGCCGGCTTAAATGTACCGTCGCCTTTTTTCTGCTTCTGGGCACCCGCTACCAAATTGCTCTCTATCATAACACCGGCGATAGCCGTCTCGCCTCCCGCAACCTGTCCGGAGACATCTTTGATCACTTCTATCTGCTTATCCGCTTGCTTGCCGCTATTACCGTGCGATGCATCAATTATGACGGATTCCTGCAAGCCATGTTCATTAAGCAGCCGCTTAAGTTGAGCCACGTTTTCGGCGGAGTAATTTGGTCCGTTCTGGCCGCCACGCAGAATAACATGGCCGGTTTCATTACCGGTGGTATTGATCTGGCTGATCACACCATCGGTGCTCATGCCTAAGAAAGCGTGCTGAGACTGAGCCGACATTACCGCCTGAACGGCTGACAACAAACTACCTTCAGGTGTGTTTTTGAAACCAACGGGCGAAGATGTGCCTGAAGCGTACTCCCTGGACTTCTGGTCAGTGGTATTACGGGCGCCAATGGCATCATAGGCCACCAGGCCGTTCAGGTATTGCGGCGTCAGAGCGTTTAACCGCTCCATGGCGATCGGCACACCCAGATTAGTAATCCGGCCCGATAGTAAACGCGTTAACACCAGCCCCAGGTTTATATCCTCAGATCCATCAAGAAGAGGATCATAAACCAATCCCTTCCAGTCCTTTTCGGTGCGCGGTTTTTCCATATAAGCGCGCATAATTATTTCGAGATCAGAGCCATATTTATCGCGCCATTGCTTGACTTTTTCGGCGTATTCCAAGGCTGATTTGGGATCATGTATAGAACAGGGTCCGACAATCACGATCAGGCGACCATCTTTTTTAGCCAGTATATCAATAATATGCTTTCGGCTTTGCTCGGTCGTGTCAGCCGATTTCTTTGTAGTCCGCAGTATATCTGCTAGAGCTTCGGGCGTAATGACCGGTGTTTTTTTCATAATCCGGGAGTCAACCATATAAGCAGCATCAACCGTCTTTACCTTATCGTATCCGAGCTTTTCACGCAGGCCTCTCATATGTACCTGGCGGGTTGCGCTAGCCGCACGGGCGACTTCGACTTCGACCCGCAATAGCTCTTTCTTGATTCGCTCAGACTCCTGTATAAGATCTGATGGTGGCAAGTCTATGGCTGGAGACATAATTATTTTTCCTTTATTATATTAAAAACCGCCTGTGGCGGCGGTATGGTCTTTGCTTGAATTGTTTATGGTTATGCGTACATACAGAACAGACCGCCACGAGATGTGCCGGTAAACCAATATTGATTGCTGCTCTGAAGTCTTGACATAAGGGATAATATACACCATGTGTCAATAGGTGTCAAATAATAGCATTAGCAGGGTTAGCGTTTGGTGAACTGGCGTTTTTTGCGGGCGCCTTTGAGGCCGAATTTTTTGCGTTCTCTTTCCCGGGAATCACGGCCCAGAAGCTCAGCGCGTTTCAGTGTGCCCTTAAAATCTTCGTTAACTGTAACCAGAGCCTTGGCAATGCCGAGACGAATAGCCTCAACCTGGCCTTCATGGCCGCCGCCGGAAACGACGACACTCACGTCAAACTTGTTGACATTATCCAGTACCACAAAAGGCTGTTGCAGCTTAGCCAATAAATACTTACTGTCTGAAAGGTATTCGCCGGCTGACTTGCCATTGACGGTGATATTGCCTTTACCGCTTGTCAGACGAATGCGGGCAGTGGCGCTCTTACGGCGGCCCAAAGCATAGAAGTAGCTGTCTTTAGCCATTATTTACCGCCCTTTACAGAGATATTAGTTGGTTTTTGGGGATCATGGGGGTGTTCTGTACCGGGATAAACTTTTAGGCGCAACAGCCGGCCATCACGGAGGCGGTTAACTGGCAGCATACCCCTGACAGCGTTAATAATAGCAAAGGTTGGATCTTTACTTAGTTTTTCGGCTAAAGTGGCCGACTTGAGGCCGCCGGGATAGCTGCTATGCCGGTAGTAGGTTTTTTGTTCAAGTTTATTGCCGGAGGTCACTATATTGGCAGCATTGACGATAACCACGAAGTCGCCGCAGTCTATATGCTTGGTGAACTGCGGTTTGGCCTTGCCGGTTAATAATGTAGCGACTTTAGTTGCCACACGGCCAAGCGGCGCTTCGCTGGCATCTACTAAGTACCACTGGCGTGAAACATCAGTGGGTTTGGCGCTATAAGTCTTCATTATTTAGGCTCCTTGGCAGTAGCGGCGGGCTTTGCGGCAGCTCTGGGTTGTACTGTTTTAACGGCTGTAGTTGCAGGTTTTTGGTTATCAATTGGCTTGGCAACAGGT
>JBBSHY010000013.1:0-26202 GCA_038232415.1 Saccharimonadales bacterium (SeqCode) | reverse complement strand
CGCTGTAAAGCCTGAATATTACGCCCCTCTTTACCTATGATGCGGCCTTTCATATCTTCGTCTTCAAGCTTGATACTGCTAATGGTACGCTCAGCAGTGACTTCGCTAGCCATACGCTCCATAGCTGTAGTTATGATCAGTGCAGCCTGCTCTTCCGCCGTCTCACGTGCTTCATTCTGGAGTTTATTAACTAACCCGACAAGATCCTGCTTAATGTCACGTTCCGTCATTTGCAACAGCTTATCAGCAGCGTCTGACTTGCTAAGTTTAGCTATTTTCTCAAGTTTATTTTGTTGCTTACCGCGAATGTCACGGATCTCATTTTTAAGCGTTTCGACTTCATCTTCATTTTTGCGCAAGGATTCGCTGCGCTTATCGAGTTCGTCGAGTTTTTTGTCCAGTGCTTCCTCGCGGGCTACCATCCGCTTCTCAAGATCCTTTAGCTCGCGGCGGCGCGTTTGTTCCTCGTGGCGCGTCTCTTCAGCAGCTTTATTGGCGTCTTCTCGGGCCTGTTCTATCAGCTTATTCGCCTCTTTTTTGGCGCGCTGCAGTTCTTTTTCGGCTTTTTCTTCCGCTGAGCCCCTGCGTCGTTTGACTATAACGGTGTTAGCGCCAAAGCCAACAACAAGCCCTGCTATAGCGAGCAATACTGCTATCATGTTGTCCCTCCGTGTCTGCAGATAGCATCAGCCGGCAATCGCTATCACTTCACTAGCCGGATTTTAGCTATCTGAATATCAAGTTAAAGTTAGAAATTTGGTAAACTATAGGTTTTGAACGTCTCCCAACTCGACAACGATACAATTCCTAAGACTAAATATACGCCGAGCAGTACGTCCAGGTCAATGCTTTGGGAGGGTGATATTCGGCAAAGAACCATACTCTGGCATAACAACAGTCTGGGTCTCGCCTTTTTCTAAACATTTTATACCTTTTTTACACCAATTTTTGCCCCCAGTAGCAATAATAGGAATCTGCAAGCTGCTGGCAAGGGCATTAGCCACACTGAAACCAATACGTAAGCCAGTAAAACTGCCCGGCCCCTTAAAAATCACTATTCCTTGTATATCTTCCCATTTATTCTTTTTCAGTAAAGTTTTTGTGTTTTTATGGATGGTCTCGGCCAATTGGCGATGTGCAAGCCACAGGGTATATGAAAGTTTAGCTTCGTTGTGGAATAAGCCTAGCTCGGCTTCTGGTTTATCTGTGCGTACTGTCAGTATTAGCATATACTTTACATGTTAAGTGTTAATAGTAAGTAGGTATTTTAGCCGTTTAGGATATTCAAATCGTATTTCCCGCCTTGTTTCGCCAGTGACTCGAAGATTCACCGTAAGCCGTTGGTTTGGCAAAACTTCCTTTACCACTTCAGCCCATTCTATAACTACTACTGCTTTTGGGTCGTCCAAAATCTCTGCCAAACTATCTAGCATTATACCCGGTGTACTCAAGCGGTAAAAGTCGAGATGATGGAGTGTGAGCTTGCCGCCCTGGTATTGATTGCCCAAGGTAAAACTGGGACTTTTGACGGCTTCCTTAATTCCCATGCCGAGGGCTAGACCTCGTACGAAAGCAGTTTTACCCCCACCCAGATCACTGACTAATACAATTACTTCACCGCCACGAAGTTTAGACCCGATCTGCGCGGCGAGATCTAAAGTATCTTTTAAGCTGGTAGATTCGGTTTGCCAGATCCGCGCGGTACTCATATACGCCGTATAGTAGCGCGAGGCCGGCAATCAGGGCAAGCGTCCAAGGGTGAATTTGTGTCGCAGCAGGCTTCTCTGGTCTGCCGTTAGCTAACATTGTTTTAGATGCTTTTTTTGTTTTTGCAGACTTGATTCTGCTCGCAGCGGTCTTATTGGACTTAGCTTTAGCGTTAGAACTGCCTGCCTTTTTATCCAAGGATGGCTGTTTAATGATGTTAGCGACACCCGGCGTCAGAGAAGTAGTCCAGTACCACTTGCCTTTGGCCAGCGCCCAGGCCTGACCATCCTTAGCCGTACCATACACCTCAGCAGCGGAGATAGAGTTGCCCAGCGGATCAAGCAGCTTGACTTGACTGCCACTATTACTGAGGCTTAGGCCTGTATCTTTTGAGTAAAAAGCTTTAAAACTATGTGCTGGCAAGCTAGTCCCCGTCGGAAAAGTGTAATTATGCAAGCTAGTTATACCGGACTGTAAAACAAAGCCGCTCAGATCAAAGCTAACCCCGTTAGGGTTATAGAGCTCGATATATTCGTTAGTTGTATCGTTACTAGTGCCGATTGGATTTGGTAATAGTTCGGTGACCTGCGGCGCCATCAGGCCGATATCGCTTGCCGGCAAACTACCGGCACTAATCGGAGCGGGCCCGCTGTTATCTTCGGTAGATAAATTAACAATGGTAGATGGTGGTTCACTGGCAGGTAAAAGTTGGCTAAGGCCAGTTGGAACTGACGTTCCCGTGATGCCAGTGATAAGATTACAGGCATTGGCAACATCAGGCTGCACCGTTTGCCACGAGCCTGTTCCAGGTGTAGGAACTATGGGATTATTGCGCGCATCTACGGGCAGCCGTTGCAAAAAAGCATTAGTATTAACCGGAAGAGTTTGCGCGCCAGCAGCGGTTGTTTTGGACCAGCCGACATAATCTTGCAAAACTGGGGCCACTGCGGCACCCGGGTTAGACTGGTTAAACGCCAGCACCTCCACTAAACCAGCCGTACTGGAAAAGCCGAGCGAGACCGAATCAATTGTCAGCTGATAGCAAAGCAGCAATGCGCTGTCATTAACCATAAAATAACCATGCGGCGGAACCATGCCCGACAAAGCGATAAGTTTGCTGCTTGTAGCCTTAGTAAGGTCGTAGTTGTTAAAGTATTCCAATTGATACTTGCTCATGTCTAGCACAGTATTAGTCCCGTTATAGAGCGTAATGAATTGGCCATTACTACTCGTGACTTTAAGCTGGCTAATGGTGAGGGAGGGCACCTTAGCCGCCTCAGCCGCTACGTGTATTGCCGGACCAACCATCAATAAGTTGAGCAGTAAACTGAACGTAATTGTTGAGGTAAATATCATGTTTCGCCGCATGGTAGAGGTGATTGTACTTACGCACAGAGAATCAAAGCAAGCACTAACGTTTTGTAAGTGCTTCAAACATTAAATTATTTAATTTACCTTCTTCCTATTGCTTAAAGATAATAAGGTTCTGGCTGTCGGCCGACCCGACGCGCTATACTAGAAGAATGCTGCAGCTGAGTGCAAATTTACTGAATAAATCTGTTCTGTCGTTACGTACTGGTATGACTATTGCCGCTGTCACCTCCCCTATCATCAATCCTGATAACCTAAAAGTCGAGGGATTTTACTGTCAGGATCGTTTTGATAAACGTCAACTGGTGCTTTTGTACCAGGATATTCGCGATGTTCTGACTAATGGATACGTGGTCAATGACCACGATGTATTGGTTGAGCCTGAAGACCTGGTGCGCTTACAAAAAGTTATGGAACTAGACTTTGAGGTGATCGGCAAACAGGTCGTAACGATTGATAAGGAAAAGGTCGGAAAAGTCAGTGATTATGCCACAGAGACAGAGACAATGTTCGTACAGAAAATTTATGTAGCTCAGTCTATACTCAAAAATCTGAGCAGCACCTCACTCAGTATTGACCGCACCCAGATCAACGAGATCACCCCTAAGCGCATAATTATTAATGAACTGACCAAAAAAGCCCCTGTTAATGCTCCCGCGGTTATTGCTTAGGCTTTTCGGTTATCATAGACGTCGGCTATCTGCAATTTTAGTCGATCGACTTATTTTGAATAGCTGTCTTGATATCATTATAATCAAAACCCTGGCGCGCCAGATACTGCATAAGCTTTAGGTTGTCTTGGTATTTAGTCTGACGCCGTTTACGTTCGACAATAGTTTGGAGAGCAGTCTGCTCGTCGGTTATTTCATGTCCGATAGCCTTTTGGATTATATCGTCTGTCACATGTTTCTTCCTTAATTCCATAATCATTTTGCGGCGAGAGGTAGGGCGAAGCAAACGGCGGTCATTTACAAACGATAAAGCAAATTTTTCATCATCAATTAACTCAATATTACTTAACTTGTTAAGTAATATATCTAACAGGGTAGGGGAAGCTTTCTTACGTTCCAGATACGTCTTTATTTCCCATTTGGTACGTGGTCGAATAGCCACATATCGCAATGCCAGATTATACAATTTATCGTCGGCTGACAGCTGTTTATACTTCCCCACTTGCTCTTCGCTAAGTTCCTGTCCATTGACCAACTTGCTCTCCAGTAAGGCGACCTCACTTAGCGAAAAGACATATTTTCCGTCAACAAAAATAGAGTATCGATCACTCCGCTTAACTTGCTGTTTTATACTCGTAATCTTCATGTGATGCATAATAATGTGAGACTTGTTGAACCTCATTAACAATAAATTAAGATAAGCTGTTGTCTCAAAGCCAGTTGCGCTCCTTAAGAGCTTGCGTCAGCTGTGGCAGTTTAGTAAAGCCCGATGTCTTATTAAGATGGCCTCCTGCTGGCACAATGATGATTTTACCGTCAATTTTTTCAGTAAGCCATTCAGCCTGATCAAGAGGGCAGTATGGGTCATCAGTTCCGTGTATAAACAGAAAATGGTCAGCTTTCTGTTTAATAATATTAAATTTAAAGCCACCTGACGGAAAGAGATCTTTAAATCGCTCTCTGGTTAAGCCGTCATGAGCCAGATTTGCCCTAGAAGTATCCGCCCAAGCGCTAACCAAAACAGCAGTTTTTATGTGCGGACAGCGCTCATCTTCAAGCAGATTTAGTATGCCTACCGCGCCTGAGGAGTGACCGATTACGAGATTATCTACAAGATTCCAATCAGATTCGAGGAGAAAGTCATTATAGAGTCGTCGTTGCGGAGTGCTATTGTTCGGCAACAAAGGGACCCATACTTCGTAACCACACTCTTTCAGCTCAGCTTTCACCCAAGAAATCCAGTTGCTTTCCGGCGAACCGCCCGTTCCGTGCAATATTACGGCCCGTTTCAAAGCTTACTCTTTGGCGGTTTCGGCGGCCCGGACTTTTGCGGCCAGTTCAGTTAGAAGCTTGGGATTTTCCTGAAGGTAGGTTTTAGTGGCCTCGCGGCCCTGACCTATTTTGGAGTCATTGTAGGCATACCAAGCCCCGGACTTTTCAATGATACCGGCAGTGGCAGCTAAATCAAGAATGTCACCGCTTACGCTAATACCTTCGTTATACATGATGTCGAATTCAGCCTGGCGGAAAGGCGGGGCAATTTTGTTTTTGACGACTTTAACCCGGGTGCGGTTGCCGATAATCTCTTCGCCTTGCTTGATCTGCCCTATGCGCCGGATGTCCATGCGAACTGAAGCGTAGAATTTAAGGGCATTACCGCCCGTAGTCGTTTCCGGGTTGCCAAACATAACACCGATTTTCATACGAATCTGGTTGATGAAAATAACAGTAACTTTGCTGCGGCTGATTACGCTGGTTAGTTTTCGGAGGGCCTGGCTCATTAGGCGAGCCTGTAAACCCATATGGCTGTCGCCCATTTCACCTTCTATTTCGGCCCGCGGTACCAAAGCTGCTACGGAGTCTACAATAATCAGATCGACGGCGTTTGAACGTACTAAAGTTTCGACAATTTCCAGCGCCTGCTCGCCATTATCCGGTTGGCTCAAAAGCAGATTCTCCACATCAACACCGATGCGCTTAGCATAAGCCGGGTCAAGCGCGTGCTCGGCATCAATAAAGGCGGCCGTACCACCGGACCGCTGAACTTCAGCTATAGCGTGCAGGGTGAGAGTAGTTTTACCGGATGATTCAGGTCCATAGACCTCAACAACCCTGCCTCTTGGAATACCTCCGCCCAGGGCAATATCCAGACTTAGCGCGCCTGTTGACGTAGTTTCTACCGCTGTATTATAAGCGTCGCCAAGCTTCATGATAGATCCCTTGCCAAACTGCTTCTCGATAGTTTCAAGTGCCAGCCCCAGAGCCTTAGCCTTGCCGTCAGCAGTACTATTCCTGCTGTCTTTTGCTTCCTTTAGCTCTTTAGTAGTTTTACTATCAGCCACTTTCAACCTCCTTGGTCAATTACCTGCTTCCACCCGGTTATTAATATTTTAGCACTATACAGAGGAGGTAATCGAATGGAAACTGTTACAGCTTAATATGGTGGTATATTTTATCTTTAATTAATATAAATTTAATAGTTATATCCAGAGCATTCTATCAAAGTACTGCTTACGTTTTTACGGATGACTTGCTAAAATGAGTCCAGGATGGATGAATCTATTAACATAAAAATTGCCAATAAGAAAAGGTCTGCTACAGGGGTCAGATTATGCATATACCTGATTCATTAGTAAAAAAACTCCTCGAAAAAAGCGGCGAGTTCAGCAAAGAACAGCTGGCAAGCCTGCAAGAACAGGAGGCCAGCGATAAAAAGCCGTTGCAAGACCTGGTTATTAAGAATAACCTGCTCAATGAAAAAGGCCTCACTAAACTTTACGCTGATGAGATTGAAATACCTTTTGTGGAGCTAAATGCCCGGGAGATTAATCATGAAATGCTTAAATTACTCTCGGAACGTATAGCCAGGCAGTACAATGCTGTAGTATTTGATGTTGACGCACAAGGCACAAAATTATTGGCCATGGAAGATCCCGATGATATCCAGGCATTAAACTTCCTGCAGAAACAGCTTGGTAACAACCTTAAAGTACACATAACGACTACCAGCTTAATGCAGGCTGCCCTGGATCAGTACAGGGATAACATTAGCAGCGAACTTACTAAAGTTATCGCCAGTAATGATGATGCCGACGATAATGAGGAGGTCGATGAAAGTGATCTGGCTGAAGATTCACCGGTCGCGCAGACAATTAACATAATTATCGAGTACGGTGTCAAAGCCGGAGCTAGTGATATCCACATAGAGCCACGCGAAAATTTTGTTGTAATCCGTTACCGTATTGACGGCTTATTGCGCGAAGCGAATAAATTGCCCCGGAAACTACTCGGGTCACTAGTTAGCCGTATTAAAATATTAAGTAATTTAAAGATTGACGAACATCGGGCACCACAAGACGGCCGCTTCAAAGTCCAGATAAGCGGCCAGGTCTATGCCTTAAGAGTTTCCTCCCTGCCTATTTTAGACGGTGAAAAGATTGTTATTCGTATCTTGAACGAATCGGCTAAAGCGGCTGATTTCACTGAACTGGGCTTCTGGGGAACTGCTTTAGCCAATCTCCAGAATGCTATCGTCCAACCTCATGGTATGGTACTGGTAACAGGCCCTACCGGTTCGGGTAAGTCTACCACATTGTTCAGCGTGCTCAGCTTATTAAATACACCGAATGTCAATATCTCAACTGTAGAGGATCCGATAGAGTACCATATTGTTGGCGCCAATCAGACTCAGGTCAATTCAGTTGCCGGTATGACTTTTAGCGGCGGTCTGCGGGCACTTCTAAGGCAAGATCCAAACATCATCATGGTTGGCGAAATCCGTGATGGCGAAACAGCCGACCTGGCCGTACAGGCTTCTTTGACCGGCCACCTAGTTTTTAGCACTTTGCACACCAGTAACGCCGCCACGTGCCTGCCCCGGCTGTTAAATATGGGTGTTGAGCCATTTCTAATTGCCAGTACGGTAAGAATAGTAATAGCCCAGCGATTAGTAAGGCGGCTTTGTGTTGATTGCCATGAAGTTTACAGGCCTGACGCCGTTATGCTTAAACAGCTCATAAAAAGTTTCCAGCTGGCACGCAATGGCGGTATTAAACAAATGCATGAGTTAGAAAAAAAAGCTTTACAGGATGGCATCAGTTCACTAAGCAACCATAAAGATGCCGGGACAGACGAGCTAAGTAGTACCAGCACTACTATAACTCGTCTGTGGAAGTCGCATGATGGCGGTTGTGATAGCTGTAACCATACCGGCTTTAAAGGCCGTATCGGTATCTATGAGGTCCTTACTAATACAACCGCCATCCAGCAGCTGATCGTTAGTAACAGCTCAAGTGAAGCAATTGAAGAAGCGGCTATAAAAGATCATATGCTGACCATTCAGCTGGATGGGTTTATTAAAGCACTCCGTGGCCAGACAACCATAGAAGAGGTGCTGAGAGCTACTAGTCAGGCGCAAGAATAAGCTATGCAGTTTACTTACAAAGGCATGACTCACGACGGTAAAACTATAACGGGCAGTGCTGAAGCTATTAATAAGCAAGCTCTTCTGGGCCTGCTTCAGAAGCAAGGTGTTCACCCATTACTTATTGAAGCTGGTAAAACTAAAGGGAAAGGCGCGTTAAGTTCTCTATTTGGACCTAAGAAGAAAGTCAAATTAAGCGATTTGGTGATTTTCACCCGACAGCTTTCAACAATGATTTCAGCCGGTGTACCACTTACCCGTTCCTTTGCAGCCCTTCAGAGTGACGTTAGCAGCCCCTACATGCGCGAAGTCTTGGCCGGTGTTACTAAAGATATTGAGAGCGGCATACCGCTTGGCGACGCTTTTAGCAAATATCCTACCGTCTTTTCTGATGTCTACGTCAATATGGTGCGTGCCGGAGAAGAGGGCGGTATCTTAGATGACATTTTGAAACGTTTAGCAACACAAGTGGAACAGGATGCCACAATTCGCAAAAAAATCAAAAGTGCCATGATGTACCCGCTTGTTATTCTAAGTGTCACAGTGATAGCATTCTTCGGTATTATGCTATTCATTGTGCCAAAACTGGGTGGTATATTGCTTAGTTTGGGTGGTCCGGGTGCCAAGCTGCCAATTTATACCCAGGTGCTCTTAAACTTCAGTAACTTCTGTGCCAAACCAACCATTCTTGGTCCTCTTCATATACCCATACTTTCCAGTCTGCCCAATCTGATTTTCCTCCTAATCCTAGGCTTTATAGCTACTATTTACCTGCTGCGTTATATTAAAACACCAGGCGGTAAGTTTAAGTTCCACTCTTTATTGCTGCGTATACCGATTGCCCGCACTATTATCCTCAAAGTAGCGATTGCCCGCTTTTCTAGAACCTTCGCTTCACTCATGGGCGCCGGTGTAAGCGTACTGGACGCGCTGGAGGTTACCGGCGCCGCTTTAGGCAACAAGGTTATCGAAGCCGAGCTAACAGCAGCAGCTGAAGAAGTCGAAAATGGTAAACCGCTTAGTGAACCAATCAGCCGCAGTAAACATTTTCCACCTATTGTATCGCAGATGCTCATGGTGGGTGAAGAGACTGGTCAAATAGACACTGTGTTAACCAAGATCGCCGATTTTTACGAAGAAGAGGTAACGGTACTTATAGATGGCTTAGCTGCTATCATCGAACCGATTATGATAATATTTCTCGGCGCCGGTGTTGGTTTGATAGCTGCTAGCGTCATGGGTCCTATCGCCAATCTCAGTAAAAATATCAAATAATGGCGTCTGCTATTTTTCCACAGAATGCTTGACCTCATGACGCTTATGGTTATAATCATACCCAGATACTTGCAGCCGCAGTAACTGCTGAGCTTCAAAGATCAATAGTAAACATTAATTATTAGGAGGGTGGGCTCTCATGATCTCTATAAAAAGATCTGCTCAGGAAAAACGAAATCAGGGCTTCACGATTGTCGAACTTTTGATCGTAATCGTAGTCATCGGTATATTGGCGTTACTCGTCATAACTACTTACAGTGGTATTCAGGCAAAAGCCCGTAATAGTAAACGGTCTACTGATGTCAGTACAATACAAACGCAACTTGAAGCTTTCTATAGTCAGAATGGATACTACCCCAGCTTGACTGATATGAATAGTGCTAGTTGGTTGAGCACCAACATGAAGAGTCTTGATACGGGGGCGCTAATCGATCCTTCGAACGCAACGCAAAGTAAGACGCTGCTCGCAGCACCGGCACTTAAGTCATACGCTTATGCTGTGAAAGACAGTAGTGGCGCCAGCTGTGAGGCCACTGACACCAACTGCGCGACGTATGCTCTAACCGCGAGCTACGAAGGTACTGTTAACGGCGCGGCGACTGTAGTTAAGAACAACCTAGACTAAATATCTACAGTACTAGTTAAAAAAGTCCCGGGAATACGCCTGGGACTTTTTGTAAAGCTTGATTAAGTTACAAGTGAAGCCAAACCTTTGCAGCCTCCATTAAGTAATATACTGACGAAACGTGAAGCTATATAATAAGCCATAAGCATGAAAACTTCGAAAAAAGTAGATGGTTTCACCATCGTAGAAGTACTGGTGTCAATCGCGGTAGCAGCAGTCGTAACCATGTCTTTAAACCAGGTGGTGACGAGTTACGTCCATACGGCTTCACGCGGTAGATACCTTAACCTGACTAATTCATACGCGGAGGCCAAGGTAGAGTCCCTGCGTAATATTGGTTTTAATGGTTTGAGTGTGGGCACTAGCAATCTGACCAGCGAACTATCTTCACAACTACCCCCCTCACGAAGTGCCTCTATGACTATAAGCAGTCCGGCCAGCGGCTTGAAGCAAATCGACATAACAGTTACTTATAAGGATAATGGGCAGACCAGTTCTTACCCCTATACTACATACATCGGAGAACTCGGTGTTGGACAATAGCTCCCCTATCAAACAAGGCCAGACTGGCTTTACACTTGTTGAGCTGTTGGTATCAATAAGCGTTATGGCAATTGTCGCTGTAGTTTTTATAGGTATGGCAAGTAGTTATTTGGTGCTCATGACCCGTAATAACGAGCTGTCCGAAATAACCATTAGTTCGCAAAACCTGCTGCGTTCGACAGTTACAAATCTGCGCTTCGGCGACGGTGTTCGGCAGAGTAACCAGACCAGCGATCCAAATGCCCCCTCCGGTGGTTGGAATACTAACAACAGCGCGTTTGTGATCATTATAGCCATACCGGCATTGTCGGCCGCGCATGACTATATTATTGATCCTGATACCGGTAGTCCTTATATGAATGAACTAGTCTATTACAAAAACGGCAGCAAACTTATGGAACGTAAACTGGCTAATCCCAATGCAACTGGTAACAGCCTCAAGACAACTTGTCCGTCAAATCTAGCCACTAATAGCTGCCTTGCCGACATCCAGCTTGCTACCTACGTTAACACTATGAATTTTACTCTTTATGATCAAAACGCCGTGCAAACCAGCACACCCTCACTAGCGCGATCAGTTAACATTACGCTCAACATGAAGCGTAACGCGCCCGGAAACCAGCTCAATCTAACTACCAACATGCGTGTAACATTAAGAAACAGGTTTTAAGTTTTAAGATGAAATTACACCGAACAGCAGAGAGTCAGCGCGGCTCAATTATACTGGTATTTTTAATTACGTTGCCATTTCTGATATTGCTGGCCATGTACTATATGCAATTATCGCTTACCAGTTTCCAGGTTGCCCGATTTGACCAACTGCACACCGAAGCACAACTGGCTGCAGATGCCGGCGCTGATTATGCTGTAGAGCAGATCAGCCAAGATAACACTTGGAGCGGCACCAGCGGCGAAACAACCCTGCACAGTGACAGCAAGTTGCGCACTACCTATTTTGCCAGTGTTACCGGCGACGCTACCGCTAAAACCGTAGCGATCACTGGCCGCACGTATTGGCCGTCTTCAAATACCACTGCTGCCCGTTCAGTAAAAATATACGTTGATTTACGACCCGTTACCAGTGGTAATTTTAGCGTTATTAGCGGGGCTGGCGGTTTATTTATGAGCAACAGTTCAAAAATAGTTGGCGGCGCTGTATTTATCAACGGCGAGATCAACCTGTCTAATTCAGCACAGATCGGCCTGAGTACAACTCCCGTAAGTGTTCAGGTTGCTCATCAAATCTGTCCCAACCCGGCAGATACGACTTATCCGCGTGTCTGTAATAGTGGAGAAAATGGCCAGCCTATTACCATCAATAACACTGCACATATTTATGGGTCAGTTAAGGCAACCAATCAGACCAACGGCAGCGGAATGAGCAATCCTGGCCTGGTAAGTGGTACGGTCGCTCCACAGCCCTTACCGGTCTATGACCGGGCTGCTCAGAAAACAGCTGTAGTCAATACTATGACAGGCACCACTGCCTCATGCTCGGGAAACCAAACTGTCACCTGGCCGGCCAATACTAAGATCACTGGTAATGTCTCCGTCGGCCTCAAATGTATAGTAACCGTTCTGGGAAATGTTTGGATTACAGGAAATCTAAGTGTCGGAAATACTGCCCAAATAAAAGTAGCCGACTCTTTAGGGGCTACCGCCCCGCATATTATGGTCGATGGCTCAGCTGGCGCTACTTTTAACCAAAGCGCTCAGCTAGTATCCAACTCCAGCAATACAGGTTTTGAAATCTTAACCTACTACTGCGGTACAGGCTGTTCGGTAGATAGTAGTAGTGTCACGGGCACAGCCCTGGCTGCTTCAAGATCTATAACTACTATCTCTTTGCAGCAATCGTCCTCCGCCCCAAATACTATCTTCTATGCCTACTGGTCGCAGGTTCAAGTAGGCAATTCTGGCCAGATTGGTGCTTTGATTGGTCAAACTATCAAGCTTTCAAACACCGGCACTATAACTTTTGGCACTTCTACTGGCACCGGTGGTCCTACTACCTGGGTAGTTAAAGGCTACCGGGGGCAGTAAGGATATGCTAAAAACAGATACGCTTGGAGTTAATTCTGTTATACTAAAATTCAAGTATGAGTGCCTAGGTGGGTAGCATTAATGAAAACAGTCAAAACTCCTAATTTTTTTCACGATAAACCGCTTTTTGGCTTAGACATCGGCCATAGTTCTATAAAAGTAATGCAGTCGGTGAAAACACCGCTTAACACCTCACTCAAAAACCAGAACCCACGCATTATTGGTTACGGCTACGCCGATTTTGACAAAACTTCCCAACAGGATGGTGTTGTAGTCCGTCCGGAGATCATAGCTGAAGCTGCCTTTGATCTATTCAAAAATCATCTCATCGGTGATATTACGACCCGGCGTGCCGCCATAGCCATACCCGCCTACCGAAGTTTTACCCGCTCCTTGCAGCTGCCAAAATTGCAACCTGGCGAGCTTCAGGAAGCAGTCGAATTAGAAGCAGAGCAATATATATCTATGCCCCTTGAGGAACTCTACTTAGACTATGAAGTGGTGAAACAGAGCGCTGATGCGACTGAACTGTTTGTAGTAGCTGTACCTCGGGTTATCGTTGATTCATATCTGGAGTTAGCCCGCATTCTGGGACTCGAGGTTGTACTTATAGAACCGACTTTAAGCTCGTCCGGACGACTGTTTTCACTTGACACAAATAGTACCGAGCCGGCTCTTATAATTGATTTTGGTGCGCAGTCCTCAGATATAAGTATATTTGATAAACATACGCTTGTTATCGGTACCGTCCAGGGGGGCGGCGCAAACTTCACTAGTTTTATAAAAAGTAAGCTGGGAGTAACTGTTTCGGAAGCCGCAATGATCAAAACCCGTTATGGCTTAGGTGTTAGCAAGAAACAAGACGAAATTAAGCAAGCACTAGAGCCAACCCTGGAACAAATAGTCAAAGAAATTCGCCGCATGATCCGTTATTACGAAGAGCGTTACGGGTCAGAGCGGCCAATCAGGCAGATAATCACAATAGGCGGCGGCGCCAATATGCCCGGACTTAGTGAATACTTTACTCAGGCTCTGCGATTAGCCGTAAGGCACACTGATCCCTGGCAATATTTCAGTTACAAAGGGCTGCAACCACCTTCAGCAGCCGACAGGCCTATGTATGCTACGGTAGCCGGATTAAGCGTGGCGAACGCGCGTGAGGTATTTTTAGCATGATTAATCTTCTGCCGCCAAGCATTAAGACTGATTACCGGTATGCCCGCCGCAATGTAGTTTTGCGCAAGTGGGTAGCAATATTTTTGATTGGTCTCATTGGTCTTGGCGCTATTGCTACATACGGTTTGCTAACTCTGCGTCAATCCAGTTTACAATACAGTAATAAAATCGCGGCTACCGAGGCTACTTTTCAAAAGGAAAAATTCGTGGCTACCCAGCAGCAAATTAAAGATATTAGCAGTAGTTTTAAACTAGTCGTCAAAGTACTTGGGCAAGAGGTATTGTTTTCGCAACTTCTAAAACAAATCGCTACAGTGATCCCTGCCAATAGCAGCCTTACCGGCCTTAATATCAACCAGACTCAAGGCGCTATTGATATCTCAGCTACAGCCACGGACTATAATTCCGCGACACAAGTACAGATCAATCTAGCCGATCCGAAAAATAGAATTTTCAGTAAAGCTGACATAGTTAGCATTAGCTGTAGCAGTGATCCCGCAACCACCACAAATAGTCTTTATCCTTGTAACGTGACAGTCCGGGCATTGTTTGCTGCCAATAACCCCTACCTACTAATAAATAGCAAAGCTACTAAACCATGACCAGTAAGCGTCTCTACCTGATTTTGTTAGCAACTATTGGAGTGCTTTTTATAGGCTTGGTTGCCGGTGCCTATGGTATAAACAACCTGCTCGGTTCACAGGCTGCTAAATTAACCGGTCTAAAGGCCAAGGATTTAGCTCTCAACCAAGAGCAATTAACTTTAGCCAAAGCTAAGAAAGATATAAAGAAATATGGGGATCTCGAAAAAATAGCTAAGTCAGTAGTGCCTGAAGATAAAAATCAGGCTGAAGCTGTCCGCGAAATTGTCAACATTGCAACCGGCAATAACATAAGTTTAGCGTCTATAACCTTTCCTGCTTCAACACTAGGCAACAGCTCGGCTAGAAGTGCCGGTTCACCAGCTTCGGCTGCACCAGCAGTACCAGCACCAGCCGCCGGAGCCAATACTAAAACTGCAGGTTTGTCCCAACTGCAACCGGTAAAAAACATTCCGGGAGTCTATTTATTAGCTATAACTGTCACTGGCGATCCTCACCAACCAGTTAAATACAGCAAATTTATTAATTTTCTGGGTGCCCTGGAGCATAACCGTCGAACAGCACAGGTTAGTACCATAACCCTACAGCCTGATAGTAAAAATCGCGACTACTTGTCCTTTTCGTTAACCTTAAATGAGTACATAAAACCATGAATATACAAAAACAGAGTCTTAGGCTGGGGATTGATAAACTGAGCAGCAATATTGCAAAATTCCGCAAGTACAGCTTTTTAGTATTCATTGTTTTCTTGAGCGCTCTCTATGGTTTCGTCCTATTCCGTATAAATAGTCTCGCTCAGGCTCAGCCGTCCAGTGATGCTGTCACTAGCCAGGTTAAAGCCGCTCAAGTACCCCGCATTGATCCAAAAGTCGTTAAGCAGTTAGAATCTTTAAAAGACAATAGTGTTAGCGTGCAGGCACTATTTGACCAGGCCCGCAGTAATCCGTTTCAATAAACTTTATTAATATAGAGTTACTGGTAGGTGTTATTATTACTGCCTGAATCTGCCGGGTTATCGGTCAAACCCGGGCCTGGCCTAGGCTGCGCCAAAGCAGGTTCCTGAGGATCATCTTCACGAGAGCCCAGCTTCAGCCGTTCAAGATCTTCTTTCTCGTGAGCTTCCAGTATAAGCTTGGCATAATAGTTTGGGTTAGGGCAGAAGTTGAACACGAATTTACTGCGATGGCCAGCCGTTTCAGCTTTTAGCAACCCGTAATTAAACATTTGCGCGAGTATACCGTTCTTTTCAGCGGTAACATCTTCCAGGCTATCCAGACCTAGCTGGCTGGACTCTTTTTTGAACAGACCGGTTTGACTAATCTGGGTAATGCTGTCATCTGTCAGTATCCATTTATTCCCCCAGTAGATAATGGTGGCAATAAAATTAAATACCAGACAAAGCACCGCGAATATCAAAAATAACAGGCCGCCGATAGTTCTGACCTGGCCACTGTCACCACTGTTAATAATACCTGGCGCAACTACAAAGACTACCACTCCTAAAGCAATCAGGATAATGCCGGTCATAATATAGCTGGCCAGGATACCAATAGGGTGCCGCTTGAGCTCAAATAGAGTCTGCTCTCCCGGCTGCATAACAGATAACGGATTATGTATAGTTGGTTGGACAGGTTGCGGACTTGGTTGTTCTGGCGGCATATCTTTAATTATAGCTTATAGCAGGGCTGGCTGCTGGTTGTTATTTTCCGGACTTTTACCGAGGTGTTTGTAGGTTTTGTGCGTTACCTTGCGGCCGCGTGGGGTACGCTCCAGAAGACCGATTTGCATCAGATAAGGCTCATAAAAGTCTTCTATAGTTCCCCGCTCTTCAGCCGTCATAGCCGCTAGAGTTTCCACACCAACCGGTCCGCCGCTATAGTTATCGATTATAGATTCCAGCAGCATACGGTCTGCAGCGTCCAGACCGAGTTCATCGATATCTAACAGCTCTAGAGCCTTGAAACTAAGTTTTGTGTCGATAATTCCGTCGCCATTAATATCGGCATAGTCGCGCACCCGTTTCAGCAACCTATTGGCGATACGCGGTGTCAGCCGGGATCTTTTAGCAAGTTCCGCAGCGGCAGGTTTATCAATTTTGACGTCCAGAATTTTAGCTGCCCGCATAATAATCCGTTCTATTTCGCCGCTCGTATAAAAAGGTAACCGGTGAATCATACCAAAACGGTCACGCAGCGGCGCTGCCAAGGCACCCGTACGGGTAGTAGCACCGATAATGGTAAACTTCGGCAGATCGAGCCGCAGACTACGGGCCGAAGGCCCCTTACCCAGCATTATATCCAGTTTAAAATCCTCCATGGCGCTATATAGGACTTCCTCTACGGTGCGATTGAGGCGATGGATTTCGTCGATGAATAAGATGTCGCCATCTTGAAGGTTGGTCAGTAGGCTTGCCAGGTCCCCTGCCCGTTCGATGGCCGGCCCGGAAGTTATGCGGATTTGTGCTCCCATCTCATGCGCAATCACACTAGCCATGGTCGTTTTGCCGAGTCCTGGCGGCCCATGTAATAAAACATGGTCAAGCGGCTCACCCCGCTTGGTCGCGGCGTCAATTGCCAGTTTAAGATTCTCCTTTAGCTTTTCCTGCCCGATATAATTAGCAAAATCCCGCGGCCGCAGCGTAACTTCCAGCACTGCTTCCTGCTCGTCAGCCGGCTCATCCGCCGTATTCAAAATCCGATCAATCATTACTTACTAGTATAACCCAGACGACTTCCATCAGGGTATGTGGACAGGACTCCAACAGGTGCGCAAGTCGCGGTTGAGCCCGGCAAGAACCTTGTGATCTTTGTCGTCAAGCTGAAAATTGAAGATCTCAATGTTTTCACGAATGCGACTCGGCGTTATAGATTTGACTAATACTACCAAGTCCTGCTCGATGAGCCAACGTAACATGATCTGGGCATAAGTCTTGTTGTGTTTGTTGGCAATGTCAATCACAACGGGATCATCCATAGGCTTACCGTGCGCTAGCGGGGCGTAGGCCTCAACTACTATTTTGTTATCCTGACAGTATTTGATCAGTTCCGGCTGCTGTAGAAAGATGTGCAGTTCGACCTGGTTTACCGCCGGCAGCACTTTGGCGTAGTTTTTCATCTCTTCCAAGTGCCTGATGGTGTAATTACTAACGCCGATTGATTTGGCCTGACCGGCCGCTTGTATTTCTTCCACTGCCTGCCAGGTCTTTTTACGAAGAAATGTTACGGGAAAATGTAACAAAAGCAGGTCAACATAATCAGTCTGCAGACGTTCCAATGATTTTGCAAAACTGCGGGCTGCTTTATGCTTACCGAAGTTTTGGACAGCAATTTTGGTTGTTATAAACAGCTCTTCGCGCTTTAGGTCAGATTCTTGCCAGGCTGCGCCTAGAAATTCTTCATTATTATATGCTTGGGCTGTATCAAGGTGGCGATAGCCTGCTTCAATTGCTACCTCGAAAGCTGTGTTGTACTGATTAAGATCCTTAGACTGCCAGGTACCCAACCCGACTTGCGGAATTTCCTGTCCATTATCAAACTTTACTAGGGGTATGTTCACTTAGAATTTACTTTTAAAGCCTGCTTAATACGGTCGGCCGTAGGCAATTCAGGATCTATACCGCGCAGAGCGCGGGTAGCGTCTTGAGATGAATAACCTAAGGCCGTCAGGGCTTCCACAGCCTCGTCTTTCATAGAATTAGCTTCGCTTTGTAGCAGGCCGGTTGCTTCCAGATCCACGCCTATCAGGCCGACCTTGTCCTTAAGCTCAACGACAATGCGTTCGGCCACTCGTTTCCCTACGCCATTTGCTCTTTGTATAAACTTCACCTCTCCAGAGGCAATAGCCTGGCGTACGTCTTGTCCTGACCCGATACTTAACATGTTAAGAGCCATTTTAGGCCCGACCCCGTTTACTTCCAACAGCTGTTCAAACAGACTTTTAGTATCCTTTGTTAAAAATCCAAACAAATCATGAGCCTGCTCCCGGATATGCTCGTAAATATACAGCTTTGCTGGTTCCCCGCTATTTAGTAGACCATAGTCTTCAGCTGGTACCAGCAATCCATACCCGACCCCTTGTACCTCAAGCACCACCACATCCGTCAGTTTCTCGCTCACCACCCCGTTTAGTGTCGTAATCATGGCCCTATTATCGCATACCTAGGGTCCGTCAGTTAGTTCTCTAGGCACAACTCCAGTCCGTAAGTCAGTGCAGTTGCTTGGAAATTCGCCGAACTCAATCCCAGTACCAGTAACCTGAAATGTTTGTTGATTCTCGGCTACAGTATCTAAAATTCGCCATACACACTTTGCGTGTAATAAACCGTCCCATTTCTGGTTTACCTTTTCTACACCAACGTAGAATACGCACTCCCAATCGTGATATTCGTCTATTTTTCTCACGCCGCTGAAAGCAAAATGGGTTGTACCACTAACATATGAAACATTAGCCGCGCCGGGCGAACAGCTATGTAGGTCCATGGTAATGGAACTAGCATTCTCCGCATTTGGTTTAGCAGTGACTGCTGCCGATCGCCCCAATATCTCGCCTAGCTTAGGAGTTCCCTTATATTGCACAAAACTTGCTTGTCTCTTTTGTATCTCCCCCTGATATTTAGCATGCTTTATAGCCGATGCCCCGATGAAAAAATACCAAGCCGCCAGGACGATACAGCCTATTATCAGAGCTGTAATCAGTGGCCCGGCCCTGGGGTTTCTTACATTTCCTCTTACCAACACTAATATAACCACTGCAGCTAAAGTTAAGCCGCCCGCTATAGCTATAGCCATACCCAGCAACCATACAAACCCGCCACCTATGTTTGCGCCTATGATGCATCTAGAGTTTTGTGGTGTTTGCAGTTCATGATGACTTGTATACGCTTCCCCGCATTGCGGTGGATTATTGTACGGCGTGAAAGCCGCACCTATAATCAACAGACCAAAGATCAAAATAGCTAAACAGATTTTAATTCTAAGTTTATCTTTGGCAGTAAATGAAATTTTCATGATTAATCCAGGTAAAACTATTTTACAGTAAAAAGATTAATAAACTCGGTTGATTTTTCATTAATATTTGGAATTGCTGATAGCGCTTCATCAGGATTTTCATAACTTTGCAGAGTTGCCCGAAAACGATCCACATCCAGAAACGGTTCTGTACCTGACCTACTATCAAAATCGACAAAACACTGGCCCAAATCTAGCGGTGGCGGAAGTATACGGCCATACTCATTTGGTAAGCCATGTTCAGCTTTCAGCTTTAATAGACGCTCTCGACGTTTATAATCATATATTGACGTCTCGAACTGGCTGAACTCTTGAATCAATGGACTAGGTCTTGCATACTTTAGTAATGCACCCCAGACTTGCTTACTATTCGTAAACCCTATTGACTCCGCAAATTTTTCAAACGTATCAATAGCCACAATCTCACGATTAAATATAGTTTTTACGGCCGATTCGATCGCTTCACTTTCAAAAGCTTGCGATTGCAATGACAGAGCGCCAAGCTGCTGAGCGTACGCTGAAAAGCCGACAGCTTCCGCTTCTTCAGCGGCCGCAATAAAAATCCTGGTAGGAACATTCTCCGGCTTAATCATCTATTGAGAGACTTAATCGCACTGACTAGTTTTATCTTCTTGCACATTAGCGATTGTTCATCTCATCACGGGACAACTTTTTACCTACACGAAGATAGCCTGTTCGCTGCCACAGAGTTTTAAGTTTATTAGCCACAACTTTATATTGAACTTGATAAACGGTGATGTTTTCCATAAATTCAGTGTACTATGATGTGTGCAAGTATTGAAGGTTTTTAGCGTCTGGTCATGGAGTGGGTGATAGCGGCAGCTAAGGCATCGGCACAGTCGTCAGGTTTGGGGATTTCTTTAAGCTGCAGAATAACGCGGACCATCTCCTGGACTTGTTTTTTCTCGGCTCGGCCATAGCCGGTAAGTGCCTGCTTAATCTGTAGCGGCGTGTACTCGTAGATATTTAAACCGGCTTGCCTGCCGCACAGCAGAACCACACCTCTGGCCTGTGCAACCGTCATAGCCGTGGTTACATTCTGCGCAAAAAACAGCTTTTCTACCGACATCTCTGTGGGCTTGGTTTCTTTAATAACATCCGTTAACTCATCAAAAATCGTCTGCAGCCGCACCGCGTCATCTTCCTTCACCGGCGTCCGGATCACCCCGCCATCAACCAGCCGTGCCTGGCCCTTATCAACCTGGATTACACCAAAACCAAGTATGCCGGTACCAGGATCAATGCCGATGATGCGCATATTTCTCCAATATATAATAAATTAGAGCGATCAAAATAACTGGAATTAGGGTAAGCATGGCCTGCAGGGCAAGGACATTAAATGATTTGTCTTGCCAGACTAGCGTATCTGATGGAGGGGTCACAACTTTTGAACAACTCATATCAAATATGCCACAAGTCGATTGGATATTACCTTCATAACGTTTAGTTAAACTCTTATCGGTCAGCCGGTAATATCTGGAGTACCAAGGAGTCGGAAAACCCTGCTTGTATTCAAAATTATAACCCCTACTGTCGGTAAAAAAAGTTTGTTCTGACTCACTATTATAGCCCTTAACATTGACATGTGAGGCGACCAAGAAAAACGTGCCGAGCCATAGTATTGCCAAGACTAAAACAAGTTTTACCTGGGAGCGGTTCACGGCTTCATTGTAGCATTAGGTCAGGAGTTTTTCAGGGAGGTCGAAGTTTACGTGAGTGTTTACGACGTCGTCGAGGGCTTCGAGGGCGTCCATAAGGCGCATGATTTTGCCGGCAGTGTTGGCATCGGTAATTTCTATAGTTGTATTTGGGACGTAGGTTAGTTCGGCCTCGGTGATTTCCAGACCGGCAGCGCGCAACGTATCCCGGACTTTGGCTAGTTCCTTAGGTTCAGTATAGATTATGGATTCATCGCCTTCTTCCTGGACGTCCTCGGCGCCGGCTTCCAGGGCTTGCATAAGTACATCGTCGCCTGTGCCGTTTACGCGAATCATGCCTTTATGGTCGAACTGGAAAGCCACGGCGCCTTTTTCGGCGATGTTGCCGCCATGTTTGGAGAAGGCCAGTTTAACTTCAGGGTATGTACGGTTGATATTGTCGGTAGCACACTCAGCCAGAATGGCGACGCCGCCCGGGCCGTAACCTTCATACATAACTTCTTGGAGCTGAGCGGCTTGCTTATCTTTAACCCGGTCTATAGAGCGTTGGATGTTATTAAGCGGCATGTTGGCGGACTTGGCTCTGTCTATGGCCAGGCGCAGAGCAAAGTTTGTGTCCGGATCAGTCCCGGCACGGGCGGCAATGGCGATAGCATTACCCAGCTTAGTGAAGGCAGCACCCCGCGCCGCATCTTTAGCACCTTTTTCCCGTTTGATAGTCGACCATTTACTATGGCCACTCACGCTAATAATCCCCGTACTTTTGGTTCATTCATATCTGTTATTGTAACAGGCTTCAAGCGTTTTGTCTTGTGCTGTAAGATGATCGTGAAGAGGGTTATCAATACATACAGTCCCAGCATGCCGGCGAGCGATAAGCTTCGGTTTTCTATGAAAATATGCGGTATATGTGACATAAGGTGGGCAATGTCCAGCATATAGCTGAGCAGAAGAGACGCCGGCCAGGCAAACCAACCAGCTACCGCTCCTGTCAGCATACCGGCCAATCCTGCTACCATGCCTAGCAACATAGCCAATGGTACCAGCGTCACAACCAATACATTGGCCGGCAAGCCAATAAGCGACATCTGACCAAATATATATAGCACAAACGGCAGACTCATTATTTCGGCACAGATGCTTTCCAGTGCCACGCCTGCAATTAACGAGTCATGCCAGCGGCTTGGCCAGCGGATCTGAATAAGCGGCGCCAGAATCATCACTCCGTAAAAAGCCAGAAAGCTCAGGTACCAGCTTAAATCGCTCCATATGTAAAAAGGATTAGCCCACGCAGTAATTGCTGCCGCGAAAGCTATCAAATTAAGCGGTTTAAAGGCGCGGCCATAATAGCCAGCTGCAATACTTAACACGCTAACTATCGCGGCGCGGACAATGGAAGCACTGGCTCCGGCCAGTAATAAAAAGACAGCGATCAGAGCTAGTGATAGAAATGTTGATATACGTTTGGAGCGTTTACCCAACAATCGTTTACTGGCATGCAGAATAATCGTCAGGTTATAGCCGGATACGGCAATAATGTGCGTTAAACCTACCATAAGTAAATCCTGCTTAACCTCTGCCGGCAAGTTTGCCCTCTGGCCTACCAGTAAACCCATGGCAAATGGTGCTAATGGTTCAGGCAGGGCTGTCTGCATACCGGCCGCGAACTTGCGCCGTATCTCCGATACCATTGATGGATTATGGGCTGTGACGCTTAGTACCGCAAAACTCATCCGGCCCTGGTAGGCCCCAAAGCCCGGATATAACTTGCCTGTTGCTGTCACCTCATCACCCTGAAACACGGCATTTACGCCAAAGCCGCTCAGTTGAATTTTGCCGGTCAGCTTCTGGCCATCCTCCAGAGTTATATCATTGGCAGTAAATGCCAACTGCTTAGTTTTGCCATAAAGTGCATCCTCGTTAGCACGCGCTGTGATTGCGATCTTCTGATAGTAAAATGGCTCATAGTCCACCAGTTTATGCATATAAATCGATCCTCGCCACCAGCCCAGGCTCAACCCAAATAATACAAGTAATATGAGAGTTATAAATTGTTGCCGCCTCAGTGTGATTATTAAAAATGGCAGAATTAGCCACGACCATATACTGCCCGGTGAATTAACAGCACGTGCTAAGCCTACGCCTGCCAATATACTAAGAAATAAAAACAAATAAAGCGTACTTCGACGAAAACGATAGCTCAAAATTCCGTGCATGTGCCAGCATTCTAGCAAAGCAAACCGCGGATAACCTTACAAGTTAAGATTTATTTAACAATGTGGTCAAACTTCTCACTAAATGTAAGGTAACGGTAGAGCTTCCTTTAGGTACTTTTGATAAGTCTTGATGTGAGAAACGTGGTCGAAGGCAAGCTGTTCTGGAGACGGTAATTTGTCCAAAGAATACCATTGCTGATCATCGGACTCCCAGTCGGCTTCGCCGGTTTTTTCCGTAGCCGTACAAAAATAAACAAATGAAATGTTTTGGCGGTCCTCGTTAGGCCTATCCGGTCTGTCGACAATAGTTAGGAGAGTCACGTCTTTAACATTCCAGCCTGTTTCTTCGTGTATTTCCCGTTCCGCAGCCTGAGAAGTTGTTTCGTCGCGATCGACAAATCCGCCAACTAATCCCCATTTACCGCCTTCCAGGAGCTTGGCGGTACGTTTTACAAGTAAAATCTTATTATTTTGTAAAACCAGGGTATCAACCACAACGTGGCGTAATAATGCCTGGTTACCGTCCTCAAAAGCACAGGTTATCATAGCTATATCATATACTAAAGAGTGCTTATTATTTAAAAGCTTACGTATAACCAGTAACCATGAAATTATCCTGGAAGTTTCTAACGGAGATTTCTCTTAAATAAGTCGCGTCTTGAATTGTCTTTGAACCTTTACCTCGAATAGTGACTGCTTTCGCGCCGCCAACCAGCAGCGGCGCATAAAAAGCATAGACTTTGTCAGTAATTTTTTCATCAATAAAACTTCCTAAAGTTTCTCCGCCGCCTTCCACAAGGATGCTAATAATTTCTTGTTTTACTAGTGCTTCAAGCAACTTACTGACCGGCACGCTGTCACCTTCAAAAGTAAGAATTGTTGCTCCTTTTTGTTGTAGCAATTTCTTCTTGGCATTGGGAGCCTGGGGTGTCGTCGCTATTAAGACATTATTGTCACGAAGAACTTGTGAATGTAATGGAATGCCAAGCTTAGAATCAAGAATAATACGCAAAGGGTCTTTCTTCCCCGGCAGGCGCACACCGAGGTGCGGGTCATCATGAATAACAGTTTTGATGCCGATAAGTATTGCCTGATATTCAGCCCTAAGGCTTCTGGCAAATGCCCGGGCTTCCTCATTTGTAATCCATTGTGAATCACTCTCATATGTGGCCAGTTTTCCATCAAGACTGGCCGCGAATTTAATGGCAGTAAACGGCCGCTGTTTTTCGTGGAAAGTAAAGAATGCTTCATTTAGCGATCTGGCCTCTTTTGATCTTGTACCAACCGAGACCTCCACGCCCGCAGCCTGCATCTGTGTTATACCCTGTCCTGATACTTTTGAATTAGGATCTGCTGTAGCACAAACCACCCTTTTGATACCTGATTTTATAATGGCATCGGTGCATGGAGGCGTCCTGCTATAGTATGTACAGGGTTCGAGATTGACATAAAGCGTGGCGCCTTTAAAGCTCGTTTTTGCCGCTTTTAACGCTTCGATCTCCGCATGAGGCGATCCAACTTTCCGATGGTAGCCTTTGCCTATTATTTTTCCGTTTTTCACAATAATCGCTCCCACCATTGGATTGGGATTTGTCCACCCCATGGCTTTTTTCGCAAGCTTCAGGGCTTCATCCATAAAATGTTCATCAGAAACAAGAGAAGTTGGCATAAGTTTTAAATTCCCTTTAGACGGTGGCCCAGTTTATACTTTTTCGTCGTGAGATATTTGGTGTTTACTGCGTGGGGGCTGGTTTCTAAAGGAATAGATTGATTAATACGAATCCCGGCGGAGGTAAGCAGATCTTCTTTGGCCGGATTATTCGTTAAAAGCTTAATCTCTTCAATCCCCATATCCTTTAATATATGAGCCGCAACTTCGTAGCTTCTGGCATCAGCCGGAAAACCCAGGGCATGGTTTGCCTCGACCGTATCATATCCCTTATCCTGAAGCACATAGGCTTTGATTTTGTTTCCCAGTCCGATACCGCGGCCTTCTTGATTCAGATAAATAATGACGCCCCGGCCCTGTTTCTGAATCATCGCCATACTTTGGTGTAATTGTTCATTGCAATCACATCGAAGCGAAGAAAATGTATCGCCGGTTAAGCATTGGGAATGAACACGGGTGAGCATCGGTTCTTCTGTATCCGGATTATTGTTAACCATTAATACCGCATGCTCCAGGTTGTCAAGAATTGATTTATAGATAGTCAGCTGAAAATCTCCATGCTTGGTAGGGAGGGCTGACGATGCAACACGCATGATGGCTTTACTTTTTTTTGTCTCGCGCTTTGGGTGGATCTGTCTATAGCTCACAAGGTCAGCTATAGAAACGATTTTAAAACCGTGCTTTTTAGCGAAATCTATCAGCTCGTCACCTTCTGCCGGCTCGCCTTTATCGTTAAGAATTTCGCAGATAACTCCACACGGAGAGAATCCGGCCAGCATAGCAAGCTCAGTCGCTGCCTCGGTATGGCCAGCCCGCTCCACTACTCCGCCACCACTTGCTAACAGCGGAAATACATGACCGGGACGGACAAGATCGGTTGGTTTCGCCGATTTATCTACAAGTGTTTGTATTGTTTTTGTGCGGTCACTGGCTGATATACCAAAAGATGTTACCGCCTGAGCATCGACTGATACGGTAAAATTAACCCTGGTTTGTTCTGTGTTTAAACCAGGTGCTACCATCAGCGGAAGATCAAGTCTTTGGGCGTAATCCAGTGTAAGCGGCACACAGACAAGTCCCCGGCCAGCTTGTATCATAAAATTGACTTTCTGTGGGGTGGCGGCCTCAGCCGGGAAAAATAAGTCGCCTTGATTCTCCCTTGAGGGATCATCAACTACGATCAGCATTTTATCTTG
>JBBSHY010000012.1:0-26907 GCA_038232415.1 Saccharimonadales bacterium (SeqCode) | reverse complement strand
CGGCTACCGCCATTGAACGCAAAATTATCGCCATTGCGGCCACTGGTGCCAGCATTACAGATTTTGGCGGCGTTAACTACGATACCCGGCTGACTAGCCAGCACACGGGCGGCCAAATTGGCGATCCGACTCTACTGAATGATGACATCTTTGGTATTATTGCTATCGATGCCGCCCATGCCACCCAATTGCAGTCAATGGCCCAAGACGGATTAGATTATCTGTTAGCTCATCAGGCAGGGGACGGCGGCTTTAGCTACACGACTGACACGTGTGCGTGGTGCGGCAGCGACAATAATGATACTGCCGCCGCTCTCGTAGCTATCTACGCGGCCGAACATCTGGGACTGGTGCCGAGCAACTCTGCCATGAATCTTACGGCCGCTAAAACTAGCGCGCTGGCTTACTTACTGAGTACTCAAAGTACTGACGGCGGCTTTAACTATGACGGTTTTAGCCCCTCTGATGGCAGCTCGACGGCCTGGAGCCTTATGGCTCTTAATACCATCGGTAGCTCCGTTTCGGCCCAGGCGCTCCTAGCCCGCAACTGGCTAATCCAAAACCAGAATTCTGACGGCGGCTTCAGCTACGCCGCTTATGGTTATACCGATAGCGACACCTCTACGACTGCCCACGCCGTTATTGCTTTGCTTGGCAGTACCTGGCTGCTGCGGCCGGCTTCAACTGGTGCAGTAGTCAGCCAGCCCCAACCGGCGGTTATCACCCAGCCGTCCTCACCCTCACCGACTGGCAGCACAAGCGGCAACAGCTCACCAAACAATTCCCAGACCAACAATCCTACCGCGGCGGCTACTACAAGCGGCAGTGATCCAGCTTCCGCTACTTTAACGCAACCGGACGATACGACTGGTAATACGACTCGAGTTGATGCTGAGAGTACTACCGACCAACCTGAAAACAAGTTTAATGATCCGGCGGCCATCAAAACCGATAAGACGCACACTAGCTACGCTGTCTACAGTGTAGCCTTGCTTGGCATTGTCGCTTTTATATGGTTCGTGCTAGAATCACGGCAAAGCAAAAGGAGTCGGACATATGCCGGTTAGCTTAAAACAGCGAACACAGATAACTATGGCCATAACAATCATTTTCAGTGCTGTCGTAATGCGGTTGGTACCTCACATTCCGAACTTTGCACCGATGACAGCTGCTGCTTTGTTTGGTGCTGCCTACTTGCCAAAACGTTACGCTCTGCTCACACCTCTTATAGCCTTGGCGATAAGCGACTACCTACTTCTATATATTAGCCCTTTTAGCCACCCGATCTTTAATTTCAGCCATTTGCAACCGCTCGGCGCATTGTTTAACGGTACTACGGCATGGGTGTGGGGCAGTTTCATGGTCAGCGCTTTACTGGGTCTGGCTTTACGCAAGAAACCGGGGGCTCTGCGAATTGGCGGCATAACTTTGCTGGCATCAATTCAGTTTTATCTGCTTACGAACTTCGGTGTCTGGGCGGCCGGCGCTTATGCCCGTGATCTCTCCGGGCTAGCGGCAAGCTATATAGCTGGCTTGCCCTTTTTCAGCTGGACAGTAGCGGGAGACCTGTTTTACACCGCTAGTTTCTTTGGGCTTTATGCGTTGGCGCTCAAGCAACCGCAAGGTCAATATCGGCAGATTAAGAAACCCGCCAAACAACTGGTAACCCACTAATATTAATCACACTATAGCTGGTACCCGTTTTGTAGAAACACTGGTTATAATAACACTGTGGACGAAGACCAGATACAACCCAAAAAAATTGGCATCTATGCCGGTACGTTTGATCCGGTGCATGCCGGGCATATTACTTTTGCACTACAGGCACTACACGCGGCCAAACTGGACAAGTTGTATTTTTTGCCGGAGCGCCGTCCCAGAAACAAACAGCATGTCGAGCATTTTGGTCATCGGGTAGCCATGCTTATGCACGCAGCGGTGCCGCATCCGCAGTTTGAGGTGTTGGAACTGGTTGATGCCAGTTTTAGCGTGGAGCGAACATTGCCCCGATTGGAGCGGGAGTTTGCCGGCAACCAGCTGGTGTTTCTGTTTGGTTCAGATGTGGTGACTAGTTTGGCCGATTGGCCGAAAGCTGACCGGCTGCTGGCTAGCTCGGAATTAGTGATTGGTTTGCGCCACAAAGATGACCGCGACAGTGTACACAAGATCATTGAAGCCTGGCCGACTCAACCCCAGGTGGTAACTATGTTTGACAGCTATGCGCCCGGTGTATCATCAGGGTTGGTCCGAGAGGCATTACGAAAGCGTCAATCGACACAAGGACTGCTAACCAGTGTTGAACGCTATAACGACCGGCATTGGCTCTACGTGTCGCTGTCCTAAACCTTTGCGAAAAAGCATTCATTCTTGTATCAACACGTTAAGATTATCTGCTATCTGCAACCGCATAAGTTGCACGATATCTTTACTGGACTGCTTGGTTAATTGGTGTGTTTTTGGGTCCAGCAAAGGACTCTGGCGCATCCTTATTCCCGACGTTTGTTAGGTAAAATTGTTTTATTGTATTCTTATCGAATTTGTCGAGGCTTAAAGTACGCTTCCAGCTGGCAAGTTCAATTAATTTCTTGTTTTCAGTGCGGGGCATCAGAATTGCCTTAACCGGAGAAAAACTAGGATCTGCATAAGGTGGTGCAAACATTCCCTGTAAAACCTTTCTTTGGGCAGATGGTAGGTCCGGCCTATATGCAATGATTATGCCGCCATGCTCTTCATTGTGTAAAAATACCTCAGCCGGAAGCTCTTGAGTATACACGCCCCACTGCGCTGGCGAAGAAGAGTCAGCGTAATGAGGGCCTGAACTTGGGAGCTCTGAGTTGTATGCTTTATGCTGTTTACCCTGAGGTATATGGTCTCCGCCTTGGTCCGGGTGACTTATGCCTAGACGAGGTTGGCTTTTGTTGTTTTTTAGTTGCGGCGTAATAAGACCAATAAAACCAATAAGTATGATGGCTATCACACCAAGGAATTGCTTTGACATACTAAGTCAGCTCCCTTATTATTTATCTCTTCAGTATACAGCAAGCGGGCAACCACCCGGTATATGGCTTCTACTTCAAAAACAGCCGCAATCAGTATAAGCTTAAGGTAGTCATGACCGATTTTATTCTGGCAATTATTCTACTTATTCTGGCGCTAGGCGGTGTAGTGGTAAGAAAAACCTATTTCTATATTCCTGTGCATGAACTCAAACGTCAGGCCGAAAACCAGAACCGCCAAGCGATTCAGTTATACCGGGCGGTAGCCTTCGGCAATAGCTTGCGCGGGCTGCTATGGCTTTACATAGGATTGACTAGTGCCGCCAGTCTGGTATTACTGGCGAGAGTCTTGCCCATTTGGGCAGGATTACTGATTGTTGGTCCATTTCTTTGGATAACTTTCTCGATCCTGCCAGCTAGTCGTTCCACAAAGCTAGGGACCAGACTGACCATGATAGTAACTCCGTTTATAGCCTGGATGCTGAACTATCTACATCCTTTGCTGAGCCGCGGGGCTGATGTTGTTGAGCGGCGCTACGCGCCATCTACGCATACCAGACTGTTTGAACGTAATGATTTGCTGGATCTAATCGAACGGCAGCAAGACCAGTCTGATAACCGATTATCAGCTATTGAGCTGGAAATAGTTAAACGGGCCTTGAGCTTTGATGACTACAAAGTCAGGGATGTGCTGACGCCGCGCAAACAGGTCAAAATAGTGCTGGCCGATGATACGGTAGGGCCTATACTGATTGATGAATTGCATAAAAGTCACCAGAGCTTTGTGCTGGTACGTGCTAAAGCCGCCAAGGATAAAGGCGCTATCATCGGAACGCTGGAGTATAACAAGCTGGACCTGAAAAGCACCGGCAAAGTGCAGGATATAATGAACCCTACACTCTGCTATGTCCACGAAAACGACAGTCTGAGAGAAGCGTTTCAGGCCTTTTTTGTTACCAATAACCCTATGTTCGTGGTGGTAAATAGCTTTGAGGAGTACGTGGGCATTATAACTGTCAAGGCTATGCTGTACCACTTGCTGGGCCATGTTTTTGATGAGGATTTTGACCAGTATGATGATATTAGCGCTGTGGCCGGCCGCCATCCCCGGACTAAAAAATCGAAAAAGTCTAAGCCCGATGATCACGCCTCTGTTAAAACAGAGGGCGAAGTGATAGAATAACACCTTATGAGAATTTTAAGTAGTGATGTTAAAGGTCAGGCCGGCAACGTTGTTCACATTGAAGGCTGGTTGCACAAAAAGCGCATTCTGGGCGGTCTGACATTTATAAATGTCAGAGACCGGCATGGCTTAGTACAGGTTGTCATACAAGATAAGAGCGAAGTCGAAAAGTTACGCGGCCTGCAAATCGGCACTGTTCTAAGCGTCGATGGCATTGTCGTCGAAGAGCCCCGGGCGCCGGGCGGTGCAGAACTCCATGACGCTAAACTAACTGTACTTATACCCGTGGAAGCCGAACCAATTATAGAAATAGACAAACCGCTAAGCCACAAACCTGATAATCTTGACACTTTACTGGACAACCGTCCAATCGGTCTGCGCAACCTCCAGGAAACTGGCATATTTAAAGTCCAGGCCAAAGTACTTGAAGCCTTCCGGAGTTATTTTGCAGATAATGACTTCACAGAGATTAACAGCCCCAAGCTACTGGCAGAGGCTACTGAAGGCGGAGCGGAAGTTTTTAAACTCGATTACTTTGGTAAAAGCGCTACACTTGCCCAAAGCGCGCAGTTTTACAAGCAGATAATGGTTGGCGTTTTTGAGCGGGTGTTTGAAACCAATCCAACCTACCGAGCCGAACCCAGTGCCACTACCAGACACATGACTGAATATATTACCATCGATGCCGAGATTGGATTTATTACAATGGAAGAGCTGCTAAATTATGCCGGGAATTGCTTGATATCTGTGGTTAATAGGGTAGCTGAGGGTAACTCTAAGGAATTAAAAATGTGGAATGTGCCAGACTTTGTACTGCCTAAAACAGCTGAAGAAATTCCTCGTCTGGGTATTACACAAATTCATGAAATGTTTCGCGGTGCAACCCGCGAAGACCATACCGGCGAAGACGATCTCGCACCGGCAGAAGAGCGCTGGATCTGTGACTATGCCAAAAAGAAGCTTGGCAGTGAAGCCGTTCTGGTAACTGGCTGGCCGGCAAAAAGTAAAACTTTTAAATTCTATCACCGGAAAAATGAACAAGATCCTGATCTGGCTGACCGGGCCGACCTATTATTCCGGGGTATAGAAATCGCGACTTTAAGCATGCGCGAGCACAGGTATGACCGCTTGATTGCCCAGCTTAAAAGTGCGGGCGGCGATCCGGAAAGTGCGGGCTACGCACCGCTTATAAGCGTCTATAAGTTTGGTATGCCGCCGCATGGCGGCTGGGGTTGGGGACTGGAACGAACTGTTGAAAAGATCCTTAACCTTAACAGTGTCAAAGAAGCCACTCTCTTCCCCCGTGACATCAACCGTCTGTCTCCTTAACTATTTCTTAAATTTTTTGCCAGGAGCCATGATTTATGAGAGCATAGAAGTATGAGCCAAGACGTCATCAACATTCCCGACAACCCTATCAAGGTTCGTACCGTTGCTCCCAAAGCACCGGATATTAAACGTATAATTTCCATCATTAATAACGCTAGTTAAGTTATGCCTCGCCCCACCAAGTACGGGGTGGCAATTATTGATACTAACCTGATTGATTACGCTTTTAAGTCTCGCACTAAAGATATGGCTGCCCAGGTGCTGCGTAAAATCAGCCAGATCTACACTCTTGTAATTTCAGAGTACCTGCGTTTCGAAATCTATAGAGGCCTGGCGATGGACAGGATCTCCTCTGCTAAAGTGCTAGTTGACTCTTTCCCAGCGTATGCGGTCGATAAGGCAACTCTTGACACTGCCGCTGCCCTCACGACCTGCTACGAACGAGATCCGGCCACCAAGAGCAGCCGTAAGGCAATTGCCGACGGAGATATTATTCTTGCCGCTACCGCCTTTATTAACAAATTCATCATAGTCACAGCCAATCGAGCAGATTTTCCAGCACCTTATTTTGACGAAATCCAGTTACATAAAATAAAAGATCAAAAGGGCAGGGTCTGGGCCTTTTACGAGTTGCGCCCAGACCTCATTTATCTAAACAGTATGCTGGATGTGTGTTATCCAAAACTTAAGTTGTGAAGAATAATCCGAGAGAAAAGCGATACTTTGGTTTGACGGCATGCTTAGAGTTGCCTTGGACTTTATGAGGTTTGCAAAGGAGACAGCCCGAGCGTTGGGATTTGTTGCGGTGTCGTTTGTGATTAGCCATACATTTAGTTTAGCGTATAAAACTTGTAAGGTCTTAGAACGAGCAAGATTTGTTGGGGATGGGTACGAGCACAAAGCGCAGCTGTTTTAATCATTCCATTTGCTCATAACTTCTTGAGCGACTAAAGTCATAGATTTATCATCAGTGTCTATGACGATGTCTTCGATCTGAGTTTTTTCAAGCTGAGCAGTCAGCTCCATAGCCCGATTTAAGTGCCAATCGAGTGATTTACCGGTTTCACGGCTTTTAAGTCGTTCATGTATCGTAGTAAGTTTAACACGCAGGCGTACTACCAATATATCTGCACCAGGGATTGCCTCACGGTAGCTATCCAGCTCTGACCGGCTTTCCATGACACTTGGGACAATCAACCGATCGACACCAGACTGCTGATAATTCTTCCAAACTGATCCTAGATTATTAAATCCCATTACCATATGAAACGGATCATCTTTTGGACGAGGAAAAGCCCATCGTAAATAGTCTAGATCAATCAAGGCATGTGGCACTGATTGCTCGACAAGCATTTCGGAGATAGCAGCTGCCACACTGGATTTTCCGACCCCAACCGAGCCACTAATAATTAAGACAGGAACACTGCGCATAGACACAGTATACCTTGCCCACCTCAACCGCCTGCCACCTTAAGTCTGATACAATTACCGGATGGCCCAGGAAAGATTTAGCGTCAAAGGTGCCCAAGCGCTTTTTGCCGCAGCTTTTACTTATGCTTTTACTGGAGTGCTGGTGCGGGAGATGACGCACATGTGGGGCGACAAAGCCCAGGTAGCCGCGCGCTATACTTTGGTCTTTATATTTTTGATGCTCTACGGTTATTCCAAAAAAATAAAAACCAAGATACCTCGAGATAAACTCATTTATGCCTTAGGTCTCGGCGTTTCATTTGCGCTGGTGGTTTTACTTTTTACGTTTGCGCTTCAAAAAACGACTCTGGCCAACACGTTATTTACGTTTTACGCCACAAATCTGGTGACTTCTTTTTTGCTTGGCACATTCATCTTAAAAGAACGAGTTTCCGGGACAAAATTGTTGGCCATAGTTTTGGCTGTGGTTGGCCTGAGCCTGTATTCCGGTGCCTTGATCGTCGGCAGTTTAGGCATCATATTTAGTTGTGTAGCCGGTGTATTTGCCGGAATCGGTAACCTGCTCACCAAGTGTCTAAGCGGTGTGGACCGCAATGCTGTGCTGCGCACACAATATGTTGTAGGCACAGTCATTACTATTTTGCTTACTCTCATTTCAAGGGATGAAATTATCCGCAGCGCAAGTTTCCGCGGCGTAATATTAACTTTTATCTTTGCATTTATCTTGATAACCGCCGGCAACCTTCTGCTGTACGGCTACCAACATATTGACGTCAATATTGGAACGGTACTAATGTCCACAGAATTGGTCTTTGGCGCCTTGCTCGGTCTGATTATCTACCATGAAGTTCCGGCGCCACACGAGTTGCTGGGCGGGGTATTGATCTTTACCGGATCAGTAGTTGGCAGTCTTGATTTCAAAAAACTCCCGAGGGTAAATCATATTGACTTCAGTGGTTGAAAGTCGCTTTTTTTGCTAGACTGAGCGGAGTATAAGCATATGCGTAATAAGAAAACCGTTGAGCCTAAAGAGTCTACTGAAGAAGAAGCGCTGAAAGAGCGCGTCGATGCCATGATGGATGCGCGCCGCGCCGGCCACGCGGCTGATTCCGCTACAAGCACAACTATCGGTAAAAAATCGTCTAACGGAGCAGAGGAAACAGAAGTACACTATAAAAATCAGCCAAGTGCGCCGCCGCTACCAGGTAAGCTGCTTAAGCAGCTGCCTGTAGAGGAGGAGACACCCGAACCCGAGAAACCCTATATAATCCCTACGAGCTCTCTGTCAATCGACAAACTGGATGAACTTACTGAGAGCATAACCAGCAGTGAAACGTCACCCAAATCAAACATGTCAGCAGCACTGGAGACAACTGCTAAGCCTAACCATGAATATGATGTTGATGTAAAAACTGAATTTGATGATTCAGCCACAGACAAAGCCATAGACGATATTGTGGCTAAGGAAGGCGATATTGTGCTGGCGGCAGAAGACGCTTCCGTACAGCCTAAAGAAATAAAGCCCCATGGTCAGAAGGATAAAACCCCGGCACTGCTCAAAAACCAATGGATCTGGCTCACCGTTCTGGTGGCTTTGGGAATCATTCTTGTGCTCAGGCTTAAAGGCTAACGATAGTCATGTTGCCATCGGTGTGCAGCGAACCGCGCCATACGCGGTTAGCCAATCTGTAAGATTTGCCTAGCTTAACAGTTTCAATTCTGTTTACCAGCTTAGTGGCACGCAACTGGCGGACAATAAGCTCGCGCTCCTTATTGGTATCAGGATCAATCATGTGCGACAACTGTAAATTATGGCGAATAAAGGTTATGCCCACGTCAAGTGAAGCGGCACCAACCCAGAGCAGGTTGTCGCCAAAAATGTGGGCCTGGCGATTATGCCAGTGAATACTGCGTATATTTATTCGTCCTTTTTTATTATAAGTAGTAGCCCAAAAACGTACGTGGTGCCGCGAAGTGCTGTCGCCTTCAACAGGAATCTCAAAAGCAATATCCTGTTTACGCCCGAATAGATACAAGTTACTAACAGGAGCGTTAGGGTATGACCAGCCATAAACGGTACTTAGAGCGTGACGGATCCAATAACGCAGGCGGTGAGGATCAGCATAGTACCACCCCGACTTCTCCATGGCATTGATCAGCTGGCGCCGGGTAGATATGATGCCGATATTTAACGGATCCGAAGCAAAGCCGTCCGGCGTGACACAGTATAGCGGTAAATGATCCGGCGGATGGACAATACGAAAAAGTCGTATCAGCGCCGGCACCAATACGTAAGCCCCCAAAGCATAGGTTACCAATACGGACACCCCCAGCGGTAAACGCCGGTCGAAATACGGAAAGATATCACGCGCCGAAAAGTAAGCAATAACCAATCCTGGTAAAAGTACGGCGAAGCGTTTCGCCAGACGTAACGTATACTGAATCATTAGTACCTCTATAATACAATGAACCAGACTAGATTAACGGCATGTCTTTAGTAATCATGCTCTAAAAGCTCATGCTTTCATGGTATAATTTGACTGACTAAAGAGAAACATATATGGAACTTCAGCTCACACCAATACAGGAAAGCCCAAGACGCACTTTATCTAATCTAGTCATGGATGTAGTAGCACCGCCCCCCTCCGCCGTTGCATCTGCTGAAAATGGCTCAGAGCCAGTAGCTTTAGCGCCTCCCGAAGAGGCCAAGCCACATCTGCAAGAGCCCCCATCGGGAGAAACTCCTGCAAAACCAAAACCGACTAATAGCATTTCTCCAAAACAACCCGGCAATGAGGTTAAGACAGCAATTACGGCAACCGTTATTATTGTGTTAAGTTTATCAATATTGGCAGTCGTAGCTTTCCTCAAACAAAAATAAATAATGAGCACAGAGCAAAGATTGCTTGAGTCCGGTGTAATCGGTGTAATCCCGACCGATACGGTTTATGGTATTGTAGCCCGGGCTGAAGATAAAGTAGCCGTCGATCGCCTTTATAGGCTTAAAAAGCGTGAGGACAAGCCTGGTACCCTGATTGCTGCTAGTCTTGAACAATTGGAAAAAGTGGGTTTGAAGCATCGTTATCTAAAAGCTGTCGAACAGTTTTGGCCGGGTGCTGTCAGTGTAGTTATCCCGGCAGTTAATCCAGAATTGAAGTATCTCCATAGGGGTAAAATGAGTCTGGCAGTTCGCATTCCTGATGATAAAGAGCTGCAAAAGCTACTGAAGCAGACCGGACCGCTAGTAACGAGCAGTGCTAATCCTTCCAAGGAACCAACCGCTACCAATATACGGCAAGCTAAAACCTACTTCGGCGACCAAGTTGATTTTTACTTAGATGGCGGCGACTTATCAAACCGCGAACCATCAACTATCGTCCGCATCGTCGATGATGCCATAGAAGTCCTACGCCCCGGTGCCGTCAAAATCGATGGTGCTACAATGTAGCCATGACTTTTGATGAGTATCAGAAACAGGCGCTGACGACTGTTATATCAAATGGTGATGACTTTAAGGATTTGCTGCACTGGGTGCTGGGTATCAATGGCGAAGCCGGAGAAGTTGCCGAAAAGGTAAAAAAGATTATCCGTGATAAGAACGGTAAAATTAGCCAGCAGGACAAAGAGGAACTTGCCAAAGAGATCGGCGACGTGCTGTGGTATTTGGCCGTCTTTGCTCATGATCTGGGCTTTGAGTTAGAAGACATCGCTAAAAAAAACCTCAATAAACTCCAAAGCCGCAAAGCCCGCGGCGTACTTGGGGGCGCCGGGGACAACCGCTAACCGCAAGCTTTATAACTGATCAAAGGCCTCGTGTTTACGCCGTTTATACCATGTATGGAAATTAGACTCAGATATAAACTCTTCGCGCAGCCAGTCATCCAGACTATTGCCGCCACCGCCGGCCATAGCTACAACCATGTCGCCGTTATCTAAGTGTCTTTGAATGGTTTGTTTTAGCTTGACACCGCGCTCCATCGGCTTGGCAAAAGAAGGATCATCGAGATGTAAAATAAGCTCAGCGGGAGGGATTACGCGTAGTTTAGGGTCTTCGCGGGCCAGGTAGCTGGGGATCCAATAGAGCTTGCCGGCTCCTTTAAAACAATCCTTATAATCATCTATCATATAGTGCTGACGGCGATTGGTCAGCGGCTCGTAGATGACAACAAGTTTTTGGCCGCTTTCGGCAGCCATCTCGGTAGCAACACTCATAGCACCGCGAATTTTTTCAGGAGTGTGAGCATAATCACTATAAAGACCCGGGATAATTTGCTCCATACGCCGCGAGAGACCCGGGAAACGATCGATAATTTTAATAAGCTTTTCAACCGGCGCATGTACGGCGCGGTGCGTTGCTTGCACTGCCAGCCAGGCATCAAGCCGGTTATACTGGCCAAGCAATCCTATCTCATTTATCTTTGGTTCGGTACTGTCCAGGACATTTAGCTGAGAATTCAATTCTAAACCAAGGTAATCACTATCTTCCTGCCAGATAAAAGTCTTTTGGCTTTGGCTGATAAAGTCACGAAAAGCGGCTTTGTACTCTTCTCGGGTCGGAAAAATCTCGTGATGATCCCAGCTAACACCGGTAATCAGGCTAATATAAGGTTCATAGGACAGAAAATTGCGGTCAAACTCATCAGCCTCGTAAACAAAATACTCACTTTTCGGGTCAAATTCGCCCATATTCGCAAAACTTGTCTTGGCGGGCAACAAATAACTTATTGGCTGGCCCAGTTGCTTAGACAGCCAGGTAACCATGGCCGTGGTGGTAGTCTTGCCATGGGTGCCGGCGATAGCGATTAGTTTAAGCTTCTGTTCAAGCAGGATATGATTAAGTAATTCATCGCGCTTGCTGGTTTTAATGCTCTGAGCAGCGCAGTAGACCAGCTCCGGTGCGTCAGGATCCTCTAAAGGCAGAGCAGAGGTGTAAACGAACCAATCTATGGGCTGACCATTGTGCAGTGCGGCAATGGCTTCGCGCGACTGGCCGATGTGAATGTTGGTAATGCCGTGCTTTTTCAGGTAATCAATGTAGCTTGAGGCCTGCTTATCCGAACCGGAAACCGTGTAACCGGCCTGATGAGCAATCTGGGCCAGCGGACCAATACCTGCGCCGCCTATGCCCGAGAAGTAAATATGCATGTTTATAGGGTACAGCGCTTAGTAAGGAGCGTCCAGCTAGGATATAATCAGTATGAAACATGAATAAACGACACCTGCATCATTTCTGGACCAGATTCCGTGCTATTAAACCCTGGTATTTCCTGGCGCTGTTTTTAATTAGCAGCATAGTCTATGTTTTCGCACTGCACTTTAACAACATACATATGCTAAAACTAAGGGCTGCTGTCTTCAGTGCCGATCAGAACAATACCGATGTGCAGGTTCCCCTCAAAGCCCTTCAGGCGTATGTGACATCGCATATGAATACTAACTTAAATGCCGGCAAGAATCCTGTGTATCCGCCCATACAGCTTAAATATACCTATGAGCGTTTGGTTAAAGGACAGGGCGATCAAATAGCAAAGGCCAACGCGCAGTTCTATAATGTCGCCCAGGCTTACTGTGAACAGCAAAATTCCACTGATGTATCAGGCCGTAACCGTGTGCCTTGTATCGAACAGTACGTACAGGAACACCATACACAGTTGCAGCAACAGATTCCTGACGCACTTTATAAGTTCGACTTTGTAAGCCCTAAATGGTCGCCTGATTTGGCTGGGTGGAGTATGTTTGTCGCCATTCTTAGCGGGTTGCTATTTGTTATCACCTTTATTACTCATATATGGTTTCGCCGTTACGTCATTTAGAAGCTGTGAATATAAATGCCCCTTATTTATTAAGGGGCATTTTAGCTAATTTATACTGCCTGTTAGAGCAGGTTTAATATTATGGCTTGGCAGGTGTATTGGGTGTAGTAGTACTTCCCCCACCGTTAGTTGTACTAGGCGTTGTGCTGCTGCCATTGTTGTTGCCAGCTTTTTGAACGTTATTGGTACTGTTAGTGCTGGCACTGCTGCTCTGGTCAGCACAATTTTGGCCCTGAGGATTCTGCTTCTCAAAGGCTACTACAGCTTTGGCTACCTGGCCGTTGTCATGAAGATTTTCCCAGAAAGTTACCTGGGCGCGGTTAATGACCATTTGGTCGTCAGGTTTGTGGAGCTCACAACCGAGTTTAACTAGTGAGACATTAGTGTTGGTGTTAGTGCCTCCACTAGCGGCATTACCGCCAGAAGTCTGCAAGTAGTAGATGTTGGATACTACAAAGTATTTGCTATTGAGAGTCTTTATATTACCAAAATAGACCTGCCCGGTATTCAAAAAGACTGCCTGAAGTTTCTTGCTGTCGACGTACTTATCTTCGTCAGCGCTACTGCCGGCCTTAGTTATAAAAATTATCAGGAAGATTAGCAAAATCGCTATTGCGGCTGCTAGTACCACAAGGCCTATTCGCGTCCATTTACCCTCGTCATCAGATCTGTTTTTTTTGATTGTACCTATGCTGTTACCGCCGCTACTGCTGCCGGTCGCTGTAGTATGTGCACCGGGAGACGCAGCTTGCGGTTGTACGTTGCGGTTAGAAAATTCCATACTTCCTCACTCCACCCTATAATTATTACTTTTATGGTTACCGACATAGTGTAATACAACCGTCAGGGCAAGCGCAACAGTAAAATGCTTGTGATTTTGTAACAGTGATTTCGTGGTTAGCAGGCGTTAGTCGTTATGCAGGAAGTATAGTGCCCATTTGCTTTATGGGGTTGACAAACAAAAACCCACCAGAGTATGTTAGGGGTACATTACTAATGGTAAGAGAGGGAGAATAAAGCAATGGCTTATAAGCATACCAATTCCAAGGGAGTGACATACTACTTAAACTCAAAGGCAGTCGTTTTGCGCGGCGGTAAAGAGCAGACTATTTACTACTTCAGTAAAGATCAGCGTGCCGAGGCTTCCGATTTGCCTTCAGGCATGGAAGTTAACGAGAACCCGCGTAACGGTTTTCTAACCGTCAAACGCACAAAATAGGGTGGCCTTCGTACAAGGCGCATTTTGAGCGCTGGTTTGCGTTCCGATGCTCACGTACCGTTTAGTACGCTGCGCTTCGGTACTCAACCATCATCTCAAACTACACTCTTGTACAAAGCCCTTACTACTTTAGATATACCCGGTTCTGAAATGGGCCGGGTATTTTTGGTATAGTGGAAAAGTATGGCTGAAGCAGTCCTGAGAGTAAAGAATCTGAAAAAAGTTTACGACGGCAAAGTGGCGGTCAACGGCATTTCCTTTGAGGTCAAAAAAGGTGAAATTTTCGGTATTCTCGGTCCGAACGGTGCCGGAAAGACCACTACACTGGAGATGATCGAAACTTTGCGGCCGATTGACGGCGGCACGATCATTGTTGATGGACTTAACGTGGCCGAGCAGCCCAACAAGGTCAAACAGATCATCGGTGTCCAGCCGCAAACTGCCGCCTTTCAGGATAAGCAGAAATTAACAGAAATAATCGAGATGTTTGCCGCTGCTTACGGCGAAAAGGTCAACCCCAAGGAGTTTCTAAATAGTGTCGACCTCGGTGAAAAAGCCAATGACTTTGCCGAAAAGCTGTCGGGCGGCCAGCGCCAACGCCTGAGTATTGCCACGGCACTGGTTCATAACCCTAAGCTGTTTTTCCTTGATGAGCCCACTACCGGTCTTGATCCCCAGGCCCGCCGCAACCTCTGGGACTTAATCCGGGACGTGCGCGATAAGGGTGTCACAGTGATTATGACCACCCATTACATGGAAGAAGCCCAGATGCTGTGCGACCGGGTGGCCATCATGGATAAGGGTAAAATCATCATCCTCGATACGCCCAGCAACCTTATCAAGCAGCTTCTTAGCCGGGGCTTTAAGAAAAAACGGCCGGTTGAGCAGGCCGACCTGGAAGATGTGTTCATCGACCTGACCGGGAAGGGCCTGCAGGAATAGCCTCATGAAACACCAATTACGCACTGTCCTGGTTTTCACCAAACTCAGCACACGGCGCTTTTTCCGTGACCGTCTGGCCCAGTTTTTCGGGATTCTGTTTCCCCTGATATTTCTGTTTGTTTTTGGCAGTTTCAGCAGCGGTAATAATAATGTCACGTTCAACGTTGCTATTATTAATAACTCGCATACCGGATTTGCTTCCACCTTTGTCAAGAAGATCAAAGCCGGCAAGAGCTTTAAGGTCGACAAAGCCGCTACCACGCTCGGTGCCGCTAAGGACAAAATGAGCAAAAGCCAGATAGACGGTATAATAGTCCTGCCCAGCGATTTTGGAGCCGTCAAACCGGGGCAGACCTATCCGTCGGGTAAGGCTGAGCTGCTTTATAGCCATACCAGCTCGGGCACCGGGCAAACACTGACTTCGGTGCTTCAAGGCACTTTCGATCAGATAAATACTAAGTTGGTGTCCACCCAACAACCCTTCTCGGTCAATGGCCATGAACTGAACCAAAAGAGCCTGACGGCCTTCGACTACACATTTTCCGGCTTACTCGGTTTCTCTATTATTGGCCTCGGTGTCTTTGGCCCTGTGAATGTCTTTCCGGAACTGAAGAAGCAGGGTATCCTGCGCCGTTTGCACACTACGCCGCTCAAGACCTGGCAGTATTTCATGGCCACGATGTTCAGCCAGGCGACAACCGGTGTTATATCTATAGCTATTCAGTTTATCGTCGCCATAAGTGTTTTCCATCTTAAAATCTATGGTAATTACCCGGAGATACTGATCTACACGATCTTCAGCATCTTTATGATTCTCGGCCTGGGCCTGGCTATTGGCGGTTGGGCCAAGAACGAGCGCCAGGCGGCACCGCTTAGCAACATTATTGTCTTTCCTATGCTATTCCTGTCCGGCACATTTTTCCCCCGTTTTTTGATGCCGCACTGGCTGCAAGACATTACCACTTATCTGCCGTTAACTCCTGTGATTGACGGCCTGCGCTTACTGACTACCGAAGGCAAACACCTTATAAATCTTGGCCCTCAGATAGGCCTTATGGCTGCCTGGTTTGTCTTGATCTACGCTGTTGCTTTCCGTGTCTTCAAATGGGAGTAGCTGTGAGTATCTTTGTAAAACTTGCATGAATATGGTATAATGTCAATCATGCCAAGAGCTGAACAACCCCACGGCCCAGAAGGTTCACTACCTGTCGAAAAAGCATCTTCAAGAGAGCCTGTAGACACAGATCCGGAAATAACTCCTGAACAAGATAACCTCATTGATCTCCGAGTCAATCAAGGATTTAATTATTTTCAGGCAAGAATTATGGCCGGGGTGCTGCCTGTTAGAAGCCAAGTAGAGGACGCTCAGGATTTTGAAGAGCCAGGGGCTACAGAGCCAGCAGGGCAAATTACCGAATCAGATGCGGGGAGACCGCGGCCTGAAAAAAGAACCGCTAAACGGCCTGGCAGGAACAATGACGGGTCTATCGACCGGCGCACTCTCTCGCCTAGAGGCCAGATCGCAGCCGACAAAAAACCTTCCAATCGCTTTCCGTATGTACCATAACTACTTCAATTAATATCTGGGTGTGGCTTAGTAATTGCCAGTACAGCATGTAGCCGGCACCTAATCACTTATAATCAGTAATAGTGAATATACTTGAAACTTTGCCTAAGCCTTTTTTTGTATTGGCGCCTATGGACGACGTGACCGACACGGTCTTTCGGCAGGTTGTGGCCGGCTGTGCCGAGCCTGATTTGTATTTTACTGAGTTTGTAAATGTTGATGGACTGCAGAGTACCGGCCGGCCGAAATTGCTCAAGAAACTTCGCTTTACACCGGCCGAGCAGCCATTAATAGCTCAAATCTGGGGTAAAAACCCAGAAAATTTTTATAAAACGGCCCAGCAAGTGGCTGATAATACATTTGCCCGCGAACTTGGCCTGCCGGCTGGCGTAAACTTTGCCGGTGTTGATCTGAACATGGGCTGTCCGGAGAAGTCAGCCGTTAAGCATGGCACGTGCTGCGCTCTAATTAACGACCGGGAGCTGGCAGAGCAGATTATAGCTGCCTGTAGAGACGGATTGTCAGGCAAGCTGCCACTGAGTGTCAAAACCCGGCTTGGCCTTAACAACGTTGATATGACCTGGATCGATTTTCTGCTTAAACAAAAACTTCAAGCCATAACAATCCATGGACGGACGCGTAAACAAATGAGCAAGGTACCGGCCAACTGGGAATTGATCGGCCAGGCTCGTGAGCTCAGGGATCGCTTAGCACCGGAAACCCTCATAATAGGCAACGGCGATGTCCTGACCCGCAAGCAGGGCCTGGAACTGGCAGAGAAGTATAATCTGGACGGCATCATGATCGGCCGCGGTGTCTTCCACGATCCTTTTGTATTTGCCGAAAACAGTCCATGGGAAAGCTTGAGCAGTACGGACCGCATCGATTTATATAAAAAACACGTTCAGCTCTTCGCTCAAACCTGGCGAAACCGCGAGCGCCCCATCCAAACTCTCAATAAATTCTGCAAAATCTACATCAACAACTTCGACGGCGCCAAAGAACTCCGCGAGCAACTAATGGCGGCTAATAACACCGACGAACTTATTCAAAAACTGGGAATAAGTTAAGCGGCTACGGTCTCAGGCGTTTTGTCAGCAATTATCTCTTGAGATGCTGAGCCGTGGTGCTTGCCTGCATCCAACATGTATGCAGCAGAAGCATCATGCAGTTCAGATCCGCGAGCCGCAGCTTTACCAAGAGCGTCATAGATGGTATGTGCTCTCTCGCCCCAGTAAATAACCGATTCAGGTTCAAAAGGGTCTACCCTATCTATGTCATGTTCAAGCCTGGGTATAGTATCTTTATCGCTTTCACCTGCAAAGTCCCGAGCAGACTTTAAAGCAGTGAGAAGCTGTCCAAAGCCCTGTAATTCCAAATGGCCGTCGACTACTTCGCCATTGACGCTAGGTGGTATGCGCTGCACTGACGGTTGAATGGCTACAGGTGCAGTAGGAACGTCAGGTGCGGCGGTGTTTGCTGAGCCTGCCGGGTAATCATGGGGGCTTGAGAGGGCATCCTTAAGCATCTTACGAGCAGTAAGTTGATACTTGGAATCGCTTTCATCTGAAGCAATTGTTTCTAGAGACTTGATGATGGTTGCGTGGTCGTCTCCCTCGAATTTTTGCGGTGGCACGTTCTGGTAAACTTCAGTTAAAAGGCTTGCGCCGCCCAGTCCGCGATGCATCACATGAGGGGACTGCGCACGTACAAGTGGATGATTTTCGCCTTCCACCTCCATGACTGCTGCGTAGGCTGCTACGGCTTCCTCAAAATCGTTTAATTGTATGGCTTCGTCTGGGCCTTCAAAGAACTGCATATTGTTTTTAGTCTTTCACGACCTTTATTTTATGTTTGCCTTGTTTAAACAGAGCTTTGCATCTACAAAGGGCATTATACTCGGTAGTGTCAACCCTGCTAAGGCCACTATGTACAAAACACTGAAAGGAAAGTGCATATAGATATAATAGCAAATTTATGCTTATTTGTCAAGTTTATGGAAACGTGCGTAGTTAATTTAGCAAAGAGAACTCGTGATTAGTACACTACCAGCCCGATAACTATAAAAACCTCGATTACAAACATCGGGAGGTAGGTAACCATCAATAGCTTCTGTCTATTTCTAAGGCCGAACATAAAGAATATGAGTGATATTAGTGCATAGCATAGCCATGTCGCAAAGGATACGCCGGCAGTCTGGTGAGTCGCCCAAATGGTGTACAGCTGGGGTAGAGTCAGTAGTGGCATGGCAACCCCGCCGGCAAAAAAAGTGAGCCGTCTGAAGGCTCTGTCTATACGGCGCTGATTCTTTAATAACTCAATCTGATGCTTAAGCTTTTGTCTCTGAATGTGGAGTTTACTCCTCTGTAAATTGAGCCTGTTTATAAGCAGATTGTGGTCTTTATGATTCATATAGTTGCAAGCATAAAGCTAATACCGCTAAACCACAAGCACTGAAACCAAGTAAGTGACTATCTCCTGGAAATTTGTCTTAGTTTAAGCAAATAAAAGAGGACGACCTTATAAATCGTCCTCTCTCTATCGCTTGGCTAAAAGAATATCTTTTTAGCTGGAACTATCCGTCCAAAAAGTTAACTTATCACCTTGTTTACTAGCTCGAGTTATGTCCATTTGTGTCCCGTCTGACTTCTGTAATGTAATCATACAGCTGTCATCGAGGCTGTTTAAATGGGTTTTTAGATCTTTAATTGTCATAGTATCTCCTTCTTATGTTAGCCAGTATAAGTTTGAAGAAGTTTATGCTTATTGGCAGTTAGATATGTTACCTGCGCTTCTGGATTATGGAGCTGTATAGGCGAAGCCACAACTTTTACTCAACTGACTCAACACTGCCTAAAGTTAAGGTTACGTAGCCTGGGTGGGTTTCTGCTAAAGTAAAACCAGCATTTGCAAGCATATGCTGACTAACTGAATTGTCTGAGTTAACTTCAGCAAATGCGCCCGCATATCCTCTCTCTTTTATTGCGTAATCTAGTGCTCCTGCGACTGCTAAGCTGCCATAGCCCCGATTTCGGTCTCTTGGAGCTATAGTGTATGTTAATTCCGCTGCGTTAACATGCTCCTCCGAGGGGTAGAGGCTGGCTATGCCTCTAATTTGCCCACCTTCCAGAATAGCTAAATCTACCCAGTCTGGATGAGTTTGCCGTAAAGCCCCCTGCTGCCTAAAAGCTTCGTGATCTGGAGCGTCCGCATCAGTTGGCAGGAGGTCATTCGGGGTTTCACGGTTTGCCAGGAGCCACGCCTCATAGTCTGCATCTGTCGACATACGTTCTAGAGTTACACCGGGTCTTTCAGTAGAGATAGGCGCAGCGTTAGTCATATCTCATAAAATAGCATAACTAGTATGGTCTGTCAATGGTGGACTTGAGTAGTATTTTCTGGAACCAAGTCTATGAACAGTTTAGCACTTGGCACAAGGTGTTATCTCCAACATATGTAACCGAACTGAATCCCACACCTATTTATAAGGTGTAGAAGCACATCTTTATATAGTTAATCAACCTAACTATATATTATCTATATAGAGTATTTTTATTGTGCTTATGGAATATTTTACAGCATGTACCTGGCGTAAGTTTTATACTTGTGATTCTAAGTACCAATTAAGGTGCTTAAGTAAACGATTGTACCTCACTAGCAATCAAGTACAAGGAGGACAACATTTATGAATAAATTAACACGTATAGGCTCAATGAGCGCATCAGTTGTGGCGTCGAGCTTTATAGGCATTAGTGGCTTAGCAGGCGCTTCTTCTATAAGCAACACCGGGCCTGGATCTAATAATTCAGTTTCGAATAACTACAGCAACTCAAGCAATACTTCTAATAGCAACCATATCATGAGTATGATGCACAGTTCGCAGTGGGCATCCAGCGGATCTGCAAATAGCTCAGGTAATACTAATGGTGGCAACGCCAACTCCGGCAACGCTACCAACGGCAATAGCAGCAACGGTAATTTCTCTGTCATGAATAGTGGCTGGGGATCTGGTGGCTCTAACTCTGGCTCTGGCGGTTTTGGCTCAGGCAGTATTCACAATACTGGTCCTGGTTCGACCAACAATATCAACAATAACTACCACAGTAGCTACCGTGTGCATAACAGCAACCACGTAAACAGCCAGAATAATAGTACACAAAGTGCCTCTAGTGGCAGTGCTAACAATAGTGGCAATACCAATGGTGGTAGCGCCAACCCTGGAAGTGCCAGCAATAATTCTAGTAGCAGCTCCAACGTACAGGTTTCTAGCACCTCTAGTGGTTCAGGCTCAAACAGTTCGAACAGCTCTGGTAATGGTGGTTCAATCAACAATACCGGTCCGGGCTCGAACAACCAGATAAACTCGTCATACAATAGCAGCTATAGTCAGACGAACAACAATAACGTTAATGTTAGCAATAACAGTAACCAAAACGCCAACAGCGGTAACGCCAATGTAAGTGGCAACACCAATGGCGGAAGCGCAACTTCAGGCTCAACGAGCAACAGCTCAAACAGCTCGACCAACGTTTCAGTCTCTAACTAACACTACTAGTTAGACCAACCTCACAGGTTAGAGGAGCGGATTTCCGCTCCTCTTTCTTTATAAAAAATCTAGATAGTGGTGGGGGTGCCTGGATTTGAACCAGGGACCAATCGGTTATGAGCCGACTGCTCTAACCACTGAGCTACACCCCCGGAATCTGGTAAAAATATGATAGCTAACAGATGAAAGTATAGCAGATCTCTGATCGGAGTTATATAATACTTCCAAGTATATAGTCATGAAAATAAATACCCAGTATAAAGAAAAAGCTCTGTTCTATCTGCAACGCTTAAGCGATGTACGTTTCCTCGGGCAGGTGGTATTCGTAGTGATTGTGTTACTGATCAGCTGGAGCGGTGTTAAGAGTATACAGACCAATTACGGGCTGCAGAAACAGATATCGGCCCTAAACCAGCAAAACACGCTTCAAAAGTTGCAGAATGACAATCTGGAGCTTCAGAACCAGTATCTGAACAGTAATCAATACCTGGAACTATCAGCTCGTGAAAATTTTGGCCTGTCGGCGGCGGGCGAGAAGGAGGTGGTAGTACCAAAGCGCGTAGCCCTGAGCTATACGATTAATGTGCCTGGTACTGATAAACCTGAAGCAGCCAAAGCTAAGCAACCGGCTTATCAACGTAATTTTGAATCCTGGGTTGATTTCTTCCTGTACCGCCAAGGCCGATAATTGACAATATTACCCCTGTTTTGATACAATACAGTACCACTCATCGCGGGGTGGAGCAGCGGCAGCTCGCGTGGCTCATAACCACGAGGTCACAGGTTCGAGTCCTGTCCCCGCAACCAAGTCAAAGTTTTAGATAACGACAGTGCCAGGCTTTCAAAGTATGGCACTATTTTTTATAATTACCCCTGTTAATTAGGTTTCAGTCTTGCATGGTCTTTGCTATGATTAAACTCAAAGGAGTCTATATGCAGTTTTTAGTTATTGGTCGTGACGGTACAGACGATAGAGCGGTGGAACGGCGATCAGCTGTTAGACAAGAGCATATTGCATTGGGTTACAAGATGGAAGAGTCAGGGAATAGATGGTACGGAAGTGTGCTACTAGATAATGATGGCAAAATGATTGGTTCGATGGCTGTCATGGACTTTCCGTCAGAAAAAGAAATGCAGGACTGGTTAGATAAAGAACCCTATGTAACCGGTAAGGTCTGGGAACACGTTGAAGTCATAAAGTGTAATGTGAAACAGCCATGGAAATTTAATCGGTCACAGGAATGGTTTGAGGATAGAGCAAAAGAATAGGTTCGAGTACCACTAGGTAGAGGAAGCGTCGAGTTATCTTTAGATATTTGTAGCCACCTTACCAGTTCCTTACTGAGTAGGTTCCAATTCGATTGCACGTACTCAACCAAATCATACTGATAGATACGAAAAGGTTCCAGAATTTCAACAATTTGGAGCCGATTTTATTTTACCCCTGTTATTTAGGTTCCAACACGACAAATGATCGGATTCTACGACAACGAAGAGTTGCAAGTACTAAGCGACATAGGCACTATGACCTGCGAAAGATTCGGCATGCCATACTGCACCTCACTGACCGAATGGCCATTGAGCAAAAGTGGACTGCAAAACGATAATAACTCCAGAATGATTTTATGATAAAAATCGTTGCTCATCATCTATAATCAGCGTATGAGCAACAATGAATTACAGGCTTATTCAGGTGAAGTAATTTCAGGTACTGGACATATGTCAAATCGGATGGCAAGCGGAAGCGTTGCATTAGACTTATACGAAAAGGAAACTGGCGTAGAGTTAATTCCCGGCTCCCTTAATATCAAGCTAGACCATGAAGTTGACATGCCACCGTATGCTCGACAAATAGTGCGTAGTGATCACGAAGGTGAAGCAACTATATATATCACTCCTGCTATCGTTAATGCATTAGATTGTTTTGCTGTGAGGAATAAGCTAGCAGAGGATGGTGCTGGACGTCATTCAAAGCGCGTAATTGAAATCATCTCCTGTCATAAAATACGTGATGAATTACGATTGCAAGATGGCGATATAGTCGAGGTAAGATTCTAATGCAAGACCAACGTCAACTTTGGGATAATGCTCATACTAATCTAGGGCTACATGTTCATTCATTGCGGCAAACTCAATTTGCCGAAGAAGTCGAAGCGACTATACCTAAAGCCTCAACAATTCTTGAACTAGGCTGTGGAGAGGGTAACGATTCAGCTTATTTTGCTAAGCAAGGCCATGCTGTAGTGGCCACTGATTTTTCTGATGTTGTAATTGAGCAAAACCACGAGCGATGGTCACAGACAAACCTGCTGTTTAAAGTCCAAGATACTAGTGAGCATCTACAATATGATGATAATAGTTTTGGTGTGGTCTATGCTCGGTTATCACTACATTACTCCACAGATGAGATTACCCAAAAAATATTTGCAGAGATTAATCGGGTACTTAAGCCAGACGGCTACCTTTGCTTTATATGCAAGGAAGTTAGTGATGCAATCTATGGTAAAGGCACCCAAATCGAATCTGACATGTTTGAGCTTGACGGCCATGTACGGCATTTCTTTAGCGAAGTTTATGCGCGTAAGCTACTATCTGATATAGGTTTTCGTATTGAATCATTAACTAAAGGCCAAGAAAAAATATATGAGCGACAATCTGCATTTATTAAAATTATTGCTAGAAAGTAAATTCACTTGACTACCTTTTACATAGTCCGACACGGCGAAACTGATAATAATAGAGCGAAGCGTCTTTCGGGCTGGATCGATACACCACTTACGGATACTGGACTCGAGTCAATCGAAAAAGTAATCAAGAAATTAGCGAATGTTCACATAGACGAGATGTATTCGAGCGATGTTGGCAGGGCATTCATTACTGCGTATGTACTTGCTCGTGGCTTGAACTTTAATAAAGAGATTAAGCGACTATCTGGTTTGCGAGAAGTTAATTATGGCGATGCTGCTAATATGTTTAGCGCTGAAGCTTATAAGTTATATCCGAAGCTGGATAGAGACACTCACTATACACCACCAAATGGTGAATCACTTGACCACATGCAAAAGCGCGTATTTCATACCATCGGCGAATTAAATAAAGTTAATTCAGGAAAAACTATTTTGCTTGTTTGCCACTCGGGAGTAATAGCTGCATTAAAGGCTAGTCATATTGGCCAAGACTTTGGCGAGCATAATATTAGTGAAGCCTACCCACATAATTATGTAGGCGTGTTCACGTTTGAGGATGGCGAGGTAGCTTCATTTAAGGAATTTTTGGGGTAAATTACGAATCTAAATCTATCAGCCTATTTTATAACAAGCGTGTAGCGATATTCGAACAAGCCATTCTCTACACATATAGGCATTAGGTAACCTGCTGCGGCATTAGCTGTAACTATCTCTCCTGCAATGGTAGTAATAAACTTTGCCAATTTCAGACGTTTCATAAACCTGCGAGCTGTATGCTCTAAGCGATAAAGGCTAGGCAGGATATTTTTTGAGTAGTCTACAGATTCAAGCGTTTTAAAACCGTTGCTTTTAAGAAGTCCACAAAACGTTTTGTAGTCCTGCTGTTTATCGGTAACCATCATGCTGTTGGCGACTAACTTCATAACTGTCTTTTGGTTGCCATTGAGCTTTGCTGAGCCCTTACTAAAATAGCCATCAATAACTATTAAACGACCACCTTTTATAAGCACACGAAAAGCCTCGGCAATAACCTTATTTTTATCATGGGCATGGCAAAGAGCTTCAATAGTGTAGACGATATCCATTGAAGCATTAGAGTACCTGCTCAAGTCGTGATAATCCCCGTACGATAGCTTAACGTTTGAATTGCTGGTCTTTGTCTTAAGCTGGCCATTTGGTAAGTCGAGGCCATAAAACTGTACAGATGATTTTTCTTTGGCAAGGTACTTTAAGGTAGCGGCTTTACCAGGTGCAAGCTCAAGTACATTTCGTGCGCCTATCTTATTTATTTGCTCAAGTACAAGTTTTGCCTGCTTGTAGAAGTCGGCTTCATCGAATGAGTCATCATTACTAATGCCCATATGAACGAAACCCTCATGGCTGTTAAACAGGCGATAAGCAAGACGGTTCTTTTTGTAGTATTTGGCTATGTTAGATGTATCATCGGCATTACGAGCAAGGACTTTTTGTATATCAATAACTTTTTCGACTTCATGAAGCTTATTGGATAGGTCAGTGTTAGTTTGAGGCATATAACTAGTATAGACTGCTAATTGGTAGCTAATCGATGATTAGCACGAAGCGTATTATTCCAACGAAGCAACTCTTTGCTGATTAGGTTCCAATTCGATTGCACGTACTCAACCATAAGCATCATTACCTCTGCTATTACAACAGAGGTTTTTGTTTGCTCAAATTTTACTAAGAAGTCAATTGGTTCGAGTCCTACAAGGTCTATTTGCAAACGATATATTTTAGCTTATGCTTAAATCAAATATATTAATAGGTAATAGATACCGATTATGGTAAACTAAATGCGAATATAGACGTTTAGACTAATTAACGGTGCATACAAAAAAGGATAAAAAAAATGAAAACACACATTAAAGTAGGAGTTATATCCCTAGGTATGGCAGTATTTATGACGGCGCCCTTAGTGCACGCCGCAACTCCACCTCCTCTCGGTATGGCAGACAGCTTTAGCATATTATCGGGGACGTATAGCAATACAACTTCTGGAACAACTATAAATGGCGATTTGGGCTACACAACCCCACCTGCTACAAGCCCGACAGTAAACGGCACTACACATGTGGCCGACGCCACCTATAACCAAGCAGGCATTGACCAAGGCACGGCGCTCAGTGCTCTAAACAGCCAGCCCTGTACGTTTACATTTGCGACTGGCGCTATTGATCTAGCCTCGGACACTACTCACGGGGTAGCGGGAGTTTACGCTCCTGGCGTTTACTGTATTACAGGGGCTGCTTCTATTGGCGGGGGCGGAACTATAACGCTTACAGGTGCGGGTACATATATATTTAGAATGACAGGCGTCTTAACCACATCTGCAAATTCGGTTGTCACAGTAGCTGGTGGCGCATCGGCTTGTAATGTCTCGTGGACGCCAGGTGCTGCCACTACACTCGGCGCAAACTCCACTTTTGGAGGAACCGCCATTGACGCTTCGGGTATAACCATCGGCAATCTGGTTATTTGGACAGGGCGAGCACTAGCTTTCGGGGGTACTGTTTCAACAGACAGCGATACCATTAGCAGCTCAGCATGTTCTACCAGTTCGGGCAAGGGCACCAACTCCCAGAGTTTGCCCACTGTCACTAAGACACCCGGTCTACCCAACACCGGTCAAAGCCAGCCTGTGCAAACTGTCTCATTCAAAGATTTTGTTTATTTAGGGATTTTTAGTGCCGGTATGATGCTGGTACGAGTGGTGGGCAAGCGAGCTTAAATGCTTTCCAAGTGGCATGGGTTATAAGTACACTTACGGTGCGAAGAGTAATAAGCGCCATAAGTACACTGTATTACTTGTTGGCCTAACGATGTTGCTAGGTGGAGTATTTGCCGCGGCATACGTTTTACATCATTCACCAAAGCGCCAATTATCTCAGGTGAGTACTACGCATAAGCCTGCCGCTGCACATAAAGTTACCACTAACTACGGTCTCCCCACTCGATTACAAATTCCAAAATTACGGATCGATACGCACGTTATATACGTGGGCCTCACCAAGGACGGCAGTATGAGTGTACCAACAAACGTCATTGACGCCGGATGGTATAAATATGGTGCGCTGCCGGGTAATACCGGGACTGCAGTAATCGCGGGGCATCTAGATGGATTGCGCGGTGAGCCTGGTGTGTTTAGTAATCTTAGTAAGCTTGTTCCAGGTGAT
>JBBSHY010000011.1:0-27814 GCA_038232415.1 Saccharimonadales bacterium (SeqCode) | reverse complement strand
GTACCACGCCGGCGGTGATTAGTTTTACCGGCAGCACGGTAGTTATCCCTCCATAGGTTCTGTTGCCCTGGACACGCTTAGCGTAGTTCACTGTAAGATTGCGAGAGGCTTCGTTAAGCATTACCACCAGCCACGTCACAACCAGGACCGAGATGGTTATACCTATAGCATAGAGCAACGCGGTCTTGTTGATTGGCAGGCTATGGCCAAACAATACCCAGTGGTCTTTTTTGTCCAAAACCGAGCCGGCAATTTTGGATATCTGGCCCGGCAAACCGCTCACGATACCCACCGTAATCAGCAGCGATATGCCGTTGCCGACACTCTGCTCCGTTACTAGCTCGCCCAGCCACATTAGCAGCATTGAGCCTCCCGTCAGAGCCGCCACCATAAGTACCCACTGCGCTGTCGATGTATTAGCTGTAATGTCGCCGATACCGCCGATAGATTGTGCCGCTTGTCTGATCAGATAAATTGAACCGATGGACTGGATTATGGCTAGCGGCAATGTCAGCATGCGCGTATACTGATTGATTTTCTTCTGGCCGAATTCACCTTCCTTATGCAAGGCTTCAAGTTGAGGAATCGCCTTGGTGAGCAACTGCATAATAATTGAAGCATTAATGTATGGGCCCAGGCCGGCAATCATGATCGAGAAATTGGCCAGCGCTCCGCCGGATAAGACATTTATAAAACTTAAAAGCTGCGGCGTGTTGCTGGAATTAAACAGATTCTGGAGCACTTGGTGCAGCGTCTCGGGATTGCTAAGCGGTACCGGAATATGAGCTAAGATGCGAAAAATTAACAAAATGCCGAGCACGGCCAGAATGCGGCCCCGCATATCCTTATGCGTCATTGATCGTAAAATAATTTTCCAGTTCATAGGTGTTTTGTCAATCTCATTGCTTCCATCCATTAAACCATAAAGATTAGCCTCAACAAAGGGTAGAGGGCTGGCGACATCGCTTAGGCTTCGACCAGATAGCCTCCGCTTTGTCGTGCCCACAGGCGGGCGTAAATGCCATCCTTGTTTTTTAAGAGCTCTTTGTGTGTACCTGTTTGTATTATCTTGCCTTTGTCCATAACGACGATCCGATCCATCCGCTGGATAGTGCTCAAACGGTGGGCAATGACAATGGCTGTCCGGTCCTCCATGAGCTCCCAAAGCGCCTTCTGAACATATTGTTCGCTCTGGCTGTCCAGGGCACTGGTAGCTTCATCCAGAACCAGGATCGGAGCATTTTTTAAGAGAGCCCGGGCAATCGCCACCCGCTGGCGCTGACCTCCAGAAAGTTTGACACCTCGCTCACCTACCATAGCGTCATATTTGCCTGGTAGATCTGTGACGAACTCGTCGACGTGGGCGGTCTCGGCGGCTACCTGAATATCTTTATCTGAAGCACTTGGCCGGGCATAGGCGATATTTTCTTTAACAGAACGATGGAATAATGTAGGCTCCTGCGGCACATAAGCAATTACCTTGCGTAAATCCGACTGTTTCAGATTACGTAAATCAGCCCCGTCTATTTTTAGGCTGCCGTCACTCACGTCCATAAACCGCAGCAACAACTTTGTAATGGTTGTTTTGCCGCCACCTGAATAGCCTATTAAGCCAATCTTTTCCCCTTTATTTATAGTTAAGGAAAAGTTGTCAACCGCACTGTTGCCTTCTGCTGCTTCCGGATAATGATAACTCACATTCGCAAACTTTATTTCATAGGCATTACGAATGTTAAGGCTAACCGGTTTTGCAGGATCATTGATTGTAGCCGGAACCAGCATAGTAGCCACCGGTTGATACGTATCACCCATCAGGTTTTCATATTTTTTCATTATCTCGCCTACTTCAAGCATAGTATTGATAACCCGTATGACATATAACTGTACTAACGCTACAACTGCTATTGAAATAGCTTGCTTCTTATATAAGTGAGCAGAAGTTATAAGCAGTGTTGTCGCCATAGCCGCCGTTAAAATAAGGCGGATAGCACTATGGGGAATAGAAGTGTCGAAAATTTTCAGCTGGGCCTTCTGCCACGTTTCCAGAGGTTTACTGAGACGTTTTTGCTCGTGCTCTTCCTGGGCAAAACTTTTTACCGCCGGAACGTGGGATAGCGGATCGCCGATCATACCGGCCAGATGACTACTAGCCTGGCTAACGGCACGGCGGTATTTAATCCGAAATCGAGCGATTAAGATCATGACTGCCACCACAAAAAACACGCAGGCGGCACTGACTAAACCCAGAGTTAATGATTTATAAAGGATGACTGCGAGTCCGGCAACGATAATGACCGTAGCCTTAAGCACATCAAAAGTAATTATTAGGCTATATTCCTGAAATGCCGACCGTATCGTCACTGCGTCCGCTCCCAATGCGCCGATATATCGACTGCTATAGAAGTCATAGTCCTTGCTTAAATAATTGCCGAAAACAGCCCTTTGTACATATACGCCCCCGTAAACGTTAACCCTGTGGTTAGCCCAGGTCGCAATGGCAAAAAGCAAACTGCCTGACAATGTCAAAGCCATGACTACAAATGCCTGATGGTTTACGTCATTAAAATGACGGGTAATAATTGCCTGGATACCGTAAGCAATTTGAAGCGGTACAGCAATATTAAAAATAAAAAAGGCCGGCAAATGGCACAGGTAAGACAGGAAAAGCATTCCTTTGTTATTAAACATCGCCTGCCAGAACAAACTATGAATAGCCCGCGTGACAGTTTTATCGCGCTGGAGTTCTGACAGGGCGAAGGGCATTTATTTACCTGGGTTTTTGGTGGAAGTCTTGGGACGGCCTAGTCTAACGGTTTTTTCGAATGAGCCGCCAGAGGACTGAACTGCGGCTTTGGCGGACGCGCTGGCGAAGGGTAGCTTAACTATTACCTTTTTAGTTAGTTCGCCTTTAGTTATTAGCTTTACTTTTACGTAGGCATTACTTATAAGGCCGGCTTCGGCTAGTACCTTAGCGTCAACGGTTTTGCCGCTAAATTGTTCTAGCTGGCCGGTATAGACATTCTCAGTTTTTGGGCGGTAGCTTTTGAAGCCGGGTAGTTTTGGCAGTTTCTGCATTAGCGGGTTAGAACCGCCGGCAAAGCCCGGTTTAGCGCTGGAACCGGCACGAGCGCCTTGGCCTTTAGTACCACGGCCGGCAGTTTTACCTTTTCCCGCGGCTATACCACGTCCAACCCGTTGTCGGGATTTACTCTTAGTAAGCTTTAGCTCGTGGTATTTCATACTTTATGCCTTTACCTTTGCTGGTTTCTTCGCGGCTGGTTTTTTAGCTTCGGGAGTTGCTTCTGTCTTCGCCGGTGTTGTCTTAGAAGTTTTGGTCTTGGCAGTCACCCATTCATTAGCAGGCACTAAACTATCCAGGGCAGCAACTGTTGCATAGGCAATATTGGTCTTATTGGTGGAGCCAAGTGATTTACTGAGGGCATTCTTAACGCCAGCGACTTCCAAAATAATTCTTACTACGCCGCCGGCAATCAGGCCGGTACCAGCACTGGCAGGTTTGAGCAAAATGTGGGCGCCGCTAACTTTGAACTCCACTTCATGCGGCAATGTACCATGATAAAGTGATACGGTTACAAAATTCTTTTTTGCGGCTTCGGTAGCTTTGGTAACAGCAGCTGTAACATCAGCGCCTTTAGCAGTACCGATACCCACTTTATGTTTTTTGTCGCCAACGACAACAAGCGCCCTAAAGCGGAAGCGGCGGCCGCCTTTAACTACGCGGGCTACGCGATCGATGTGCAGAGTACGCTCATCAAACTGTTTTTCTTCTTGCTGGATTTCCGGACGCCGATTGCGTCGTTCCGGAGGTTTGTGTGCGTCTGCCATGTTAGAACTCCAATCCTGATTTACGTGCCGCATCAGCCAGGGCAGCTACGCGGCCATGGTATAACTTACCCCCACGGTCAAAAACTACATTTTTTATTTTGGCTGTCTTTGCCTGGATTGCGATCTCGCTACCTACCCAAGCGGCCTTTTCGGTCATCGTGCCTTTGACAGATTTCTGGCCCACAGTACTTACGTAACCCAGGGTCTTTTGGGCAGAATCGTCTACCAGCTGGGCAGTAATATTAGAGTTGCTGACATAGACGCTGAGCCTGGGGCGCTGAGCCGTGCCGCTAATGACAGAGCGGACGCGCCCTTTACGCTGAGAACGATTATGCAGCTTGTGCGCTAATTTATTAATTAATAATTTACTCATAATTTATTCCTGTTACTTATCTTTGCCGCTCTTGCCGCTCTTACGGATAAGACGTTCGCCGGCGTATTTGATGCCTTTGCCTTTGTATGGTTCCGGCTTCTTCAGAGCGCGGATTTCGGCAGCCGCCTGGCCGACTTGTTGCCTGTCTATCCCGTTAACAGTGATAGTGTTCTGTTCAATCGTCGTAGTGAGACCAGCCGGCACTTTGTAAATAACATCGTGCGAAAAGCCGAGATTCAGTTTAAGGTCGGCTCCCTGCTGCGCTACTCGGTAACCGACGCCGTTTATTTCCAGCTTCTTACTGAAGCCCTGGCTTACGCCATTAACCATATTATTAAGCAAAGCGCGCATCAGCCCGTGTTTGGCCCGGATCTTAGGTTCATCGTTAGCTCTGGTGACAATTAGTTCCTGCTCTTCTTGCTTGACAGTTATATCTGGCATAGTGAATTGCGTCAGCGTACCCTTGCTCCCGGCAACGGTTATTACAGCGGGGTCGATAGTGATGGTCACGCCGCTCGGGACTGTTATCGGCATCTTTCCTACTCGGCTCATCAGGATATCCTTACTTCTTCCTTAATATACTTTACAGATTAATTCGCCGCCAATATGCTCGGCGCGGGCACGATCGCCTGTCATCAAGCCTTTGGAGGTAGAGACGATAACGACGCCACGGCCGCGCTTAACTACCGGTATTGCCTGTGCGTTGACGTAGTGTCGCCGCCCTGGTTTACTCATGCGCACGATTTCGGTAATTCGGGCATTGCCGGCTTCATCATTAATTTTAACAGTCAGACTTTTGCCAACAGTAGCATCACCTACAGATACGCCATCAACAAAGTTGCTTTCAGCAAGCAATCGGGCAACAGACTCCTTAATATTGGAATGTGGCAATGTCACTTCGGTCTTCCGCACCATAATTGCGTTACGGATACGGGTCAGCATGTCTGCTATAGGATCAGTTGTAGTCTTACTCATAATTATAGTTCCTCCTACCAGCTAGCCTTTGTTACGCCAGGTACTTCGCTCTTGCTGGCATGTTCGCGAAAACTAAGGCGGCTCAGGCCAAACTGCCGCATATAACCCCTGGAACGGCCGGTTTCAATACACCGGTTTGTACGGCGCGTCGGGCTGCTGTTACGCGGCAGTTTCGCCAAGCCTTCCTGGTCGCCCAGTTTTTTCAGCTCTGCGCGTTTATCGGCGTATTGTTTAATCATTTTCAGGCGCTTAGCGTCACGAACGACAATGGATTTCTTAGCCATATTACTTATTCTCCTTTTCAAATGGCATGCCGAACTTTTCAAGTAAAGCGCGGGCATGTTCCTTTTGATTACAACTAATTACAAATATCACTTGCAAGCCGTGCGGGGTCGTGGTTTCTTCAAAGCTGAGCTCCGGAAAAACAGACTGGTCGATAAAACCTATACTATAGTTTCCCTGGCGGTCAAAAGCCTTTGCGCTGACACCGTGGAAATCACGCAGGCGCGGTAAAACCACTGTTATTATACGATCCGTAAATTCGTACATGCGCTCACCGCGCAGCGTTACTTTAAGGCCGATCTTATTACCTTCACGCAGTTTGAATCCGGCTATAGAATTCTGGGCAGCTGTCTCTATGGGCTGCTGACCGGTAATTTTGCGTAAGGTATTAGTGGCCACCTCCATGATCTTCTTTTCGTCTTTAGCTTTGCCGAGACCAATGTTAACTACAATCTTTTCCAGTGTGGGTGCCTGATGCGGATTCTTGAGACCCAGCTCAGTAATAAGTTCTTTGGCAAGCGTAGCATTATACATAAGGCGGAGACGAGCGCCGGTGTCTACAGATTTCGCTGGCTTTGCCGTTTTAGCCGGCTTAACAGGTGCTGCTTCGGTAACCATTACTTGATCTCCTTTCCGGTGCTCTTGAAAACACGCTTCTTATTGCCGTCTTTGTCGATACTGAAGCCGATGCGGCTGGCCTTCTTGGTGGTTGGTTCAACGATGCTAACCTTACTGACCCACAACGGCTTGGTCAATTCAACAATCGCACCCTGGGGGTGCTGCTGGTTAGGCTTGACGTGCTTTTTAACTATATTGATGCCATCGACGGTAACCTTGTTCTCGCGCGGGAAAGTGGCAGTAATTTTGCCGGTTTGGCCTCTGTACTTGCCGGCGCGGACGATGACTGTATCACCTTTTTTGAGACGAATCTTGTACGGCTTCATGATTACAGCACCTCCGGCGCCAGGGAGACGATTTTAGCATAGCCCCGATCACGCAGTTCGCGAGGTACGGGACCAAATATGCGAGTTGCGCGCGGCAACTTATCGTCGCCGATAATCACAGCGGCGTTATCATCAAACTTTATTGTTGAGCCGTCTTTACGGCGGATCTGGTTACGGGTACGGACCACCACGGCCCTGATAACTGACTTTTTCTTGACGGTGCCGTTAGGACTGGCCTGTTTGACGGTGGCCACAATAATGTCGCCCACACCGGCGTAACGATGCCGCGTACCGCCTAATACCCGGATGCACAAAATCTCCTTGGCTCCGCTGTTATCACAGACAGTTAGACGGGTCTCTTGCTGTATCATGCTGTCCCCTCATCTAGATTCTCGGCATCCTGAACGTCTTCGACCTCTTTGGTCTTGGCTTTAGTAGCAGGCTTTTCGGGTTCATCAGTCTTAGTTATAGCCAGTGAATCGGCCCGCAGGACTGGCTTCTCGATAATACGGTCCAAAGTGTGGTGTTTACGGGAGCTTATCGGACGTGTTTCAGTAATAGCGACTTTATCGCCAGGCTGTGCTTCATTTTTTTCATCATGGGCCATGAACTTCTTGCTTACCGTGTATTGCTTGCGGTACAGCGGATGAGTTTTGCGTGTCTGGACAGTCACGACAATGGTTTTGTCGCCTTTGCTGGAAGACACGACTCCTACAATTTGCTTCGCCATTAGGTAGTCTCCTTCGTTAAGGCTTCACCCAGCACTGTGAGCATCCTGGCCAGATCTTTACGTTTATTGCGGATAATCCGGCTGTTCTGGATTTCACCCAGGTGTAAACGTCGTTTCAGCTGAACAATTTCCTCGCGTAGCTTAGTGCTTTCGGCGGTCAGCTCAGCGGTGGTTAGTTTGCGGATTTCAACGACTTGCATGATTTTAGGCCTCATCCCTGGTTAGAAACCTGGTTTTGATCGGTAGTTTGTGGGCAGCCAGACGCATCGCTTCGCGCGCCACATCTTCACTGACGCCCTGCATTTCAAATAAAATAGTGCCGGGCCGGACTTTGGCAACAAAAAATTCAGGATTGCCTTTACCGCTACCCATTTTTACGTCCTGCGGTTTTCGGGTGACTGCAATATGCGGAAATATACGTATCCAGATCTTACCGCCACGTTTAATGTAACGCGTCATAGCCTGGCGGGCGGCCTCAATTTGCCGTGAGGTAATACGCTCCTGGCCTTGGGCCTGTAACGCGTAGTCGCCAAAAGCAATATAATGGCCGCTGGTAGCCACCCCGCGAATCCGGCCTTTACGCACTTTACGGTGCTTGGTACGTTTTGGCATCAACATTATTGTTGTACCTCGCCTTTGTAGATCCAGACCTTGATACCAATTATACCGGCGACGGTCTTGGCATTGACCTGGGCGTAATCAATATCAGCCCTCAGGGTATGCAGCGGGACGCTGCCGGAGACTTCTTTTTCGCGGCGCGACATTTCGGCGCCATTAAGCCGCCCGGCAACCTCAATACGTACACCCTTAGCGCCAGCCCGCATGGTAGCCGCAGCTGTAGACTTTACGGCACGCCGGAAACTCATGCGCCGCTCTAGCTGGTGGGCAATGTTTTCGGCGACTAATTTGGCGTACATATCGGGTTTTTTGACTTCTTCGATGTTCACGCGGACCGGGGTAGCATAGATCTTCTCAATTGCGGCTTTGAGCTCGGTAGCACCAACGCCACCACGGCCAATAACCACCCCTGCCTTAGCAGTGGCTATAGTCACCGTTACCAGATTTGGCGTACGGGTAATTTCAACTTTGTTGATGGAAGCGCGGCTGCCAAGCTTCTTAGTAATTAAACGACGGACTTCCAGATCATTTTTAAGAAATTGAGCGTAATCACGCTTATTTACAAACCATTTACTAGTCCAGTCTTTATTGACTTGGAGACGCATGCTGATTGGATTAACTTTTTGCCCCATTACGTCTTATCCTCAGTTTTGGTCACGGCTTTGGCCGGTTTTTTGACTTCGCGGATTTCGCCGTCGACCACCACACGGATGTGCGAAGTCTTGCGTTGGAATGGCAAGGCACGGCCATGGGCCGCCGGACGATAGCGTTTGAGGCGAGGACCGGGCATAACACTGATTTCAGTAATCTGCAAAGTCGCCGGCTTGTAACCATGATTGTGATCAGCATTGGCTTTGGCGCTGGCTATAACTTTTTGCACCGGTATGGCAGAACGGCGCGGTACATGGCTCAGGATAGTCAAAGCGTCTTCCACGCTGTGGCCGCGCACCAGGGCAGCTACCACGGCTATCTTTCGCGGGCTCATCCGGACTCCTTTAGCGACTGCTTTAACTGCCATATCCTATTTTCCTTTCGCCAGTTTACCGCCATGAGTGCGGAATTTACGGGTTGGCGCAAACTCGCCGAGCTTGTGGCCAACCATATTCTCCGACACAAACACCGGCACGTGGACTTTGCCGTTGTGGACAGCGATAGTCTTACCAACAAACTCTGGAGAAATGGTGCTGGACCGAGCCCAGGTCTTAATAATCGTCCGGTCATTATCGCCCAATGCCTCCACCTTCTTAGCCAGCTTAAAATCTATAAAAGGACCCTTCTTTAGCGAACGACTCATTGCCTAACCTCTTCTTTCCTTTTTGCCTGTCTGACTGCAAATGCTGTTACAACAGCAGAAAGTTCACGTATGTCGGATTCTCTAGAGCTTTCTTCTCTCCCTGTCTCTACGCTAACACCCTCACAGGCCATACCAGCAATGTCAGTTAAACGCATATCAAGAGGTGCCTGCTCTGCAGCACGCGCCCCATGAGCGGAACCCTCATGACAAGCGTTTCTACCGTCAAGGTTCATGTCTCCAAAAGCATCGGTGTGTTGTACTAGTAAGCGAAGTTCTGTGCCTAAGTTAAAGTTACCCATGGTTATTTCCTCTTCGCCGAGTGGCGGCTTCTTACTATAAACTGGGTGGTGTTCTTGCGGCGGCGGGTTTTATAGCCCAGGGTTTTCTGGCCCCATGGTGTTTTTGGTGCCGAACCTATACCGTGACGGCCGCCGTCACCGCCGCCGTGCGGATGGTCGGCCGCGTTCATGACGACGCCGCGGACTGATGGGCGCTTACCCAAATGACGGTTACGTCCGGCTTTGCCGATTTTGACGTTCTGGTGTTGTTCGTTGCCGATAACGCCGAGCGACGCCGTACAATTCTCATTGATCAAACGGACTTCGCCGCTAGGCAAACGCACCTGGGCGTAGCCATTGTCGCGGCCCATCAGCTGGGCGCTGTTACCGGCACTCCGTACCATCTGGGCGCCCCCGCCAACTTTCATCTCAATAGCATGAATAGTACTGCCGATGGGAATATTTTTTATCTGCAGACGGTTGCCGGCTTCAATAGGTGCTCCTTCGCCGCTGGTAATAGTCTGGCCGACTTTCATACCTTGGGCAGCCAAGACGTAATGATAAGTACCATTTGGCTCTTTGATGCGGGCAATGCGGGCACTACGGTTCGGGTCATATTCGATATGTTCGACTTTAGCAGTAATACCTTCGGCAAGCTTGAAGTTAACCAGGCGGTAAAACTTCTTGGTACCGCCGCCTTGGTGTCGGGTAGTTATGCGGCCCTGGTTATTACGGCCATTACCGCGCCGTTTTGCCACGAGCAATGAGCGCAAGGGTTTCTTGGTAGTTATACCGTCAAAGTCCTGGCTGGTCATACCGCGGCGGCCTGGGGTCGTTGGATTGTATTGCTTAATAGCCATCTATTTATTCTCCGGCTTTTTCTTACCCAGCCGCCAACCGCGCCAGGCTTTAGGTGCTTCTGGCTTTGGTTCTTCTTTTGCAGCTACCGGCTTTTCCTGGGCAGACTCATTTTTTGAAGGTTTGGTGACAGCTTTCGGAATTTCGGCTGCTTTTTCCTCTGTCTTTTTTTCGGTTTTGGCAGTCTTGGCGGCCTGTTTAGCAGCCACTTTATCAACCTTTTCCTGGGTAGCCTGCTCCTTCTGTTCTTCCTCCTCTATGGCGTTAAAGAACGGCAGCCCCTGGCCTTCGGCCAGAGTAACATAAGCTTTCTTAAGATCTTTTCGGTTGCCTTCGGCATTCTTCATGCGCTTGCCGGTTATACTAATAATGCGTTTGGTTTTACCTGTGATATTTGCGGTATTTACCGCAGTGACTTTGACTTCAAACTGAGACTCAACAGCGCGGGCAATACTATGCTTGTTTACATCGCGTTCAACATCAAAGACATAGACACGGCTTTCAGCCAGGCCATACGTCTTTTCATTTAGACGCGGACGAAGAAGGGTTGTCTTAGACATTATTTAGACTTCCGCGTAAACCAGGCAGTGGCAGTGTTTAGGGCAGATTGGCTAAAAATAATATTGTCGGCATTTAGTACGTCAAACACATTGATATAGCGGGAATTAACTATCTTAACGCCAGGTATATTGCGGCTGGCACGGATAAGTTCCGGCGTTTTTTGCTCTACCGCAATCAAAACGCTGCGGCCCGCTTCCAGCTTAGCGAGCAGTTTATTCAGCTCGGCGGTCTTACCTTCTTTAGAAATGAGATCTTCGATAATAATAAGTTTACCTGCCTCGTTGGACAAACTTAAAGCCTGACGGATAGCCAGCCGTTTGGCTTTAATATTCATCTGTTTAGAGTAGTTCTCCTGACCGGTCGGGCCAAAAGTGATACCGCCGCCGCGCCAAATCGGAACACGGGAAGAACCAAAGCGGGCCCGGCCAGTGCCTTTTTGCTTCCAGGGCTTTTTGCCGCCGCCGCGGACCAAACCCCGGGTTTTAGTAACGGCCAGGTTAAGTCGGCCGTTAGCCAGGTACATATTGTAGGCGTTTTTGAGGAGTTCATGATTATCAGTTACTACGCCAAAGACGCCTTTGTCCAATTTAGCCTGTACGGTGGCTTTGGTGCCGGACTTAGTGTAGGTTGCGGTAGTCATTGTAGCCATTACTTAGCACCTTTCAAAAGGAGAATACCTTTTTTTGGCCCCGGTACTGCACCAGTAACGCCAATGAGACCCATTTCGGTGTCGATTAAAGCAACTTTCAGGTTTCGAACGGTGATTTTATCATGCCCTAACTGTCCGGCCATACGCGTACCTTTGAATATATGCTGGGGATACATGGAGCCGATTGAGCCCGGCCGGCGGTAAGAGCGCCCGCCGTGTGTTTTGCGCCCACGGTGGAAATTGTGACGGCGAATGGTACCAGCCCAGCCTTTACCCTTAGTGATTCCTGTAACATGTACTATATCGCCGACACTAAAAACGTCGGCGCTGATTTTAGCGCCGACGCCTTGTTCTTCTGAGATTTCGTCTGTGACAAATTCACGAATGATCTTGGGCATGACCTTCGCTGCTTTAACATGGCCCGCCACGCTTTTACTGAGCTTCTTAGCAACTTCCGTGCCAACCTGAATCGCTGTATAGCCATCTTTTTCTGGAGTCTTATGATGCAATACGGTGTGCTCAGCCACAGAGAGTAAGGTAACAGCTTGCACAGCGCCATCTTCCGCGATGGTGCTTGTCATGCCAATTTTTCTGGTAATTAGTGCTTTCATAAATAATTTCTGTATCGAAGATGACATAAAAACACTTGGTTGCGAGCGGTTTCTACCTCTGTTATTGGCAGACCTACGTACGCTAACCAAGTCCAAGTCTTTCCGATATACCATACTAGAGTATCACGCCCAGATTACCCCTGTCAACCTGTTGCAAATTCTACATCAAGTGAGAGCAGCCGAAGATTCTAGGACTTGAAGCTTACGGTTCGCCGTTTCGGCGTATGTCATCGGCAATTTTTTCAGCGGTTTTTTTTGCCTCGGCAGCACCTTTCTTAACATTATTCTGGTTTTTCGCCATCGTTTGTTTGGTGTTACTTTTGAGCCTGGTCTTTAATACTTCCCCTTTTTGTTTGAGGTCATTTCTAACCTGAACACCTGTCCGGGGCGTAAGTACCATAGCCGTAAACGCACCGATAGATGCGCCTAGCGCCATAACGCCCATTACTTGCCATGGATATTCTTTAATCGAATGTGAATGTGACATTATTAACTCCTCTTAATATTAAGTAATCACATTAAATCATAGGAGAGTTTAATTCAGGTGTATATGAAATAGCTTACAAAGACTAAGCGTGCGCTACATCTTAATTTCGACATCACAACCAGCGGGTAGAGAGAGGTTCATAAGACTATCTATGGTCTTTGGTGTGGGCTCAAAAACATCAATCAGCCGTTTATGGACGCGCATTTCAAATTGTTCCCGGCCCTTTTTATAAACGTGAGGGCTTTTAACCACCGTGAAGGTACTGCGGCGCGTCGGCAGCGGAATCGGTCCGGCCAGTGAAGCGCCGGTGCGCAGGGCTGTGTCTATAATCTGTTTAGCGGCCTGGTCAATGATTTTATGATCATAAGCCTTAAGGCGGATACGAATCCGCTGCTTGATATCTGGTTGTTTGGCATCTGCCATAGGTGTTATTCCTTCCTGAGCTTTGGCTCAGCCTGCTGTAACATCGCTTTATTTTTCAAAAGCGACTTTTAGTCAGCAGAATTACTGATGATAACTGATTATAACAGCTACTATAATGAAACAATAGTACTAGCTTAACTGGGATCGTCTCAATGGAGGCTTTACTTCATAGGTCCAGGATCACCGAATGCTCCGGGCGGATCTGTGACCACTACAAGCTGAGGAGGAAGAGGTGGCCAACTGCCTTCGCCGGTCTGAGGCGGTGCAGGTTGTTCTTGGCTGGGATCTATGCTACCGCCGCCTTGGCTAGGGCCATCCGGAGCATCAGAGCCACCGGGAAATGGTTCACCAACTTGACCTTCACCTTCTAAGCCATCCCCATTACCAAGTTCGTCAGCGCCTGGGCCGACCAGACCGGGATCAGTTGGAGTTACAGGCCCTTCTGCGCCCGGATTTTCTACCAGACCGCCGGCGGTTTTGGAAACACTAACCATTCCTTCCTTAGAGTTGCTTACAGAAACTGTATCCGGCCTGTTGTTTGAACCGGATCCTTCTGATTGAGGACCTGAAGTTGTGGCCTCTGTCTTTGGACGAAACGTTGTCTGTTGGCCGGGAGATGCCGGCGAGGTTGCCACCAACCGCGTAGCTTTTTGAGGCTTGCCGTTAGGCATATTGATAGTTAAATGCATATTGGGCGAAGGCTGTTGCTGCGTGGGAGGGTATATTTTATTGGTAATCTGCGCTGGCTTCTGGAGAATCCCACTACCCAACACAACCCCTGCAGCGCCGACAGCAAGGTAGCCTAACGGTTTAGCAGAATTAGCAGTTTCTATTATTCGTTCCGCCCGTTCTCTCAATGCCATATAAAAACTCCTTAACTAGTTATAAACTATAGCATACTCTGTCAAGTTTGTAAAGAGTCTTTGGTATTCTTTTAGTACGGAGTGGCTATAGCTACTTGACGACTTTGGTGACGACGCCGGCGCCCACGGTGCGGCCGCCCTCGCGGATGGCAAAGCGCAGGCCCTGCTCCATAGCGATGGGAGCGAGTAATTTTACTTTAAAAGTAATTGTGTCGCCGGGCATGACCATTTCTTTGTCAGCCGGCAGCTCGACTTCGCCGGTTACATCGGTAGTTCGGAAGTAGAACTGCGGCTTGTAGCCTTTGAAGAATGGCGTGTGGCGGCCACCTTCCTCCTTAGTCAGAATGTATACCTCAGAGTCAAACTCAGTGTGCGGAGTAATAGTGCCGGGCTTGGCCAGAACCTGGCCGCGTTCAATATCATCGCGCTCAATACCCCGAAGCAGAATACCGGCGTTATCGCCGGCCTGACCCTGGTCAAGGCTCTTTTTGAAAGCTTCAATGCCGGTTACGACACTCTTGGTAGTTGGCCGGATGCCGACAATCTCGATTTCATCGTTGATCTTGACCACACCAGTCTCGACACGGCCGGTAGCTACAGTACCACGGCCTTTTATGGAGAAGACGTCTTCAACGGGCATCAGGAATGGCTTGTCCAGTTCGCGCTTGGGCTCCGGGATAAAGTCGTCCATTGCTTTGACGAGTTCCATGATGGCGTCTTCGTTGGCAGCGTCGCCCTCCAGGGCTTTAGTCGCTGAACCGCGAATAATAGGAGCGTCCTTGTCGAAGCCATTCTTTTCCAGCAATTCGCGAATTTCTTCTTCTACAAGGTCGACCAGTTCAGCATCGGCCAGGTCCATCTTGTTTAGAAAGACTAAAATAGAAGGTACGCCGACTTGACGCGCCAAAAGAACGTGTTCGCGGGTCTGAGGTAGCGGCCCGTCGTTGGCACCTACCACTAAGATAGCCCCGTCAATCTGGGCAGCACCGGTGATCATATTCTTCACGTAATCGGCGTGGCCCGGCATGTCAACGTGGGCATAATGACGCTTCTCGCTCTCATACTCCTGGTGAGAAGTGGCGATGGTGATACCGCGAGCTTTTTCCTCAGGAGCGTTGTCGATCTGGTCATAGGCAACAGGCTTATTAACGCTGCTCGGCAATTTCTTCGCCAGAACAGCGGTAATTGCTGCCGTTAAAGTTGTTTTGCCGTGATCCACGTGACCCATGGTACCGACGTTAACGTGAGGCTTGCTGCGGTCAAAATTTTCTGCCATAAGATGTACTCCTTCTAAATTAGCTGATTACTGCCTGCTTATAATTATTTTGCATAGGAATAATAGAACCCACACAACTTACCGAAGGTATTATAGGGAAGGAGTCACTATTTGTAAAGAGCAAGTGGTCAGGTATCGATCACGAGAGTTAATGCTTCTGCAAATTCCTCATAACGGTCAAGTACTTTGGCTGGCGGGGTGGCCACGTCATCAAAATCTACCAAAACTTCGTGATGCCCCACCCAACCCATCATATGTCCAAATGCTTCGCTATATACATTACCGCCCAGTGCATCGTATACATCAGAATACAAACCTTCTGGTACCCTTTCTCTTTCCACTCCAATACCGGAGAATTGAAGATATTGTTCATCGAGCTTCTTGGTTCCATCTTGTGTAAAATCTTCAGTTAAGATCCCTAAATCATCTCCGCCTGTTCCGGCGACTGGTAAAGTAAAGAGGGGCAAAGAGTTGACTCGCCCCTCGCGATGCAAGAGTAATTGATCGCCTAGGAATAATTCTTGGGCAACTCGTTTAACTGAATCTGGTTGTCTGGTTTTAAGTCCAGCGTAAACTATCAGGTCAGGATCCCCTCCCAGAGCGATCCCCCCAAGGGGTGTAAATGTCGCTGTGCTCACCTCTAAAATCCGTGCTGTAACATCTTGAGAAAGTGAATCTAGTGCAAGCATCTCAAAGGACTCTCTACAAGCTCCAGAATATACTCCTAATTCAACAGCAGGATTTGTCATATTGATGTATATTATATCATACAATGTCAAATAAGGCTAAAATTACCTTGATATTACTTGGAGTTTTTGGCGATGATGGCTTCGGCGACGTGGTTGGGGACGTCGGCGTAGTGGTCAAGTTCCATGCTAGAGCTGGCGCGGCCCTGGGTGGAGCTGCGCAGGTTTGTAGTGTAACCGAACATTTCGCCTAAGGGAACAAAAGCCGTGATCTCTTTAATGCCTGTGGTCAGGTCTTCCATCGACTCAATGCGACCGCGTTTGCTGTTGAGGTCGCCTATAACTTCACCCATGAATTCTTCGGGGGTAACCACCACAACTTTCATAACTGGTTCTAACAGCACCGGGCTGGCTTTTTTGACGCCTGCCTGCAAGGCCATTGAGCCGGCAATCTTGAAGGCCATTTCTGAAGAGTCAACGTCGTGGTAGGAGCCGTCATAGAGTTCGGCCTTAACGTCGACAACCGGGTAACCGGCGATGACACCGTTACTCATGGCTTCTTCAATGCCTTGTTGGACCGGCTTGATGTATTCACCCGGCACAACGCCGCCTTTGATGGAGTTGATGAATTCAAAACCGGCGCCAGCCTCGTTCTGGCTGATACGCAACCAGACGTCACCATATTGGCCGCGTCCGCCGCTCTGGCGGATAAATTTACCCTGGACTTCAACGTCGGACTTACGGATTGATTCACGGTAGGCCACCTGCGGTTGGCCAACATTAGCTTCCACGTTAAATTCACGCTTCATGCGGTCGACAATTATTTCCAGATGAAGCTCGCCCATGCCTGATATGATCGTTTGTCCAGTTTCGTCATCTACGCGGATTCGGAAGGTAGGATCTTCCTCGGCTAAGCGCTGCATGGCTATGCTCATCTTCTCCTGGTCGGCCTTGGTTTTCGGCTCGATAGCGATAGACACCGGTGGCTCGGGGAAGGTTATGCTCTCCAAGACGATCTGATTGTTAGGGTCGCAAAGGGTATTACCGGTAGTTGTGCCCTTTAAACCAACGATTGCGGCTATATCACCGGCACCAACTTCAGTTACGTCTTCACGCTTATCGGCTTGCATGCGCACCACGCGGCCGACGCGCTCTCTTTCACCGGTGGAGCTATTTTGTATGTAGCTGCCGGCCTGTAATTTGCCGGAATAAACGCGGAAGTAGGCTAGTTTACCCACAAAAGGGTCGGTGGCAATTTTGAAGGCCAGGCCGCTGAATGGTTCGCTCTCGCTGGGCTTACGTTCAACTTCGTCGCCGGTTTTCGGGTGAGTACCCCAGGTGGAACCGCGTTCAAGCGGGCTGGGCAGCAATTCATTAACGGCATCGAGTACCTTTTCGACGATTACACCCCGGCCGTCACCACCGGTGACAGCAAAGAACTTGCCTGTTAGGACAGCGCTGCGAATGGCTTGATTTATCTCACTCTCACTCAGGCCTTCTTCGCCAACTTCAAAATACTTTTCAAGTATGGCTTCGTCCTCGGCTACGGCATTCTCAACCAGCAGACTGCGGTATTTCTTGACCTTATCAAGCATATCCTCAGGAATCTCGCCTTCGACAAGTTCGTGATCGGAAAACTCTTTATAGGTATAAGCCTTCATATTAACCAGGTCTACGATGCCATTAATGCTCTGCTCAAAACCGATTGGCAGATGGATCGGGAAAGCCCGCTTGCTAAGCCGGGCATGAATAGTATCCAGCGACTTATAGAAATCACCGCCGGTCTGATTGATCTTATTGATAAAACAGATGCGCGGCACACCGTACTTGTCGGCCTGGCGCCAGACAGTTTCGGACTGTGATTCCACGCCCATCTTACCGTCAAATACCACGCAGGCACCATCCAGTACCCGGAGGCTGCGTTCGACTTCTACCGTAAAGTCAATATGCCCCGGCGTATCGATAATATTGATCTGATGGTCTTTCCAGTAACAGGTCACAGCTGCAGACACAATAGTAATACCGCGTTCGCGCTCCTGAGCCATCCAGTCAGTCGTAGTCTCGCCCTCATGCACGGCGCCAATCTTGTGCTTAAGGCCAGTACGGTACAAAATACCTTCGGTTGTCGTAGTCTTACCAGCGTCAATATGGGCAATAATGCCAATATTCCGAACTTTGTCCATTGGTGTTTTCTTTGTTGCCATTATCTTCCTGTTTCGCCGGTTTCTTTTAACAATCTTCGGATTAGATCTCTATCCTCTTGAAGCTCTTCAGGCGTTAACTCCATGGTTCTAGCAGCAGCTTCTTGATCAGGTAAGCTTCCTTCTGGTGAAATTAGCTCATTAGGATCCAGCCAACGTATTACAACGGAGCCATTCGGGGTTTCAGGATCTAATTTAATAATCGGCGGATCACACTCTGGTTTATTAGGTGCTATCATTTTCAATTAGCCTCTGGCGAAATGGGCGAAGGCGCGTTTGGCGTCGGATTGACGGACACTGAAAGTACTACTCATGGACGACCTGCCTTTGCTCACTTTAAGCATTAAATTATTTAATATTCATTATACTTCATTCGTGCTGATTCACCAACTTCTTTGGCTCCCCTGTTATAATGCGCGCATGTTGAGAGTTTATCCATCAAGATTTGCGAGGCTTCAAGGTCGGACTTACGTCGGCGTCAAACGACATGCGATGCAGGAATATCACCTGATTCAGAAGCAGAATCCTAAGCGTCATACCTATATTCTTTCTAGCTATTTCAGACGAGGTAAAAAGAAACAGAAGATATTTCTCGATCAATTCTGGGAGCATCTTGACCAAAAAAACCGAGTCGACGGGCTGCGCCGAGTAAAACTTTTTATGGCGGCTCTGGATGTCCTGCAAAATACCAGGTTTGATCCGGAGGTGCGCCCAGACCCTGAGAGGCGACATCAAATTTTATACAGATTCGCTGGCAAAACCAGTGATGGTACTGTGTTTTATGTACAGGTTAAGGCAAATATGAAGACTGGTCGGAAGTACTTCATGTCGGTTTTTCCCATCTTAGATAAGTAATAAATAAAAAAGGCCCTCAGCATTGTAATTCTATGACTACGGGCTGAAGGTCTCACTTAATATGTTACTACTAAAAATCAGAAAGTCAAACTTCATGGCGTCATGGTGGCAAAACCCCTTCGCTATTGATACTAAAGCCTAGGTGTCGCACGGAGATCTCCACCATTATTCTATATCTCGTAATTACACCGTGTCAATTGCGAGTGATCTTCAGGTCCTCGCGAAGTGGGCGAAGGCGCGGTTGGCGTCGGCCATCTTATGCACGTCTTCGCGTTTTTTAACTGCTGAGCCCTGGCCGTTGTAAGCGTCTGTAAGTTCGACGGCGAGGCGGTCTTGCATGCTCATGCCTTTGCGTGCCCGGGCTGCAGCAACAAACCACATAGTGGTCAAATGATTCTGGCGTTGGCCTTGGACTTCAAAAGGTATCTGGTAGTTGGCGCCCCCAACTCGTCTAGAGCGGGTTTCCATGTGAGGCCTGACATTTTTCATAGCTTGCTCAAAGACTTCCAGTGGGTTGTCGACCTTTAACTTCTGCGCGGCCTTCTCCATGCCGCCGTAAACCAAACGTTCGGCAATCTGTTTTTTGCCATTCAGCATTACACGGTTGATCAGCCGCTGCACCGGCACACTGTTATAAATGCGATCAGGTGGGATATCCCGAATTAGAGAGGCGGTTTTCTTCCTAGGCATTATTTGCCGGCTTTCTTGGTGCCGTATTTAGAGCGGCCTTGTTTGCGGTCGCTGACACCTTGGAGATCAAGTGAACCGCGGACCACGTGATAGCGGACGCCAGGCAGGTCTTTAACACGGCCGCCGCGAACCAAAACCACGGCGTGTTCCTGCAGGTTGTGGCCTTCGCCGCCAATGTAAGCCCAGACTTCATAACCATTGCTAAGACGTACACGGGCGACTTTACGCAAGGCAGAGTTTGGTTTCTTTGGTGTTTTAGTGGTGACCTTAACGCAGACGCCTCGCTTGAAGGGCGCAGGCTTTTCGTAGTTGCGGGTCTTGAGGTTGTTGGTGACGCGCTGCATGGCCGGCGACTTACTATTAGTCGTCACCTTGGTGCGAGGCTTACGCACTAACTGATTAATTGTTGGCATTTATTCTCCTGTTTTAGTCTACAATCTGCTGCTGCGGGGCAGTATGCCGGCTGCCCTGGCTCGGATTGCTCAATTGTTTAATGTACTTATTGTAACAGATCTGGGTTCAAGCTTCAACCGGGGCGGCACCAATAATATGATCCGCCTCGGCAATCAGCTCATCTTCGGCTTCGTCTTCATCGGTCTTCACACCGGTACCAACTGGAATCTTGCGGCCCAGAATAACGTTTTCCTTGAGACCGTAAAGTTTGTCAACTTTACCGCTGGTAGCAGCAGCAATCAGGACGCGGGTAGTGTCCTGGAAAGACGCAGCACTCAGGAACGAGTCGGTACTTAAGGACGCCTTGGTGATACCAAGCAATAGTTGGTTATATTTAGCTGGCTTTTTACGTTCGGCCACTAGCTTTTCGTTGACTTCAACTACCGCCAATTTACTGACAATATCACCTGTTACAAACTCACTGTCGAGGGCTTCCTCAATCTGAACCCGGCTAAACATCTGGCGAACTATGATCTCCAGGTGCTTGTCGGCAATATTCTGGCCTTGAGCGGCAAAAATCTTTAAGATTTCGCTCATTATGTAGCGCTGGGTTGGCTCCACCCCTTGTAAACGCATGAGGTCATGTAAGTTAATTGAACCGTTAGTCAGGCGCTGGCCTGAGGTAACTTTGTCGCCATCCCTTACCTGCAACTGCTTAAAGCCCGGAATTTCGTAGCGGACTACGCTCTGTTTGGTAGGGGTGATTATGACCGCTTTATCCGTCACGTTAGCCTTGCCAGCCATCGGAGCTATCAGGGGTTCGGAGGCGTCTTCCAATGCAGCCACCACGTCGCCGGCTACCACGTCTGTACCGCTAGAGACTGCCGCCTTGCGTTCACCCAGTTTTAGCGTCACCTTCTCCTTGTCATCAGCCGTCACCTGGACAACATAATGATCACCCTCTTCCCACGTGTTAGCAACGCCGGAGATTTCAGTCAGGTAAGCCTGGCCTTTTGGTGCCCGGACTTCAAAAAGCTCTTCAATACGGCTTAAGCCCTGGGCGGTGTCATCAGCAATAGCGCCGCCGGAGCGGTGTTTACTATCCAGACTTAACTGCGTACCAGGCTCGCCGATACTCTGGGCGGCAATAACACCGATGGGATGATTCTCGGCCACTAAGTTGCCGGTTGCCGGGTCGAAACCGTAGGATTTCTGGGACACACCGCGGACATTAGTACAGCTCAATCCGCTCATTATCTTGACGCCATCCAGGCTGGAGTCCGCATCAATTTTGGCGGCGACTTCAGCGCTAATCGCCTCGCCTTTTTTAAGATAACCATTAAGTTTTTCGGCGGCAAAACGCCCGACTAATCGAGAAGCGTAAGCAACTCCTATATACTCGGCGTCAGCGCGCAGCATGGCAAAGCCGGGATCGTTGGTATCGTCATTAATGGTAAACACATCCTGCGACACGTCTACTAAGCGACGGGTGAGATAGCCGGCGTCAGCAGTCTTAAGCGCAATATCAATCAAGGCTTTACGGGTACCTCGTGTACCGGTGAAGTATTCCAGAGGGTTGAGGCCATTGATGTAACCTGATTTAATCGGGAGTTCAATAACGTTGCCGCCCGCGTCCTGAAGCACACCGAGCATACCAACGGCACTCATAAGCTGCGAGATATTACCGCGGGCACCGGAATTGATGGCTATAGCCATAGACGAATCCTGCCCGACCATTTGATCAGATAACATGTCCTGGACTTTTGTCTCAATCTTTGTCCAATTATCGACCGTAAGTCGATGGCGTTCATCGTCTGTGATGAAGCCTTCTTCGTATTGGTCGGAAATAGCGGCAGATCGTTCTTCGCCTGTTACAAGCACATCATCCATGCCTTTAATCGGCGCGAAGTCTCCCATGCCGATACTGAGGCCGGAAATAGTAGCATAGTGAAAACCCAGGTCTTTCAGGTCATCGGCAATGAGAGCTGTCTTTTCCTGGCCATATCGGGCGTAAACATCCGCCATTACTTGTTGCAGGCGTTTTTTAGTCATGGTTTCGTCCTGGAGCTGAAAATCTTCCGGGAATATTTCGTTGAATAGTACGCGGCCCAAAGTAGTTTGGCGTACCTGGCCTCTGAAAGGCAGGCGGACCTGGCTTTGTAACGCAATTTCGTTGTTATCGATAGCCATCAGTGCTTCCTCGATTCCGGAGAATACACGGACGGGCTTATCGGCATTTTGCGGACGCTCATATGTTAAGTAGTAACAGCCCAGCACGATATCCTGCTCAATGTGCAGAATTGGCGAACCATCGGCCGGCTTAAGCAAGTTGCGGTTAGCAGCCATAATATCACGCGCCTCAGCTTGGGCTTTGTCGCTCAGAGGCAGGTGAACGGCCATCTGGTCGCCGTCAAAGTCGGCATTGAAACCTTTACAAACTAAAGGATGGAGCTGAATAGCCCGGCCTTCAATTAAAACCGGCTGAAAAGCCTGAATACTCAGACGATGCAGCGATGGCGCCCGGTTTAGCAGCACGTATTTGCCTTTAATGACCTCGTCCAAGGCATCCCAGACAATGGTTTCACCCATTTCAATCAGACGTGAGGCGCTGCGAATATTGTGCGCCTGTTCCCTGGCGATCAGCTCGCCTATTACGAAAGGTTTGAACAACTCTAAGGCCATCATCTTTGGCAATCCGCACTGGTTTATCTTTAGTTCAGGACCCGAAACGATGACCGAACGTCCGGAGTAATCTACGCGTTTACCCAGTAAGTTTTGGCGGAAACGGCCCTGTTTGCCTTTAAGCATGTCACTGAGTGATTTCAAACGGCGGCGCTGACCTGTAGCCGCTACTGCTCTGCCGCTGCGGGTACTGTTATTGTCGATCAAAGCGTCGACGGCTTCCTGAAGCATACGCTGTTCATTACGGCGAATGACTTCCGGCGCGTTCAGATCCATCAGCTTCTTCAGACGATTGTTACGGTTAATGACCCGTCGGTAGAGGTCATTGAGGTCAGAAGTGGCAAAACGGCCGCCGGTCAGCTGGACCATAGGCCTAAGATCGGGAGGAATAACCGGCAGGGTGCTGATACACATTGAACTCGGTTTGATGCCGGCGCGGTCCATGCTTTCCAAAAGGCGCAAGCGCTTCATTAGTTTTTTCTTGCGCTGGCCTTTGGCGTCTTCAGCTTCCGCGCTTAAATCGGTGATCAATTGGCTTAGGTCAATAGCTGTCAGCAAGTCTTTGAGAGCTGCGCCGCCCATACCGACACTTACGAGAGCACGTAGTTCGTTAGGCAGGTTTCGGTAATCAGTTTCGTTAATCAGACGCAGCCGTTCCAGCGCTGTCAATTGATCGCGCAGTAGTTCAAAGTCTTTAGTCAGCTGGTCGATCTCTTTGGTTTGCAATTCAGCCAGAGCCTTAACGTTGGCTTTAGCGGCTTCGGCTTCTTTTTCGTAACGGAGTTTAATGGCTTCTTTGGCAGCTGCAAACTCCGCCTCTTTATCGGCCAGTAATTGGTCGCGCTTGGTAATATCGACTTTTTTAATTATGTAGCTGGCAAAATAAGCTACACGTTCCAGGTTTTTAACAGTCAGCCCCAGAAGTAAGCCCATAGCGCTGGGGGTACCGCGCAGAAACCAGATGTGAGACACCGGTACGGCAAGATTGATATGCGCCATGCGCTCGCGGCGGACAATACTGCGCGTAACAAGCTCGCCATTCTTATCCACGGCAGCTTCACGGCTGCGTACACCCTTATACTTGGCGTCATGGGGGTTAATGTCTTTGACTGGACCAAAAATTCGTTCACAGAAAAGCCCGTCGCGTTCCGGTTTTTGAGTTCGGTAATTAATAGTTTCGGGTTTGGTAACTTCGCCGTAGCTCCAGTCGAGAATGTCGTCGGGACTGGCGACTGCCAGTCGGACAGCATCAAAATCAGATATATCGGTACCCGTATTGGCGTAGCGTTGAGGGGTCATCCTGCAGCCTCCTCTTTTTTAGCATTATCGTCATCCTCACTAGTATCATCCGTACTCACCAACGCCAAATCATCGCTGGCTACAATATCCATAACATCACTGCTGGAATTATCATCAGAAACCGCGTCATTTACATTGATGACGCTAAATTCGTCAACCGCCACCTCTTCGCTCACATCTACATCTGAAATAGCTGGCTGCGGTACATCTACTTCCGCCGGATGGGTCGCCTCTTCGTGAATATTACTAGCCAATATTGCCTCAGCGTCAACCACTATATCGGAGTGTACCAGGTCAACCTTAAGACCTAAGCCCTGTAATTCCTTGACCAACACATTGAAACTTTCGGGTACTTTCGGACCGACAATCGGCGTCTTTTTGATGATCGACTCATAAGCTTTGCTTCGTCCGTAAACATCATCTGACTTTATGGTCAGCATTTCTTGCAAGGTGTTTGCAGCACCGTAAGCTTCCAGAGCCCAGACTTCCATTTCACCAAAACGCTGGCCGCCATTTTGGGCTTTGCCGCCTAGTGGCTGCTGGGTGACCATGGTATACGGCCCTGTTGAACGGGCATGGATCTTGTCGGCTACCATGTGGTTAAGTTTAATCATGTACATGCTGCCAACCGTGGTGAGTTCATTAAAGGCCTCGCCGCTGCGGCCATCGAAAAGCTGCTGCTTGCCATCTTCCGGTAGCCCTGCTTCTTTGAGTAGCTCGTGAATTTTATCTACCGGCACGCCGTTGAACGACGGACTGGCAACTTTCATCCCTAGAATCCGAGCCGCCATACCGAGGTGCGTTTCAAACAGCTGGCCGACATTCATACGGGATGGCACGCCAAGCGGGTTCAGGACAATTTCTACCGGCGTTCCATCTGCCATAAATGGCATGTCTTCAACTGGCAAGATGCGGGCAATGACACCCTTGTTACCATGGCGACCGCCTAATTTATCCCCAACAGCTATCTTGCGCATTTGCGCCACAAAGACCTGTATTTGCATAATAACACCGGCCTTTAGTTCGTGCCCGTTTTCGCGGCTAAAAACTTTGACGCCAACGACTTTACCGTGCTTGCCGTTACTCATACGCTGTGATGTGTCGCGGACTTCCTTGGCTTTTTCGCCGAAGATAGCGCGTAGCAGCCGCTCCTCGCTGCTCAGTTCCTGCTCGCCTTTTGGTGTTATCTTTCCAACTAATATATCGCCCGGGTGAACTTCGGCCCCAATACGAACGATACCGTACTCGTCCAGGTGGCGCAGGGTTTCTTCAGAGACATTAGGAATATCAGAAGTTACAATTTCCGGACCTAATTTGGTCTCCCGGACTTCAATCATGAAATCGACAATATGTACGCTGGTTAATGTGTCATCTTCGACCAATTTACGGCTGATGATTATGGCATCTTCAAAGTTATAGCCGGCCCAGGGCATAAAAGCCACGACTAAGTCTTTGCCCAATGCTAACTCCCCATCGGCAATAGACATGCCCTCAATTAAGACATCGCCGGTTTTGACCTTATCGCCGGTGCTAACTACAACTTTCTGGTTAACTGATGTTCCCTCATTGCTGCGGATAAAACGTTGCGGCTCATAGGTCGCATTGCCTTCTTTGTATTTAACGACGACCGCGTCGGCAGTTGCTTTAGTGACTTCACCGCTTGCTTCGGCCAGAATGACCTGGCCGGTATTACGAGCGGCCTCTATCTCCAGGCCTGTGCCGACAATCGGGCTGGCCGGTTGAATTAACGGTACGGCCTGACGTTGCTGGTTGCTGCCCATCAATGAGCGATAAACGTAGTTTTTTTCAATAAAGGGAATCAAACCGGCGCTAGAGCCGATAATCTGATTGCGCGCTGCGTCTAAATGAGTAACGTCGTTGGAGTCGACCTCCCCTGATTTTAGCCTGGAACGCGCACTGACGCGCTCATGCTTAAAATAACCATCGGCGTCTACATCGCTACCGCCGCCGGCGATAATAGCCGACTCCTCCTCATAGGCGTCAAGATATACAATTTCATTGGTAACATAAGCTTTAACCGGCCAGGTAACTTTATCTTTAACAGTGGCTAGTTTAGTGGCATCACCGCTGCTAATTTTGGTGCCGGCTTTGACAATAACTTTGCCCTTTTCATCTGTCAGATCTTCGCCAGCAATACGGCCAATACTGTCTTTTGCAGTAGCAGCATTAATAACCTTTCGGTATGGAGATTCTATAAAGCCATAGTCATTGACACGAGCGTAGTTAGCGAGGTTTAAAACCAAGCCGATATTGGCGCCTTCAGGAGTTTCGACGGCACAAATACGGCCGTAGTGGGTAGCGTGGGCATCACGGACTTCGAAGCCGGCACGTTCGCGGCTCAGGCCTCCTGGCCCCATTGAGCTGAGACGACGTTTGTGGGCTAATTCACTGAGCGGATTGATCTGATCCATAAACTGGCTGAGCTGCGAGCTGGCAAAGAATTCACGGACGGCCGCTACTATAGGCCGGGCATTGATCAGCTGTCCGGGCGTAACAGTCTCGATCTCGGACATACTCATGCGGTCTTTAGTGTTACGCTCCATGCGCAGCAATCCAATCCGAAACTGGCGCTGTACTAGTTCACCGACTAATTTGACACGGCGGTTGGCCAGGCTATCAATGTCATCGGCTGGTTCCTGAGTGTTATTGAGACGCATCAGTTCAGCTATAATAGCTTCAATGTCTTCCAGGCGCATGACCCGGTTTTCAAGCGTATTCGGCACGTCGAGGTTTAAACGCTTATTGATCTTGTAACGGCCGACCCGGCTAAAATCAAACCGTTTGTAGTTATAAAACATGTTTTCGATGAGTGATTTGGCATTGTCTACGGTAGCCAGGTCACCCGGCCGCAAGCGGCGGTAGACTTCTATCAGAGCGTCGTTCTGGCCCTTTGTAGGGTCCTTTTCCAATGTCGCGTCTAAATAGCTGCGAGAGCCGCTATCTACATGCTTGAAAGTATCACGCATGTGGCTCTCTGTAACGCCAAGCGCCCGCAGCAATGTAGTTACAGCAATTTTGCGCTTGCGGTCAATTTTGACAAATATAGCACCGTTGGCTGCCGTCTCAAACTCCAGCCACGCACCGCGGCCGGGTATAACTTTAGCGCCGTATAAACTCGTAGAACCATGCGGATCGGCAGTAAAGAAAACGCCAGCTGAGCGAATCAGCTGGCTAACCACGACGCGTTCGGCGCCGTTAATTACGAAAGTTCCGCGACTGGTCATCCAAGGATAGTCGCCAAGGTAGATTTCCTGTTCTTTGACTTCACCGGTGACTTTATTGGTCAGCTCGACATTAGCCATAAGGGGGGCTTCATAGCTAACGTTATTTTCGCGGGCCACGCCTTCAGCCAGTTTTGGCTCACCAAAACGGTAATCTTTGAAACTTAATGATAATTTTCCCGCCGTATAGTCATCGATCGGGCTGATTTCTGCGAGTAGTTCGCCTAGACCTTCGCTAACGAACCACTGAAATGATTTATTCTGATGGTCCACGAGGCTAGGCAGAGGTAGCGCATCGTCAATACTAGTGAAATATACTCGTTGTGATTTATTAGTAGTTAGTGCTTTCGCCATAGGCAATACTGATTTCCCGTTTAAATTAGTTTAAGTTGGCAAATGGCAGCAAACCCGCCAATTCTTTTAAGATTGATAATTTATGTTTTTGGATTCGGCGAAGATCCTAAGCCAGGAGTTTTTAGCTTGCAATTAATCATAAGCACTCCCGACTTACACTACTTCTTGCATAGTATTGTGAAGCAAAATAATTTAGCTGTCAATGTTTTTTAAATAGCGGCATGAATGGCGCTGAGAGCCAGTCCTTGCATATGTTCAAGTCTATTTATTATTTCACCTAGCGTAGTCTGGCCCTCGCTGCTGTAACGCACCTGAGACATTTCATAAGAACCACCAATTACCCT
>JBBSHY010000010.1:0-28551 GCA_038232415.1 Saccharimonadales bacterium (SeqCode) | reverse complement strand
TGGTATTGCCGAGACAGAGGCTGACTTTAATAAGCTTGCCACCCAGGGTATAGATGCCAGCCCGATTAATGAAATCCTGATTGAAAAAAGCATAAAAGGCTGGAAAGAATTCGAGCTGGAAGTAATGCGCGACTGTAAAGACAACTGTGTTGTTGTCTGCTCGATAGAAAATGTTGATGCCATGGGTGTTCACACCGGTGACTCAATTACGGTCGCTCCGATCCAGACTTTAACGGATGTGGAATATCAGAGAATGCGCGATGCGGCATTTGCCTGCCTTCGAAGAGTAGGTGTAGAGACGGGTGGCAGCAATGTTCAGTTTGCAGTAAATCCAAGCACCGGTGAGCAAGTAATTATTGAAATGAACCCTCGGGTCAGCCGTAGTTCGGCCCTGGCTAGTAAAGCCACAGGTTTCCCAATAGCCAAAATTGCCGCCCTGCTGGCTGTTGGTTATTCTTTGGATGAGATACCTAACGATATCACTAAGAAAACTCCGGCCAGCTTTGAACCGGTAATCGATTACGTGGTAACGAAGATCCCGCGCTGGACATTTGAAAAATTTCCTAATGCGCCGGAAATCCTGGGCACCCAGATGCAATCAGTCGGTGAAGTCATGGCCATCGGACGTACATTTTCCGAAAGTTTGCAGAAAGCTATCAGAAGTCTGGAGCTCGGCAGGTTCGGTCTGAATGGCGATGCAGCAGAGGCAGAGGTCGAGCAAACATCTACTGCTGGCCTGCTTAAAGCAATCGTAATAGCAACACCTGGCAGAATATTTCAAGTAGAATCATTGCTGAGGCGCGGGGTGAAACCTGCAAAACTTACCAAGTTGTGCGGCTACGATCCATGGTTTTTACATCAGATCAATCGAATATCAAGCGCGCGGCGGCATTTTGCCGCGCTAGATTTTAATAAGCTTAAACCATCTGAAATAAAGGCTATGAAACAACTCGGTTTCTCTGACATACAACTTGCTTATATAACCCACCGGCCGGTAAAAGCCATCGTTGATTACCGGCGCGCATTAAAAGTGCATCCTACATACAAGACTGTCGATACCTGTGCAGCCGAGTTTGCGGCCGACACTCCTTACTACTATTCAACCTGGGAAGATGAAACAGAAGCCGTCCGAAGCCCACACAAGAAAATAATGATTCTGGGCAGCGGACCAAACCGAATCGGCCAAGGCATTGAGTTTGATTATTCATGTGTACACGCCAGTTTCGCACTTAAAGAGGCGAGCGTGGAAAGTATTATGTATAACTGTAACCCGGAAACTGTCAGTACAGATTATGACACCAGCGATAAGCTGTATTTTGAGCCGATTACCCTAGAAGATGTCATGCACGTAATTGACATTGAAAAACCAGAGGGAGTTATTGTCAGTTTAGGCGGCCAGACACCTCTCAAACTCGCTAACAGTTTACCGCCCAGGCTTATTCTGGGTACTAGCCCGAAGAACATTGATCGGGCTGAAGACCGCGACGAGTGGAATAAGCTTTGCAAAAAAATATCTATACCACAGCCGGCCGGCGGCACGGCAACAACGCTGCAAAAGGCCCTGAAAATAGCCGAAGCGGTTACTTATCCTGTACTAATCCGGCCCAGTTACGTACTGGGCGGCCGGGCAATGAGAATTGTTTACAATCAAGCTGAGTTGACAACAACATTTAGAGACCTGATGGAAGCCGGGTCACTTGCCAAAGAGGGCGGTTTAAGCGCGCAGCGGCCGGTCTTACTTGATCATTTTCTGGAAGACGCTATGGAAATTGATCTTGACGCTCTGCGTGACACCAAAGGCGATGTAGCCATAGCCGGAATTATGGAACACGTTGAACAAGCCGGCGTCCACAGCGGTGATAGCGCCTGCGTTCTGCCACCACAAAATCTTTCCAGAAAGACTATTACCACCCTTATAGAGTATGCTTCTGCCATAGCTCAGGAATTACAAGTTATTGGCTTAGTAAACATGCAATTCGCCGTAAAAGACGGCCAGGTATTTGTTATTGAAGCCAATCCCAGGGCCAGCCGAACTGTGCCATTTGTAGCTAAAGCTATAGGTGTACCGATTGCCAAAATAGCCACTAGGATCATGCTTGGCGAATCGCTGGCAGCACTGTCTAAAATCTATTCTTTTACAGTTAACAAACAGGGGTTGCTGCAAAATGCCGTCCGGCCTCAACGGCTGATCGCGGTGAAAGAGTCGGTCTTTGCATTTAACCGCTTTACGAATGTTGACACAGTCCTTGGACCGGAAATGAAAAGCACCGGAGAAGTAATGGGGATAGGTGTCAGTTTTGCCGAAGCATTCGCTAAATCTCAAATTGCCGCCGGTCTGGAAATTCCCCGCAGCGGCATAATTATCATAACAGTTGCAGATTTCGCAAAAAAGGCCATTCTACCAGTCGCTGAAGGACTGCATTCATTAGGTTTCGAGTTAGTCGCTACAAAAGCCACGGCAGAATTCTTGCGGGAAAAAGGTGTGACAATAAACCGGGTAGTCGCAAAAGTGAGTGAAGATACCAAAGAAAATATTGTTGAGTTCATTAAAAATGAAGCCGTAAAATTAGTGGTTAACATACCGAGCGCCCATGTGGATGTTCTGACTGATGGTTATTACACCAGGAAAGCTGCGCTGGAAGGACATGTCTCCATTGTTACCAGCATTGCCGCCGCTCAGGCGATTTTCAAGGCCATAAGTGAGTTTAGAAGCAAAGAACAAGTTGTCCGCTCACTACAATCTCTATAGATCTTTAAGCCGCTTTGCCTGCCTTCCGAAGTAGCCTGGTACCGCGCCAGAGTAAGTTGTACATGCCAGCTAGCAATACGAAAAATGAGATTATTGTTAACAGCATTTGCGGATATGCCTCAGGGTGCTGCAAACGATCAGATACGTCAAACAACAGGCCACCGGGATTGACCAGGATATCCCAGCTGTTCCACCGCAAATCACGACCTACGTAAACCGCTATGCTACAGATGAGCAATGTTCCGGCAATCCAACCGCTAGTACCTCTGTTTGACAAACGCTGCTTCAACTGGATATGTAACAAATACAAGCTGCTAAAACCGAGTACTGCACCAGTGTATATAAATGATGTGAACATCAACGTGTCATACAAGACATCAAACCGTGGCGCCTCTTGCAAATGAATGAAATCGCTAATCATATAGAAACTGTTAGGTAAAAAGACCAGCCACAGTAAACTAGTCCCCAGAGCTTCCCAGCTGGACCAGAGTTTGCGGCGCAATACTGCCACCAAGCGTACAGCAAAAATCAGAGGCAACCAGGCGAGTGCCAGATTCCATACTAGGTAACTATAGGTCAGCTCATGATTACGCCACGCGCCGTAGCCAAACAGGCCCAGACTAATAGCGCTGGAAACCGCCAATGCCAGTATAAATTGACTGCGAAGCGACCGCCGTTTGACCATAACTCCTTAAGTATACCAAGTCCTACAGATTATCGTTCTGTGGCAATATGATCAGCATTGTTGGCAACGTATTGATACGTGGCGTTCAGATGCTGGGTTTGAGTAAGGACCATGTTAGTTGTGTGCAGCAACATATATACATACGCTCCTGTTAAAACTCCTAAGGCAACAAATAGTTTCATATAACACTTATAGCAAATTTACGCAAACATTGCAAGCATAGGCACTTTACTCGTCAAGAAGTTTCTTCAACTTTTCGACCAGATCTACCGGTGTCGGATTGATACCGTTGAGCAAAGCGACATAAACACTTACGAAGTCACAAAAATTAGAAGTCCACAGCAGTTGCTGCAGGTGAGTTTCGCCTACTGGTTCGATTATCTCCGGTGCCGGGCGTTTACCTGATAGTAACCGCTCAGATACTACAAAGCGTTTCTGGACCCGGGCGTGTTCCAAATTTGAGCGAATTTCCACCACGGCGTACGGCTTTTCAACAGGGTGGCTCGACCAGCCAATAAATTCATTATGATTAAATTCCGGGTACTGATTAACCCAGGCAATATTTTTAGCGTTTTCGTTCAGACAAATTTTAAATTTCTTGGCTGCCGGGAATAGTTTCGGGCCGCTGTAAACCACAATTGATTTACCAATCAATTCCAGAGCCAATTGCTTCGCTGAATTTTGTTTAGTTGGCGTAGCAGCCCCCCAGGTGGTGATCTGGTTTTTGAGCCAGTTGCCACTGTCCTGCAATTCAGCCAGTTTACCCTCCGGCACTAATCTAAGCGGCTCAAGTAGTTGTACGAGAGCAACCAGAAAATAAAAGGACGACATACGCGGCTGAATACCGGTGGGGATGCCGAAAAAAGTGTGCTGTTTGGCCTTCGCAATCTCTGCCAATTTGCCCCCAGCTGCGATCACTGCCACTTGAGCACCCCGGGCCTCGGCTGCGTCTAATGCAGACAGCGTTTCTTCGGTATTGCCAGAATAGCTAGAGGATATAAATAGCGTATCCTTACCAACATATGCCGGTAATTCATAGTCACGCACGATCTCAAATGGAACTTTCGGGTCGGCCCACGTATTTAGATAAACAGCCGGCCATGCCGAACCACCCATACCAGCCAATACGATGTTGCTGATACCAGAAAACTTCGATACGTCCACGCTGAAATCGTAATGTAACTGTTGCCATTGCTTCTCCACTACACCGAGTGCGTCTTGGGCGTCGCGCCCATGGATTAATTTTAAGTCGTCCAGCATATTACCTCCAAACTTCCTATGGCTTTTAGTAATAGAATGTATATAGTATAGCTTAAGTATAAAATACATTTTAGGGGGAGTAATGTTTGGGCACCAAGACGATAAGTCACCACAAAAACACCATAAGTCACATAAAGATACGGACGAGACCTCAGAGGAGTCTGTTCAAGGGGATCACCAAGACCAAGAGGTGAAGGCAACTGAGTTTGCCGCCGCTAATCACGATTTAGAACCTTCTACAGCACCCTATGAACAGATAGACAAACACTCAGACACTCCTACTCCTGCAGGAGATGACCCGGAGCAAATCAAAGATGTTATTTCTCCGGCCGGCGGTTATCCCAGGTCAACAAGTAGCCAATTACCTGGCCCGGGTGATATTAGTAATTCAGTCGCCAATGATAATACAAATGATGGCAATTTAACAGGTATAATTGATCCTCCACCTCCTACAGCTCACGAGTTGATCGACATCAAACAGAAAGCCCTCAGTGAATTATCACCTCTGATTGATCAGTTAGACCAATCTCCTGAGGAAAAATTCCGCACTATAATGATGATGATCCAGGCCAGCGACGATCAGACCCTGGTCAAAGCAGCTTATAAAGCAGCCCATGCAATTAAAGACGAGAAAACCCATGCCCAAGCTTTATTGGATATAGTCAACGAAATTAACTACTTCACACAACAACCCGAAAAATAGGTTACATCATGCCGCCCATGTCGGGAGCACCACCGGCTTTTTCATCTTTAGGTACGTCAACTACCAGGGCACCCATAGTCATAGCGGTACCAGCTATAGAGACGGAGTTTTGAATGGCCTCTTTAGTCACTCGGGTAGGATCAATTACCCCGTTTGTCTTAAGATCTACTAATTTGCCGGGGTTGTTTACATTGACGCCAAATCCGGCTTTACCGGCTTTGACTTGCGGCAGCCACTCATCGGCATTCAGCCCGGCATTTGTGAGCAGTATACGGAAAGGCTGCTCGAGAACATTCTTAAGAATCAGAATGCCGGCCGCAGCTGAATCAGTACCAGAAGTATTAATTAAGCTGGCCAGGTTAATCAGGGTTACGCCGCCGCCCGGTACAATACCTTCGTCCAAGGCAGCTTTAACAGCTGCCACAGCGTCATCAACCCGGAATTTCTTTTCTTCGATCTCGGTTTCAGTAGCACCGCCAACTTTAATGACGGCGACTTTACCAGATAAAGCAGCCCGGCGTTTCTCCAGATTTTCTTTGTCATATTCACTGGTCGCTTGATCAATCTGGGCGTTAATCTGTTTGATACGGGCTGCGATCTCGGTAGAAGAGCCGCCGCCTTCGATGATGGTAGTCTCATCCTTATTAACTAAGACGCGGCGGGCAGTACCGACTACGTCCAGTTCAACGTTTTCAAATGACATACCGCGGTCTTCGGTAATGACTGTCGCCCCGGTAAGGATAGCTATGTCATTCAGGACATCTTTGCGGCGGTCGCCAAATGCCGGCGCCTTAATTGCTACGGTATTAAACACACCTTTCAGGCGGTTTAGTATCAGCGTTCCCATAGCCTCGCCTTCAACGTCTTCGGCGATCAGCACCAGGTCTTTTTTACCTGCCTGGGCCAATTTTTCCAGCAGTGGCAGGAATTCCTGGATACTGGTGATCTTTTTATCTGTAATTACAATTGTAGCCTTGTCATAGACGGCTTCCATCCGGGACGTATCGGTCACCATGTATGGGCTGACAAACCCCCGGTCAAAGGTAAAACCTTCAACAACTTCAGATTCAAGCAGTAATCCCTGCCCTTCTTCTACAGTCACTACCCCGTCCTTACCTACTTTGTCGATAACATCGGCGATCAGGTCGCCAATCTGGGCATCACCGGCAGAAATTGTAGCGACTTCAGCCACCCGTGACTTCTTGCCCTTGATGTCCTCAGACAATGTCGAAAGCCTGGCAATTACATCTCCCGCAGCTGCTTCTAACCCTTTACGTAGCAACATCGGATTGTGCCCGGCAGCGATTAGCTTATTAGCCTCATGCAAAATGTGATAAGTCAGAACGGTCACGGTAGTAGTACCGTCACCAGCCACGTCATTCATCTTTGAAGCAGCCTGCTTAATAAGTTCCGCGCCAACTTTATATCCCAGCGTCTCATCATCAACGTCTGCCAACTCCACGGCTTTAGCCACGGCTACGCCATCGTGAGTAACGGTCGGCGCCCCAAAACCTTTGTTTATAACCACGTTACGGCCCTTAGGCCCCATAGTAGTCTTTACGGCGTTATACAAAACCTCGGCACCACCTAATACCCGTTTGCGCGCATCATCATCATAAAAAACTTTCTTTGCCATAATAATCCTTCAGTCTCCTCTATTTAACCGTCGCGAGGACGTCTTCTTCTTTAATTAAAATATACTCTTCGTCGCCGACTTTGACCTCAGTTGTGCTGTAGCTTTTATATACAATACGGTCGCCGACTTTGACCTGCTTGGCTTCTTTGCCAATAGCCACGACTTTGGCTGTTTTCGGCTTTTCCTGAGCTTTGTCAGGCAGATACAGCCCGCTGGCTGTCTTACTTTCCGCTTTTTCTCCTACAGCGACTACATAGTCGCCCAATGGTTGCAATGGTGCACTCATCCGTCAAACCTCCTTTAGATTGCTACTGCAGTTGTTTCTATAGATAATAAACAGCCGCTTCTAGCACTCACTATACTAGAGTGCCAAAACCAGGTCAAGAGGCTTGTTGACGAGCTTTGAGGATCTTATCCCACGAACGTAACATATTCAAAAACAATTGGGACGGTACATCGACTTCCGGCTTTTCACGAAGAGCAACAGTTGCAATTTCTTTTTTAACGACAATTGAGCCCCCTCCTTCCTCATCCTCAATAATTAGACCGTTGGCAGCTAGGTGTTTAGGAGGGTCTTCAGCGGCCTCACATGCAATCAGTACGCCTACCCTATCTAATAGAGAAGAAAGGTTAAGCCGATTGGAGGAAGAGTCTTCAAGTCTAGGAGCGATTACTTCAGCTGCCCTTAATAAGGGTTCAGTATAGACATGGGAAGGATTCCTATTATCGTCAAGCAAAAGCGGCACAATGAACTGCTCGCCATCTAATTCATGCTCAAGCGCTTCAAAACCCATCTCTTGTTGAGGCACCACTTATTTCCTTCCAGGTCTAGCAGCCACAATCTTTCCAGTGAAATCATCTGTGTTTACTATCACCCGTACTCCATTTACTTCCGAATTATGGATATAAGCCCTTCTGTCGGGATTATGTTCACCTGGCTGCTTGCTGGTTTCAACTATTGCTTCAAGTACTTCCTGGGTAGTCCACTCATTAGGAAAAAAATTAGAACCAGAGGTTTTTTCAAGTACTCTACCGAGGCTATCGGTTATATTAAAGATTTTAGGTGTAAAAACTCCGTTTTCTTTAACCCTTTGAGCTCCCCTGTAGTAAGCCCGGTTCTTATTAGGGTTATCAGGATTTATAACGGTGGAGGCGACTTGTCTGCCATCTACACCAAGCTCTATGATCGTTGGTAAGTGATGACCGCCGCCGTAATCGTCACCTATTAAGATATGGGATAGAGCATCTCTCCCTAAAGTCTCGTCAATTGAAAAGTCATCTAAAGCACCCGAACGGCTGAATTCTTCAGAAACAAGTCTTTGTTGAACCATAGAATCTACCAGAACCCGTCTTTCAGTTAGAAGATTTTTATCTATAGTCTCGTGCTCAATATTAGGCTGAGACATTAGGGCTGGACTTAAAAGTGTTTCTGGCATTTTTTAATAAATTTATACTTAACTATTATAAGTATAGCATAGATTTGCTAATTAATCAAGAGAGTTATTTGAGTGCAGTATAGGCCACAGAGATTTCGTCCCAAGGATGTTCACCGTCGGCGCGTTCGATGGTTTTTTCGTGGCCTTTGCCAAGGAGCAGTACAATATCACCCTTTCTGGCCCGGGTTATAGCAAAGTTGATGGCTTCGGTGCGGTCGTGAACCAGAAATAGGTCTTTGTCACGAGTCTTACCCCCTTCTTCCACTCCGGCGGCAATCTCTTCCATAATCGTCAACGGGTCTTCCAGGCGATCATCCTCTTCGCAGATCACTACTTCATCGGCGTATTGGCCGGCCAGTTTGCCTTGCTTGGGCCGTTTACCCTTATCACCGCCGCCCTGCGAGCCAAATAACACGATTAGTTTACCTTTAACAACTGGCTTCATATCTTTAAACAATTTTTCAAAACTATCAGGAGTGTGAGCATAATCGACGATAACACTAAAGCCCTGGCCGGCCTCAATAGTGGTCATACGGCCTTCCACACCGGGGAGCGCCGCAATTCCCTGCTCAATTTGCTGCTTATTAAGGCCCAGAACATGTCCCACGCAAACTGCAGCTAAAGAGTTAGAGATATTAAAGCTGCCGGGAATATGGCAATAGATCTGTAGAGTTTCGTCACCGATAATTGTGCGGTAGCTCACACCTTTAGGCGAAAGCTGTATTTTCTGGGCCCGAACCTCGCCCTGGTTCACTCCATATAAAACCGGGTGAGCAATGTCGCCGGCAAATAGTCCGGCGCTGGGATCTTCAGCATTGATAACCCCCGTACGCAGGCCTTTTCTATTTCGGTTGGCCAGCTTAAAAAGCCGGCGTTTAGCGTCACGGTACCGCTCAAATGTGCGGTGATAGGCTAAATGTTCATGGGTCACATTTGTCAGTACAGCTACGGAGTAATGCACGCCCCAGACACGATGTTGTGCCAGAGCGTGGGAGGTCGTCTCCAACACCAGCCAGTCAATGCCCTGCCGCTTCATCCATTTCAATCTTTGCATAAGCTCTGGCACGCTGACATTGGTCATGTGATGTATCTGAGGCCGTATATCTTCGCCAACACCGTAAGCCACCGTACTCATCAGACCCACTTTGTAGCCCGCTTCATGCAGCATACGATGAATCAAAAACGCTGTCGTGGTTTTGCCGTTTGTGCCGGTTACCCCTATAACTTTTAGCCCCCGAGCCGGAAAACCGTTGATCATATTCAGCAGTACAGCCTCTGTCAGATGTCCGTAGGGTTCAATAGCCACAAATAAGGTGGATGGTATTAGCTTTTTAACTAAACTACGAAAGCTCATTGCTTAACAGTATACTGGAGAGCATTTATCAAATTCAGTCCGTAGGCATTTCGACTTTAGTATCTGACGGAAGGTGGCGGGCCTGGTATTCGGTCCAGTTATTCCGTTTAAGCACTCGGTCTTTTAAATCATCAGTCTCGGGCAATGAAGGGTGGGGATTTCCATGAATCTGCTTCTGATGCTCAGACATGTCCCAAAGAGTGTCGCCTCTATGCATAGTTACAGTCTGTACGTGCTCGTGTGCTGTGTGGGTTGAGGGCGGACGACTAGATGATACTACGTCAACTAACGAGTTATGTGCCGACGGCTTGCCAAGAGATTGCGTTAGTTCTCCTGCACCGCCGCCATGAGGCCCATCTGCTAATAAGTCCATCACATTGTGGCCTCCTTTTATCGCTAAGTAAGCAGTTCCGACTGTAGCAAACCCGCCAACCACAGCTGCAATGATTTTACGCCGCTTGTTCTTCTCTTCACCGCCCTGCTGTTCACGTGCCCCTTGAAGTTTGTTCTGGGCTTTTACTGCTCCCAAAGTAGGCAAACTCTTGAGTTTACTTAATTTATTACGTGCCCAGTCCATAAGCTGCCGTGGGCGATCCCCCATCAAAACTGTTTTCATTTCCTGGGTCGGTTCATCACCTTCAAGATCGTGGATGGTAGGAGGATCATCATTATGGTCTTTAGGGATGCCGCTACGATGATTAGGGTTGCTGACTCGAGGGGTAAGCCTTTGATCTGCACCTTTTATTACACTTTCATTCATTATATTTTCAGCTCGCTCAAAACCGTCAATACCATTTGTTGCCCCGTAAGCGTTAAGATCGGTATTTTCATCGGCAAAGCCGGTTGCCACTTCAACTATTTCAATCGGATGTTCTGTTATTAGAGCGCCGTCAGCCCCCTTCCAAGGCTGGCCAACATTTATATCAGACAACTTGTCGACCGAGGTTGCCAATAGTTTAAGCTCGGGGTCTTCTAATGTGCCTAGGCCGTAAAGGTTGCGGTTCCTTATGAGAAATTCGTTGCCATCGGTGTCCGTTACTATAATCTTACGATCATCGGGGTCTTTCGTTTTGTCGTGTGTACCGAATTCAATTACTGAACCCGGTTCATCTACCTGAATACCTAGCTGGGTTCTGCCATCTTGACGGGTATCGTACCTTACAGGCAAGTGGTTAGGGAATTCATACTCAGCTTTATTTTTATCTTTGTCTTTTTGACCGGTTTCGTGGCTTAGGTTGCTTGGGCGGTTGTTTCGGGAATCTTGGGCGGGATCTCCAGGGGTAAGAAGCGCGACAGGCTCAAAAGGCTTTTCACCAGCTGTCAGCTGTAGCATATCCATAGCTAAATTGCCGAACCCATCACGAAGCTTTAGCGGTTTAGATTCTGGCATACCATTACCTGTGGGCGACGTATCTAACGTCTCTGGGGTGACCATGTCGGCTTGTGTTTCAGCAGCCTGTAGCGGTTGGGTCAGATCATAGGTACTATTAACAGCCACGTCTTTACTAGCACCAACTGCCCTTGCTTCACTAAAATCAGGGCTATTAGTGTTAAATGGACGGTACTGAAGGTTACCGACGACTGTAGATGATGTGGGTGATTGTGCTGGTGCTTGTTCGTTCATAATTAGTTATTGCCTTTTTGTTTTTTTGTTCTACTAAAACATATACTAGCAAATTACTTATGTTTTGTCAACTATAATTTACTCTATTTGCTTATTTGGCAAATAAGTTACTGGTGCAAGGTATCATTATGCTTATAACATTCCGCCTTTGATAACTCTAAGAGATCAGCCCGGAGGAAGTTCTAACTCAGTACCTGGCTGAATATAGTGTGCCTCGTAAGGCGTTATGCCATTCCGCTTAATCAGACGCTGATCATAGTTAGCAGTCTGAGTTTTTGTAGGGTGGGGGTTTCCGCGTAATTTCAACTGACGTTCAGATATAATCCAGGGGTACTGGCCTTCTTTGACTACTGTCCTATGGGCTGATAGCTTAACCGCGCTGATATTGACTGGTATAGTGCCAAGGCGGCGCAATGCTTCAGCGATAGGCTGGATGGGTAGTTTAACGTTAGCTGCCTCAACAGTGGCCCCTCCTTCAACAGGCAGCTTGTCTGCTCCATGGTCTGAGGTAGAGACAGCGACTCCGGCAGCCATAACGGTTGTTAATCCAAGAGCTGTAAATCTTTGGCGGCGCCTGCCCTTTTGCTCATCTGTAAAATACTCGCCTATCCTAGACCAAGCATTTTGAACATTGGGCAGTCGAGGCAATGAAACTCCCGGCAAACTAAGCGAACCCAGATTCTTAGCTAGCTTGCGGCGCCTGGGGTTTAGCGATTCTGCCGTGCGCTTCAGGTTATCTTTTGCACGTAGCCGAGTAATGCGAAGGTGTCTGCCGACCCCGTATTTATTGGAGTAGTCTACACGTTTAGACACCCTGTCCTGAATTTTACCCAGAAAACCTTTATTTTCTTGTGGTAATCTGGACAGACTAAAGAAGCTCATGCTGATTTCTTCAGCTTTTTGTTGGGGCACAGGTCTTTGCGTCTCTGCGCCATTTACATCGCTGTCTGCATCCTTCAATTTCTTACGCGGAGTACGAAGTTCTATAGCATCGTCGATCTTAGTTTCTTTAGGAAGGCCCCTATCTGTATCTTTAGACTGGCTTCTCACTTCTTCTAAAAGGTCATACGCGACTTTAAGGTCATGGTCATGAGCTTCTTCTAAAAGGTCACGCGCAACTTTAAAATCATGCGCGACTTCAAAGGGATCCTCGCCCCTATTTTCGTACTTATCAAGGCCTGTTTTCTCATTTAAGGTGTCTGTTCTCTCGAGGGGTAAAGGAACTTCTACCCCCACGACATGGTACTCATTTCCCGGCTCACCTATAGACTTTTTACCCGCGACCAGATCAGGTAATTCAATCTTATCCTCTAGTTCGTGAACTATTGTCCACTTGCCTGTTCTTTCGTGTTCATCAAGGTCATATATGGATTTGCCCTGTACAGAAAGCCTGCCGCCGTCTTTAGCGTGAAGTATGCCTTCAAAGGTATTATCAAAGACATCATTTTCTATATTGGCCTTATCCCCAAACCATTTTGTGAAGCGATCGAAGTCATCAGGAATATTAAACATTTCACCGAGGTACACATATTCATTATCACCAGCTCCCTCGTAATGCAGTATTTGCTGGCTGGCTCCTCGGGTTACCTCGGTGGTTAGGGGATTCTGAAGCATCCAAGGGTAGCGGTAGCCGTTTTGGCCTGGTGTCCCAGAGCCATTAGGGCTTCGGCCGGTTTCTTGCAATGCCTCATTAGTTGGTGGGTTTTCTCCCGCCATAAATCCAATCCTTATAAATTAACCACCCTTGTTCTCTCTGTGTGTTTCTGTTTAGTCTAGTATGACACTTATTATTAACAGTAGTCAATATATTATTTAACTCTTATGCATTTCCTGCAATGCCGGTTTTTTGTGCATGCTATGCTGAAACAATGAAAATTTTAGGGATCGAGACCAGCTGTGACGAGACAGCTGCCGCGGTGGTAGAAGACGGTAAGCACTTACTCAGCAACTCCGTTGCTTCCAGCATGGATCTCCATGTGCAATATGGTGGCGTTGTGCCGGAGATCGCGGCCAGGAGCCATATTGAGGTGATTATCCCTGTTATCCAGCAGGCCTTGGAGGATGCCGGCTGCACTTGGGACAATATAGATGGTATCGCCGTGACTTATGGCGCCGGGCTGGGCGGCAGCCTTCTGATAGGAGTGATGACGGCACGTACCCTTGCTATTACTCTGAGTAAGCCACTGTATGCCATTAACCATGTCGAGGCCCACGTTTACGCCAACTTCCTGACTAACACTTCCCTGCCCGGCTATAAAATGCGGAAAAGCCAGCCTGAACTCCCAATGTTGGCAATTATTGTCTCTGGTGGCCACAGCCAGCTTGTGCTGTTCCGGGACCATTTTGATTACACCGTTCTAGGTCAGACCCAGGATGACGCCATCGGCGAAGCTTTCGATAAGGTAGCCAAGATGCTGGGACTTCCCTACCCTGGCGGTCCGTCAGTAGCTAAATTGGCCAAAAATGGCAATCCCCAGGCTTTCCCTATACCTAAAGCCAAAATGCACAAATACGACTTTAGCTTTTCCGGACCCAAAACAGCCGTTTTACGCCTCGCGCAAACTCAGATAGGTGAAAGTTACGACTTCCCTTCTATAAAGCTGCCTGAGCGCCTCTCCGAAGCCCAGAAAGCCGATATTGCCGCCAGCTTCCAACGCGCAGCCATCGAAACCATCGTCGGTAAAGCCAAACTGGCTTACGAAGAATTTTCTCCAAAGAGCGTAGTGATAGCTGGCGGGGTAGCAGCCAATCAGGAGTTGCGACACCAATTAACCCAGGCACTTCCCTTGCCTATCGAATATCCCGACCCAAAACTTTGTACCGACAACGGCGCCATGGTCGCCACCCTGGGCTGCTTCAAAGTTCTCCATGAACAATCCCAAGCTGACCCTTACTCTCTCAGCATTGAGCCAAATCTAAGTATGTAGTTCTCCTAACTCTTAATGAAGAGTAATGGCCTAAGTATGGGTCAAGTCTTTGGTCCGATTGAGGGCATGTGCACCAAGAATAGGGGTTATCTCTGAAGGGTCTGCTCCCCTGTTAGCTAAAGGAATTGTTTCCCTGCCTAGCAAAGCTGCAAAAAAGCTGCCAGCTCTTTTCAGAGTACGACCAGTGGAAACGTCCTCATCATAAACAACGACATGATCTTTACTTTCAGCTAACTGTTGCAGGTGGTCAGCTTCTTCGAGACTTAACTGTGGTTGTTCATCCTGATTACTGCATCTCGAAAAACGTACCGGGTAAAACGATGAGTCACTGCTCCGTTGAAGATGAGCATAATGCAAGTAGGTAAATATCCCTGGTGTGATGCCTCCTTGCCCTAAAACTATAAAAAGCACATTTGCATTATTTACTTGCTTATGAAGAGCTTCGGCAGCTCCTCGGGAAAAATGAGGATCTGAAGATTTAGCTGTGACATGATCTTTTTCTTGGCTAAAGGTATGATGCAAAAGACCTGCAAATTGACCAGAGACCATATGTGTATAGGCATCCAATGCCTCGGGGGTAAGGTCTCCCTTATGCATACTGATTGCCAGATCGCTTGTATCTGTAACGAGATGTGGAATATTTTGCAAACAAGTTGAACCTTCAATCTTATATTCCAAAGCCCCCACTGTTAAAAGTCCAGGTTGCCAGAAATCTATGCGATGTCCTTCTTCGAATGCATTATTGGCTTCCTCAAGGATATCTCTAACTGTTCCAGTAAATTCTTGCGCCTCAAAGGCTGCATGGGCATCTTCATAATATCTTGGAGTAACTGCTTCGCCCAATGTAGACATATATATATTATAACATATTTATAACAAATGGTACGAACTGAACTCAGTGAGATCGTTACGATGTTAGTATTTTGGTAACAGAGGTGATACTATGAAAAACATGAAGTTACCGAAGGTTTATGAACCGGGGCAGTATGAGAGTGATATTTATGCTCTTTGGGAGAAGAGTAGGGTGTTTGTGGCTGATCCGCATAGTAACAAGGAACACTTCTCAATCAGCATGCCGCCGCCTAATGAAACAGGTACGTTGAGCATTGGCCACGCGTTGTTTTTGACGTTAGAGGATATACTAGCGCGGCACGCCCGACAACAGGGAAAGGATGTACTCTGGCTGCCTGGAACGGATCACGCCGCGCTGCCGGTTAACGCCATTATTGAAAAGCAACTGAGTGAAGAGGGAACTAACAAACATGCGATTGGCCGTGAAGAGTTTCTGCGCCGTACCCGGGAGTTTGTGGGCAATAGCCGTAATACCATGCTCGGACAGATGCGGGCCATGGGTGCCAGTGCCGATTGGACCCGTCTCCGTTACACTTTGGATGACGCCCTTAGCCGCTGCGTTAACGAGACTTTTGTGAAGATGTACAACGATGGCCTGATTTACAGGGGTAATCGCATCGTCAACTGGGATCCTAATCTTGAAACAAACGTATCTGATGACGAGGTGGTGTACACGGAAGAGCAGGGGAAGTTTTACACCTTGCAATACGGCCCATTCCAGATCGGTACCGCCCGGCCGGAGACCAAATTCGGCGATAAGTACGTAGTTATGCATCCTGATGATGGACGTTACGCCAAGTATAAGCACGGTGACACCTTTGAGGCGGAGTGGATCAATGGTAAAGTAACCGCCACAATAGTCAAAGACGAGGCCGTCGACCCAAAGTTTGGAACAGGAGTTATGACGATTACACCTTGGCACGACCATACTGACTTTGAAATTGCCGAGCGCCATAATCTGGAAAAAGAACAGATTATTGATTTTCACGGGAAACTGATGTCGATTGCTGAAGAGTTTACCGGGATGCCGATTGCGGAGGCACGGCCAAAGATAGTTGAGAAGTTGGTCAAGAAGGGGCTGCTGGTCAAAACAGATGAAAACTATACCCATAACATTGCCGTGAATGAGCGAGGGAAAGGCGTTATCGAGCCGCAGATCCGATTGCAGTGGTTTGTTGACGTCAATAAACCGGTAGTTGAATGGAAAGGGAAGAAGGGCAGTCTGAAAGAAGTACTCCAAGCCGTAGTAAATGACGGAGATGTGGATCTGATTCCCAAGCGTTTCGAGAAAATATACTTCCACTGGATAGACAATTTACGCGACTGGTGCATCAGCCGTCAGATCTGGTGGGGGCACCGCATACCGGTGTGGTACAGAACAGATACGGAGGGCCGGGAAGAGACCTACGTAGGCGTTCAGCCCCCGACTGATCAGAGCGAAGGCTGGCATGAATGGAAACAGGATCCTGACACTCTGGATACCTGGTTTAGTTCGGCTCTCTGGACCTGGAGCACGCTGATTGATCCAAATATCGCCCAGGACTACAGTTTATCGCTCGATGATCTGTTAAAACAAAGCCCGGACTTCCAGTCTTACCACCCTACAAACGTACTTGAAACAGGCTGGGATATTCTGTTCTTCTGGGTTGCCCGCATGATCCTTGCCACTACCTATGTTACCGGACAGATACCATTCAAGGATGTTTACTTACATGGCCTGATCCGCGCCGAAGACGGTAAGAAAATGAGCAAAAGCCGACCCACCTCTATCATTAATCCTTTGGATGTCATACCCAAGTACGGTACGGATGCTCTGCGCATGGCGCTAATTATGGGGGTAAGCCCCGGTAACGATCAGACATGGGGCTGGAGCAAGATCGAAGCCAATCGTAACTTCTGCAATAAGATCTGGAATATCGCCCGCTATTGTGAAAATATTTTTGGCGATGAAGTGGACAGGGAAGTAGTAAAACCTGTGTCAGCGGCAGACCATTGGATACTTAGTAAATTGCAACAATCCCAGGAGAAAATTTCGACAGATTTGGATAATTATCGTTTTAGCGAAGCTTATGACAAGTTTTATCACTTTATGTGGGATGATCTGGCCGATTGGTACATTGAAGCTAGCAAAGCTGAGCCGAATAAGGCTTTACTGGCCTACTTGTTAGAGCAGGTGCTGATTCTCGCGCATCCATTTGCGCCATTTGTAACCGAAACCATCTGGCAAACGCTGGCCTGGGAGAATGATTCCATACTGGCCCGTCGCACGCTGACTAAAATTATCGACAGCGACAAGCAGCCCGCCACAGACTTTGCCGAAATTCAAGCCATTGTAACAGAGGTTAGATTTATCATAAAAGCCTTGAAAGTTTCCGGAGTTACACTTTACTACACAGATGTACCATTCCTAAACGGGAATGCCTCTACCATCAAACGTCTCGCTAGGTTGCTAGAGGTTACCGAAGTCCAAGATGGTACTGGTGTGTACCTGACCAGCACCAAGCACCGCGCCTGGCTGGACATCGATAAAAGAACCGCTCAAGCCTACTTAAAAGAGCTGGAAGGGAAGCGAGCTAAGCAACAAACTAGCATTAAGCAGCTTGAAAGCCGTCTGACTAATAAGAATTACGTCAAAAATGCTCCTAAGGCAGTGGTTCGGCAGACCAAAGACCAGCTGAAAGAAGCTCAAGAACTTCTGGTTAGCATTGAAGCCGAACAGAAACGCTTTACCTCCTCTTAGGCTGGTTCGAGGGCTTGGCGGACGTTGTCGGTTGATTCATCGGGACGGGCATCGTCAAACCAGAGGACGTGCCAGCCAAGCTTTTCGGCGGCCATCAGGTTTGCCCGCGAATCATCAATTAGCAGGATCTCCTCCGCAGGCACGCCGGCACGCTCCTGGGCGATCTCATACATCTTGGTTTCCGGTTTGATAGCTGCCACCTCTGAAGAATCAATAACGGTATCATAAGACAGATCGGGAACCCGATTGTCACGGCGCATAGCGCTTAACAAGCCCGGCATAATATTAGTTAGCAGACCGATTTTGTATCGCTCCTGGGCCCACTTCACAAGCTCCTGCATCTGGGAAATCGGCTCGACAGTTTCCAGATAATAGTCCTGCCACCTGACTTCATCGACACTCAAACGTTTGGCCAGCATAGTATTGAAATCGCTAAGACTCATAACCCCGCGGCAAACATCGTCATTATAGTGCCAAAAGGCTGATTCAATGATATCTGATGGCGCGCCTGTGGCCTGGGCCAGCCTGGCGAAAGCCCTTTGATAAAAATGCACGAGGCAGCCATTAACATCGAAATAAACAAAACTCACGCCGCTTTTAGTCTTCTGTAACTTACGACCTCTCCTGCCAGGTGCGCCTGAATGGCCGACCAGCTCATCAAGACCCACACCTAAAGCTTCCGCAATAGACTGGATGGTAAAGATTGACGGCGACTTGATGGCACCGCGTTCAATTTTAGTCAGGGTAGAAAAGCTAAGATTGGCTTTATGACATAGCTGTTGCTGGGTCAGGCCGGCGGTTTGGCGGGCAGTTTGCAGTTGTTTAGCCAAATCCTGTTCATCCATAACCTTATAATACCAACAAAAAGCTCGAAAACCAAGCCGGGAGTAGCATTAAATGGCTACTTAAATATTTAAGATAAACTTTAGGATAGTGAAGAAAAAGAGCGATGTTAGTACGAAGATAACACCGACAATAGTCCAGACATTCTGGCTATTGCCATAGCCAACCCGGCGTCCCAGATGCGTGTAGGCAAATCCGGCTACCCCGGCGCCAAAGAAGATTGAATAGAGAAGGTCCATACCGCTTATTATACCTAAAAGGCCAGTTTTTGCGCCATCTCCGCCAGCTCAGGGTGAGCAAGCTCGGCATTTGGGTCGGCTACCCGCCTGGATTCTTCTAGGGTGGCGAATGGATAAACATGAATATGCGCATGAGGTACTTCCTCCCCTACTACTAATTCTCCTACGTACGGCTTACCAATGACCTCCCGGATCCTGCGGGCTACTTTTTTAACTGTCGCCATGACTGCGTGATAATCCTCATCTTCCAAATCCCAGACGAACTCTACCTGTTTTTTTGGCACAACTAAGCAATGCCCCGGAGTTTTAGGGTGGATATCCAGAAAGGCAAAGGTTTTTTCATCCTCATAAATCTTATGACAGGGGATCTCACCCTTTATGATTTTAGTAAAAATACTATCATTCATACCTCTAGTATATACGTTTAAGCTCGTTATTTAGCTCTCCTTTATCAATCAGATTATAAAGAGATAGAGTAGTGGATTAAATTGTTATTAATTATGACGAATTTATGGACGCTTATGGTTGGCATACATTGTCTTAAGATTGATAGTCAGGAGCAGGATGAAACAGGTACGGCAATTACGAATACTATCACCAAGATTTATTGCAAGCATACTGACAATGTTGGTCGTTATGGCACCCGTTGCCAGCGTATTAACCCACGCCGCTACTGGCAGCGGGCAGCGTCCGGATTGGACAGCTCCCTCTGTAATGGCTGTCCGCCGCGTTAGCCCGGTAGCAAGTGCCCAAAATGAGCCTAATTTTCTAGATAATTTGGATTGCAGCCTTGTGACCTATAGACAAGCTGCCACCAGCACAATGCAGACAGGCTGCTTTACAAATACGGCTTACGGCTTGCTGGATAGCGACAGTGATACCGTCATTTTTAATGGAACCGATGAGGGATTACCGCTGTTACCTTATTCGCCCCACCAAGTCTTGGCGCCATGGCCGGGAGCCGAGGACCTGGTAACTTTAGACGCCGTGAACACTGGTGGATCGTATATAAGTCTATATAAAAATCCACTACGGGTTACCCAAGATCAGCGTAATCTTCTCCTGCAATTGACCGCCAAGCAATTAACCGCGCCGCCGGAACTGGCTTTAAAGGATGCAGCTGGCCAGCGTTTGGTTATAAATCCTGAGACCTTGGCATTTTCCGAGGGCGGCAGCTGGCTGGTTGTTGAGACTTTAGGTGGATCTTTTGTGCGTATAAACTTGGCCAGCCTGGATATGACGGCCTTTGCGCCGGCTTTTGGCAGTCAGGGCAGCCCGGCTCTATTAAAATCACGTGTAACGATTAGCAGCGATGGGCATTATGTAGCGATCGCCAATGACGCGGCAACATCTTTCAAGGTCTATGATTTAACGACTTGCAGCGGTACCAGAACCAATCTACAGCCCCAGAATTGTAAATCATATGACTATCGGCCTTTCCTAAAGGGTCAGATTAGCGGTCTGCAGTCTGTCCGGCACGTTCGGTTTATTAATAACGGCCTCTTGAGCTTCGAGGCAACGTCCAGCGTTCCGGGCAAGGGTGGCATTTACGAACTAGCACCAACAGAAAGCATAACTTCTCTTATCGACTATCTTGGTATGGGCGACTCCTATACTTCAGGCGAGGGAGCCTTCGATTACTTGGCCGACACCGACAGCACTAATAATATGTGCCACCTGTCGGCTCGTTCCTATCCGCTTCTGTTAACCCATGATCTGTTTAGCACAATCGGCGGGCACTCTGTTGCGTGTTCCGGCGCCGTAATCAACGATGTCAGCAGTACCAGCGACAGCTACCGGGGACAGGTGAAGGATGTGTTGAGCTTTAAGGAAATGCAGCAGACCAATCCGGCTTTGTTAACGTCAATCCTGACCAATTTTGCGCCAGGCTATATAGCCCAGCACCGGTTCGTACGTCAATACCAGCCGGGTATTATTACAGTATCTGTAGGTGGTGATGATATTGGTTTTGGAGACATCGTCCAGAACTGTGTCGAACCCCACATAAGCTTGCACCTAAGCGACAGCACTTGTTTTAACACTTATGAAGACCGTTTGGAATTAACGAAGCTAATTGACCGTACTACACCACGATGGACAGCCCTTTATAAGCAGTTACAAGCCGCGGCACCAGCTACGCGCCTCTATGCTATCGGTTATCCAAAAGTGGCGGTAGACACGGGTAGCTGCGCCCTGAATGCCCATCTGGGCAAAAGCGAACTGGAATTCGCCCAAGAGGCGATAGATTATCTGAACAGCGGCATTAAAAAAGCAGCTGATAAAGCGGGAGTAGTGTATGTGGACATCTCTGAGGCACTGGCTGGTCACCGTTTATGCGAGACCGCCAGCTACAACGTGGCCGTCAACGGGCTGACGGCGGGCAGGGACGGGGGTGTGTTTGGAATACCTATGTTCGGTAAGGAAAGTTATCATCCGAATGCACTCGGGCAAGCCCTGATCGAGCAGACAATCCTAAAACAAACCCATAACTTGACACAAGGTATAACTTCTACGGGTACTAATGCAAGTACGCCAAGCACCCAGGGTTTACTAAAGGCCCCAAAGAGTGGACGCATAATCTATACCCGTGTACCAGATAGTAACTTGACGGCTAAAAGAGCCAAAGCTGGCAAAAGCACAGTGTTGAAGGCTAACGGCTTGCATGCTGGCCTGAAAGCTAAGACCACCTATAACGTCCGGCTTGACGGCCCGGCCGGAGTAAGTATCGGCTTAGTAACTACTGACCAAGATGGCAATATTGATAACCCTGTTATTATTCCCGAGAGTACGGTACCAGGCGGACATACTATCGATATAACAGGGGAGAATCAGGCTGGGGAGCCTGTAGACGTGACTGGGCCCCTTTATGTGCCGGTAAATGATAATGATAGCGATGGAGATGGTATTCCGGACACGATTGATTCTTGTCCACTAGCGGTCAATAGCGGGGAAGACAATGATCATGATAACATTGACGACACCTGTGATCCCCTTATTGGTTCACCAATTAACCCTGTCAGTCCCGTTACGTCAAATAATCCATCGAGCGGCCCCACCAACATGACTACAGGTCCCTCAGCTGTAAGCCCTATAAACACGTCTGTCAATACTAATAACAACTCTGCTGGCAGCCCAGGGGCAAGTCAAACAAACTCTACGAGTACAACTATATCACCGACCGTAAACAGCACATTGAATACAGAGTTATCTACTACGGTAAGGGGCTTAACAATAAGTGCTGAGTCGCCGCCAGCTACCGTTAAGAGTTTTATGATTAGCAATGGCCGAATAATGTCTCCCGCCTCATCGACGCCGCTTACAAATACCAAGTTAAATTCAGCGCGGTTCCTTGGTACTGCCACAACTAATCCGGCTATGGTCGCAACCAAAACCTTCAGGCATTCGCCGTATAAGGCTAAACTAAATGGCCTTCATAATCAGTTTCCAGAGCTTCGTATTATAAATTGGCTGCCCTGGATACTCATACCTGTTATTGCTGTTCTGTTACTTCTACTGGTACTTCTATGTCTAAGATATATGGCCCGGCGGGGGACCCAAAATGAATATACCTCACCTGAGTATTAAACAAGTACCAAAACGGCTGGGTTTCTACTACAATAAGCTCATGGTATGGCGTAAGAGTCTTGTTCATCTGTTCTCGGTTATATTGCTTCTATCTTTAGTAGGGTGGGCCTTGGCTGTAAGCGCGAATGTGGCTTTGGCTCCGGCTAATGTCAAAAGTAAGCTCAGCCAGAGTAAGTTGTATGATCATTTTATAGATAATGCTATTAAGGGAGGTCAGAAGGCGGCTGGCAACAAAGATCAGTCCAATGAATCAGGAGCTACATCGCTGAGCAATCCAAACGTACAGCAAGCCGCCAAGGCGGCTTTTCCGCCCCAGTTGCTTCAACAGTCAGTAAACACATTTTTAGACAGTAACTATGCCTGGTTACAGGGTAAAACCAGTCAGCCTAATTTTGTTATCGATCTGACTGCCGCCAAACAAAACTTTGCTCAACAAGTCGGGAAGTATGCCCAAACCCATATTGCAAGTCTGCCAATCTGTACTAATGCGGAACTAACAGATATACCTGATCCTGCCAATATTGATCCCTTGGCAGCTAGCTGTCGGCCGGCCCAAGTAAGTCCTGAAACTGCAGGCGCCAAGGTTACTCAAGAAATTCTCAGTGGTAATAATTTCTTGAGTAACCCGATACTCACCCCACAGTCGATAAACCCCAAAGACCCTGGAGCCGTGAGTCAGCAGCCCTACTACGAAAAGCTGTCTAAAGCCCCCCAGGCTTACCGTGTGGGCCAGAAACTGCCCTTTATATTAAGCGTATTGGCACTAGCCAGCACGCTAGGAATTATCTTGGTAGCACCATTGCGGCGAAGGGGAGTACGCCGGGTTGGCCTTATGCTATTTACGTCCGGCATAATTTTAGTGATATTCAAATTTGTAACTGATTTTGGCTTTAATAAGCTTGAGCACAAGATATTTAATAACGCCACCGTAGGCTCTTTGCAACAATCACTGGTAGATTTTGCTCATAGACTGCAAAGCCAGATTGTGGCCGTCGACATTTATTTTGGTACCGCCTTTTTATTGCTAGCCCTCATCATATTTATCTACCTCTTTAAAACGCGCCAAACTACTGATAAGCCGAGCACCCCGGGCACACCTACAGACATAACACAAACTCAGCTGGCAGATGACGCTAACACAGATGCTAGTACCGTCAGACTCGCGCCACGACCCCGCATGCCTGCCGCAGATATCACGACCCCAAAATCAAACTCAGAAAAAACTTCCACAGCCAAAAAAAACCGGCCCCCCGGCCAGGGGTTGATTCAGTAGAGACAATTAAATTAAAAGGTGCTACCGTAAACTTGACTTATATGATATAATAGTAATAATGTATACATCACAATGGCTGGCATGCAGGAAACAAAAACATTAATACAACTATTGGCGGATCTTGTGGCCTTCCATACAGTCAGTGGCGAGTACGAGCCGGCTGCTTCATGCCTTGACTACATAGAGGCTTACCTCGTTAAACGGGGTATGTACGTAAAGCGTCTGGAATTTAACGGTTTTCCTTCACTTGTTGCCACTATCAATCAGACCAAAAGACCAAAAGTACTCCTACAAGCCCATTTGGATGTGGTAGCTTGTCCGGACGCTTTATATAACCTATCTGAGAAAGATGGCAGGCTTGTCGGCCGGGGTGTATTTGATATGAAATTCGCGGCCGCGATTTTTCTAAAAGTCGTGGACGAGCTAAAAGACAAGCTTACCAATTATGATTTTGGCATAATGTTAACTACCGATGAAGAAATTGGCGGCAGCAATGGCGTTAAAGCCCTGTTAGATTCCGGTTATGGGGCGAAGGTGTGTATTTTGCCGGATGGCGGTGACTTATGGCAAATCGAAACAACACATAAAGGTGCGTGGATTGCCGCCTTAACTGCGAGCGGTAAATCATCCCACGGTTCCAGGCCCTGGGAAGGCGACAATGCCATTCATAGACTGATTGACGCGCTAAGCGAAATTAAAGAGTTATTTAAAGATCAGCATGTAGACAGCGATACGCTTAGTATCAATAAAATTATTGGCGGCACTGTTGTGAATCAAGTGGCCGATAAAGCTGAAGCCATACTAGATATGCGCTTCCTAAGCAATGAAGGCCATGCCCAGTTGCAGGAAAAAATAGTCAATATAGCGGATTGTCACGGTGTAAAAGTAAGAACCATGTATTGCATTATGGTGTCTAAAACCAATACTACACACCCTCTGGTCGCGTCATTCTTAAAAATCGCTGAGAAGGTACATGGCAAGCCTTTGGGGAAGACACGTTCACTTGGTACCAGTGATGCTCATTTTTTTGCCAAACGCGGCATACCGGCCATTCTGGTGCGTCCTGAAGGAGGCTGCGCCCATGGCGACGATGAGTGGATCAGTAAAGACGGCTTTGAAAAATATTACCAACTCGTTAAAGCCTACGTGCAAAAAGAAGCACAGATTTAAAAATATACACCTGGCGGAGAGGGAGGGATTCGAACCCTCGGTACGGTTGCCCGCACACTGCTTTTCGAGAGCAGCACCTTAAACCACTCGGCCACCTCTCCGTAACTGTTTATTTTAACAGCTTAGCGGGGGTCTTTTTTATTGGCCAGAATCATTTCGCGCATCTTAGCAATCCGGCGGAGGCGTGTTTCAGGCTTTTTGGCGTCCTCAATCCACTGAATGTATTCCTTGCGATGGGTAAAGGCAAAAGAAGAGAATTTTTCCCACAAGCCGGCTGATTGTAACGCCTTCCTGATGTCGTCAGCTACAGACAGTTCACGAGGCTTGTCGTCTAGCTCTACAACCACCTCTACGCTTTCCCCGGCTTCTTTACCAAGCTCGGCCCGCACATCCTTGCGCAGTAGAATCATAGCGCCTGGTCCTCCCATCTTGGCCAAGCTACCCCTGTAAGTCACGCGGCCGTCGAAAGTAGCCTTAAAGGGCACCAAGTTTCCAATCCCGTAGGTTTCTTTAAGGTCAAAAGGGAATTCGATCCAGGCTGAGGAATTTGCTGCATCACTGTTACGCTGAATAACAGCTGTAAAAGTAATAAGCCCCGGATTTTTATAGACTTTAGGCATAGAGTATATTCTAGCAGCCTTTTGTAGTATTTTTCAGTACTTTATGTTACAATTACCCCTGTTGAATACGCACCCGTAGCTCAGCTGGATAGAGCGTCGGCTTGCGGAGCCGAAGGTCGTAGGTTCGAATCCTGTCGGGTGTACCATTTCCGTGTAACATAGATATCACCGCTAGTTCATCGCTTGCGATAGACGTCTCTGCGATGCTCAATATACAGAATCGTGATCATATCTCCGGTTTTATCAAAAACTATTCGGTAATCCCCCGCCCGGAAGCGATATTGGCCGGTTTTATTACTGCCTATAAGCTTCACTGCATAGTTTAGCGGCTCTACTCGTGACAGATAAAATTCTAGCTTTTCTTTAATACGCTTTTGAACGCTTCGGGGCAGTTTACGCAGATCTTTAAGGGCAGTCGGGGTGAAGACAGCCTCGTACTTCATTATTAAATTCCTTTAAAGGCGTCATCGAAGGAAGTGGTGGCTTTTTCTTTCCGGGCTTTTTGAACTTTTTTGATAATACGTGGGTTAACGGCTGCCAAATAATCCTCTAGCAGCTCAGCATCAACTAAAGCCGCGTCGGGCTTACCCCGCCGCTTGATTACGACGACTTCACCGTTAGTTGCCGACTCAAGAGCCTCTGCAAAATTAGCGCGGGCTTCACTCATTGATGTGGTTTGAATACTCATGATAAAAATCCTTTATGTACATATTTATTGTACATAAATCCTATCCTAAGATCAAGAGCGCAGTTCTAACTTTGGTCAGAGCAATATACCAGCATAAGTACTTTAACTGTGATATATTCACTGTGATGCATCTTTATTTCGCCGCTGCGCCATTAAAAGCCTACTTATTTGACATATTGGTTTGGGCAATTATCGGTGCGATAGCATTAATAACCGCACTGACGCTATTTAAGAGAAATAGGCTATTAATAGTCATATTTGGCGTACTCGTATTCTTAAGCGCTTTTCCCATAGCCATCATGTCAGAGCTCTCGATCAATGGCTGCTGCGGCGCACCAGATACCGGCCATGAGGGAATAGGGTACATAATTGGAGCGGCCGTAGCAGTCATAGGGATATTAATCCTGGCTTTCAGCAAGAAGCTCTCTGCGCGCCCGTCATCAAAATCGCTCTAACTTCGTATATTGTGCTGTACCATTTCTATGCAACATGAAAATTATTTCTTTGATGATATTATTAAGCTGGCATGCCTAGTAAAAATATAAATAATCAGCCTAGACTGCGACTTTCTACACCTAAGAAAATATTTATTACTTGCGCGATTATCCTTGTTCTAATAGGGCTTTTCGTAGCCTACACACTAACTGGCTTTACATATACAGTTGCTCGTATCCGTTGTGGCCACCAACCAATTGTGCATGTTGTGTCCTTCGAAGACACCAGACAGTATTTGACTCCTTCTAACCCAATGTATAAATACTACGCGCATGATGTTCTCAATGAGTACTACTGTTCGGAGGCAGACGCAAAAGAAGCTGGCCTGAGCAAAGATCTCAGTCCCAGTGAATACCAGTCAGTTACGCAAGAAGCAGAGACAAAATCATTATTAAAGAATTCACCTGTAAATTTCCCAGTGTACAGCCCAAGCACACTGCCGGAAGGTGTAAGCAGAGATAATGTAAAAACAGAAAACCCTAATATAACACTTCAAGATCTAAAACGTAACAATGCAGGGTATGGATACATACGCCAAGGCAAGATTGGTGGCACAAGCGATAAGCAATATTGGTTATGTAACGACAGTAGATACCCATGCAATGAGCTTGGTAAGACCTCTAACGGTTTAATCGTATATAAAACATATTACCCTGGGGGAAACAGTACGGTTTGGGGTATACGTACAGAGACTACATATATAGTTATCTTAATTTTTGGCCAACAACAATCTACAGGGTTAAATGACCAGACTGTTCTGTCGGCCTTTAACACTTTACAAAGAGTTAACTAGGAATTCGGTTCTAACTTCGTATACTAAGCTGTACCATTTCCATGTTACATAGAACCTATTTTGTTCGCTTGCTAACCTTAGTGTAAACATCTGAGCGATGGGCGATCATAAGTATTTTGACTGTTTTATCTTCGATCCTAAAAATTATCCTATAGTTTTCAACTCGCAATTTATGGTAGCCCTTTAAAGACTTTCGGAGAGGCTTGCCATACAATTCAGGCCGCGAGGTGAGGCGTTCTTCGATCGCTTTACGAATTCTATCTTTCCAAACAGAAGACAATTTGGGTAAGTCCTTGCTTATCACTAGCTCGTGATAAACTATTTCAAAATTCATTACTGCCAAGCTTTATCGTGAGAAACAAATTTGGCATGCTTTGTGTCGCGTTCACCCGCAAGAGCATCCCATACTATATCTTCCTCTAACTCTAGGGCGGTCTCAATCAAGCGGGCAGCAAGGGTAGCGTCAGGTACTTCGTCTCGCTGCGCAAGCTTAGCAATAGCCTGTTTTGCTTCACGAGTAAGGGTAATATTGAGCCTGCTTTTTGTAGTAGCCATAGGATTACTGTACCAAAAGTGTATCACCGTTGTCAATAATTATTTGTTAAGTCAAAGTTGAAAGCGGTTCCAACTTTGATAAAAGTGGTGTACCAATTCGTGATTGACAGGTTGTTAGCGTTAAAGTACAATACAGTTGTACTATTTAAACGTACTTAAGGAAATTATTATGGGTACGAAAACAGTTTCGGCCTCAGTTCTTAGGAGCAATCTTGCTGATTCACTTGATGCAATAACCAAGGATGACATTCTTATCGTTACGCGTCGCGGCAAAAAGGAGCGTGCTATCATCGACCTGGATAAACTAGAGGATTTACTGGCGGC
>JBBSHY010000009.1:0-32115 GCA_038232415.1 Saccharimonadales bacterium (SeqCode) | reverse complement strand
GGTAAATGATCGTAGAGATGATCAAGGCTAAAATCGGGACGGACCAGCTCCTTTATATCATCCAGGGAGGTGCCAAATTTAACACCGGGATTGAGCGTACCGTAGGGATCGAATATTTGTTTGGCTTTTTGCAACAAGGCATAGGTGTCAGGCCCGTACATGTCTTCTAGATATGGCGTGTGCAAACGGCCATCACCCGCTTCGGCGCTGATAGTCCCTCCTAAGCCAATTACCAGTTTGTAATAATCATTTAAGAAACGAAAGGCTCTTTGCCGGTCACCGATTTGGCCCAGATTAAGCCGAGGCTGCATATGCAGGTTAGCATCTCCCGCGTGACCCCATAAGGCAGGCTGCAACTTATTTGCCTCTAATAATTTATAGACCCCTTCCATATATTCACGAAGACGGTCAGGAGGCACAGCAGCGTCAGTTAATGGTACGGAACGCGCTAAGCCTTCATTGTGGCCTATTAATAAACTGGTTGACTGGCGGATTTTCCAGAATTGCTGCTGCTGCTCCGGCTCAGTAGTAATCTGCACGTCGGTAGCATATTTATCGAGTATTCTCTCAGCCCGGCTTACGAGCTTCTTCAGCTTACGATCGTTATTATCAAACTCTACAAACAAGGTTATAGCAGGATACGGCGGCGTGATAATCTCTTTCAGCTGATTAGGGTTAAGCAGTTCAACCTGTTCCAAAACGTGCTCATTTACCAACTCAATGGCACTTGGCAGCTCGGGCAGAGCCCGCAGCTCAAGAATAGCCTGCTGAGTCTGTTCCAGGCTATCAAATTTAGCCAGCATTAGAGTTGTTAGTGGATTATGCGGTTCTGTATTGAGTACAGCTTCTGTGATAATACCTAACGTACCCTGACTGCCCACGAATAACGGCGTAAGATCAAACGAGCCATCGCGGCGTTTGATATCAAGTAAACTGTAGCCGGCATTATTTTTGGTAACATTACGTTCTAAGTGGTTTAACGTATCCTGGTGTTCCTCCAGCAAAGTGTCAATTGAACGATAAACCTCGCCTTCAAAGGTGGCTAACCCGAGTTTTTTGCTCAGCTCCCGCTTGCTCAGTCGACCCGTCTCTATTACTTCGCCGTTGGCCAGTACCACACGCAGACTTCTGACGTAAGCACGGGTATCACCGTACTTTACAGACTTTTCCCCGGATACATTATTAGCAATGGCACCGCCTAATGTCGAATATTCAATTGAGGCGGGGTAAGGCGGCAGGAAGCGGCCATGAGTATGCAAGGTTTGCTGAAGTTTAGCGTAGTTAATGCCCGGTTCAATAGTTACGCTATGTGCTTTCGTGTCGAGTTCCAGGACGCGATTCATATGGGCGGGAAACACAAGCAGTATGCCGCTGCCCAAAGCAGCACCTGTCTGATCAGTACCTGCCCCTCGGGCTGTTATAGGGATCACACGTCCCCGTTCCGCCAGCTGCCAGCTGAAACGGGCAGTTTTACGCACGTCATTTTCATTTCTCGGGTAAGCAATTAGGGCCGGCGCTAACTGCAAGATACTGCCATCGGTCGCAAAATACCGGCGGGCATCCGTACTGGTCATCACCTCGCCTACCAGATGCTCCTGCAAATAATGCGCCACTTTACTCATAAGCAGTAATTCCCATCAATATATCCCCTAGTTTCTAGCAGCTATGATAACACAGCTCTAGATGTTTTGCTTGTGGTTATAAGCGTGTAGCTACTATAAGAATACGCAATAGTTTAGGTATAAAATTGGTGCGGATGAGAGGACTTGAACCTCCACGAGCCGAAGCTCACTAGCTCCTGAAGCTAGCGCGTCTACCATTCCGCCACATCCGCGCTTACTAGACCACCATATCGTATCTGTTTTAACTGCAAAACTCAAGATCTAGTTGGTGGCTCTGGCCTGACGGATTTCCCAGTCTTGAACATTTGCAAAGCGATCGATTGCAGTGTTAATAGGATGGTCATCAAGCCCGGCCACCCGGCCATTTGTCAGGTATAGCACTCGCGGCTGATATAGCCCCAGTGCGGGAGCATCCTGCTGCCAGGCCTGCAGAAATGGCTTGAGCTTTATAGTTCGTAAGCTGGAGTCCAATCTGGTGCGGCCTGCTTCCAATGCTGTATCGGCCTTGGCGTTTTTATACTCAGACAGATTGAGGCGGTTGACCGAACGAATGTCGGCCTGTGAACTGTCCCAGTAGACAAATACATCCGGGTCAACCCCAATGGAAATACCATTCAGCACCGCATCATAACTATGATAAGTGAGCGCGTTCTGAAAATCTATAGGCTCTAGGAACTGGACATTCAGCTTAACGCCTAAACGCCGCCATTGTTGCTGTAATTGCCCGGCTACCAGATGAGAATCACGAGTGTTAGGTGCGGTAAGAGTAAAACTGAGCGGCTTACCGGCTTTAACGCGCCAACCGTGCTTATCAACTGTCCAGCCATCCCCTTCAAGTGTCGATTTAGCAGCCTTAAAGTCAAATTTTGATTGGGTAAGCGTCTTATCATAACCAAGTTGGCCTACTAGCAGCGGTTCGCGTACGGCACGGGCCGGATAACCCAAGCGTTTGATGATATCCGGCACATTGGCAGCCTTTACGAGTGCCTGCCGTACTGATTGGTTAGCCAGAACGCCACTAGAAGTTTTAAAGAACGTAAACGCGGCTGCCCTTAGAGGCAGACTATGCTGAATTACAGCAGTCTTAGCCTGAAGCTTATGCGGCACCTCTGTCAGACCATTCACGGCCGTAAGCTGATTATTATCAAAAGCCTTGACTAGTTGCGGCTGAGAAGCAAATACTTTTACTACAATTTTTTGGAGTTTTGGCTTACCGCCTTGATAAGCGCTAAAAGGCGTTAAAGCAATTTGCTCCTTCGCAGTGTGCGGGTTACCGTCGCCCGTTACCTCTATTGCCTGCCAGGCAAATGGCCCTGAACCAATTGGACGTGTAGTGTTAAAATCGTCGGAACGCAAATCAGACGGTGGAACGCTCGCCAAAATGTGCCGCGGAATAATGCCGTTCGTCAAATTATAGGGAAAAGATGCCAAAGCACTGGGCAGCTTAAAAACTACCGTATTGGGATCGGGTGCCGATACTGTAATTCCCTGCCAGCTATTCTGCAAGGGTGATTGTGCATCAGGGTTTTGAATGGACTTATAAGTAAATAAGACATCGCCGCTGGTGACTGAACGACCATCTTGCCAGGTCAGATGATGCTTAAGATGCACCGTGTAAGTTGTGCCATGAGGGTCGACATTATAATGGCTGGCTAGTTCGCCAACTAATTTACCCTGTTGGTTATAAGTAAACAGCCCGGCAAATATAAGACGTGAGATTGTCGTATCAGCGTCACTGGTGGCATACAGGGGATTAGCATTGGTAAATCTGCCCTGGACGCCTTCATTATAAATACCGCCTGGTATAGTTTTGGTTGTTTGATAAGAGTTATTAAGTGACAGGTTTTGGTACGCCTGAGCTGCGATTAGCAGTACCAGTAAACTCAGCCAGCTAATCACGAAGCGCCGAACTAGAGCTAAACGCTCAAACCGCTTGAGCAGGTGCCGGTCTATATGTTGCTCAGCGTGTACGCCTAGGTTTCCAACTTGTTGCTGGTGTTCGCGGATTCGCCGCCAAAAGCGCAGTCGGTTAAGTCGCGTCGGCATCGGCCTAAAAGTCCTGACTTATTTAATTATCACACCCAAAATCAGCGACAAACTAAAGACCAGAGCACAAACAATGGTTATCTGAAAAATGGTTTTGTCGGTGCCGCGACGAGTTGTGTTAACTTCGCCGGCACCGCCAAGCCCGGCTCCCAGGCTCGCCCCTCGTGTTTGGATCAGAATCAAAAATATCATCAGTAGCATTGAACCGATAGTAATGTAGTTGAAAATACTCATGGGCGTGAATCCTCTAAATCTAAAATGGCTGTCACTAAATAGTTTACCAGTCCGATGACCATACCGGCAAACACGGCTGCCCAGAAATTGGTAACATGCAGCGAATGATACAATTTACTGGCTATAAAAACAGTCAAGCCATTAATGATAATCATGAACAGGCCCAGGGTAAGCAGGATAGCTGGCAACGAAAAGATTATGAGTATCGGTTTTAAAACGACGTTGATTACGGCCAGCACCAGGCCGGCTATAACAATTACTCTAAATCTATTGTCATAACTAATACTGCTGCTCAAAAAACTGGCGGCGATCCACAACCCCAGGCTACAAACCACCCAACGAATCAGAAAGCTATACAGCGGCCGACTTTTATACATTAACTGTCATTATAGGTTAGCTGAGGGTGCTGGGCAACTTATTACTGAGGATTTTGATGCCTTTTTGGGTAATGAGAATATCATCTTCTATGCGCACACCTATGCCTTCGTCTTTAATGTAAATACCAGGCTCAACTGTAAGCACGGTTCCTGGTTCAAGCGGCCGTTCGTAATCGCCTACATCATGGACGTTAAGCCCAAGAAAGTGGGAGGTGGCGTGAGGATAAAATTTTCTGACGTTTTTATGATTAATAGTTTTAATAAGACCAAGTTCGCGTAGCTTTTCCCCCATATAATCTTCGACCTGCTGTTCGTATTCCTTCATTAAGACACCTGGCTTTAACAGATCAAAGGCAAACTTTTGAATATCTATGACTGCCGCATGCACAGCTTGCTGGCGTTTTGAGGGCTTCCCCCGGCTAATTGTCCTGGTGATGTCGGCAGCATAATGTTCAACTTCAGCGCCGATATCCATCAGAACAAGTTCGTCAGCTGCCAATTTGCCGGAGTTTGCCACGTTGTGAAGAGTACAGGCCTGTTCACCGCTAGCCACGATGGACTCAAAAGCATGTCCTGCCCCCCGTCTTCTAAAACCTCGGCTTATTTCTGCCTCCAGCTGGTACTCATAGGAGTAGCCGGGAAGTTTAGCAGGACGCGTCGCTTCTTTAAGGCTACTGATAGTGATGTCTATTGCTTCTTGAATGGCGGCCAATTCTTCGGTTTGTTTAGTCATTCGCAGACGGGTTAGGTGCGGGCTTAAATCAATTAACTCCAGACCGCTTTTATAACTTTTGAGCCGCGCAGTGAGCGCTGCCCGGGCCGGATTTGTGTACATACCATAATGCTCTATGTAGGCCGGCGGTGACGCCAGGGTAGCAACATGTTTAACCTTTTTTAATCTGTTTTGAAGCTGTCCCCAGCCAGTTTTGTCATCATATATTGTTTGAATACTGGAACGCTTAATCAGTTCTTTATCATTCAGCGAACCGTCAAATGTCTGACGACTGGCCGAGCGGCCAGGTACAATCAAATATTCCTCATCCCGGTCCATCACCAGCACGATATCCGGTTCATCAATCCCTGTCAGGTACCAAAAATTAGCATCCTGCGCGAAGGCATAGGCACTATCTGCCCTCCGCTGCAATAAACCATTAGCGCTCATCACGATCGGTGCCGTGCCTGCAAGTGACCCTCTAAGCCTTTGCCTATTAGCGGCAAAAAATTCACTCGTAAATCTAGATTCCATAATTAATCACTTAGTATAGCAAAATCGTGAGTGTTGGACATGGTTTATAAACTATCAGTCTTTGTATTAGGGAATAACTGTTTGATAAGTTTAGCTCTCTGCTCGCCGGCAACTTGGGAGATTTCAATCTCAGACGCTAACGTTATGCCGCGGGTCGAACCGAAGGTTTTGAGGAGTTTTTTGCGGGTGGCGGGGCCGATGCCTGGAATATCATCCAAAAGGCTGGCTGTCTGACGTTTGACCTTTAGAACACTATGATAGCTGACGGCAAAGCGGTGGGATTCATCGCGGATACGCTGAAGCAGCTTCACTAAATTGGTGTTATGGGGCAGGTTAGCAAGTAAAAAATCATCGCTTTCTGTTACAAAGCCGCCAAGTTTATGCAGTTCTTGCTGGTTAAGTTTGACATTGGATTTTTGTTTATGAATAACGACCTGTTCTTCACGCTTGGCCAGACCAATAAATGGGATCTGGTAATAACCGCATTCATCACGAGCTTGAATGGCGGCATCTAACTGGCCTTTACCGCCATCAATCAAAACCAGGTTCGGCAATCCCCAGGCTTTACGATTTTTCTCGCTCAAGCGTCTCTTAAGAGTTTCATTCATGTTATAAAAATCATTATTATGGTTGATCTTGGTCTTAAACTTACGGTATTCGGCCTTATTGCTCACACCATTAGTAAATACCACCATACTGGCCACCACATCGCTACCTTGCATATGGCTAATATCATAGCCTTCAATCCGTTGCGGAAATTTATCCATACTTAACAAGTTAACTAATTCGTTTAAGGCATGGTCTTTACTAATATCAAGGAACTCTTTATCGCTGAAAATCACCTGCTTATTTAGACCTTGCAGGGCAAACAACTGATTCCGTACGCGCGCAGCCTGCTCAAAATCTTGAGCTTTAGCCGTGCGTTTCATTTCACGCTCTAATTCCTTAATAATAGTTTTTCGGCGCCCCTGAATGATCGCGATTAATTTGCGCAGATTCGTACGGTATTCTTCCAGGCTTGTCTTACCTTCTTCCAGGCCCGGATCAAGTCCCAGATGATATTGCAATGTTGCCCGCTTCTGGTTAATCTGGCGCTTTGTAGCAAAAGGGAAAATTCGCCTTAATAATTTAAGTGCTTGCCGCACAGCTCCTGTACTGAAGTAAGGACCAAAATAACGCGCTCCATCATCAAGCGGCCTGCGAGTCGTAGTTACTGTAGGATAGTCGCTATCGTAATCAATGCGTATATAACTCAGTGCTTTATCATCCCGTAACAAAATGTTATACCGGGGCATATAGCGCCGGACCATCTCGGCTTCCAGAAAAAGTGCTTCCAGTTCGCTTTCTACCACCATCCAGTCCAGATCGGCAATCTCTGTCACCAAGGCCTCTGTCTTAGGGTCCCGGTTACGCGACACCTGAAAGTATTGGCGTACGCGATTACGCAGCACAGCAGCTTTGCCCACATAAATAATCGCACCTGCTCCATCTTTATAAAAATAGACGCCAGGCTCTTTAGGCAGCTGTGTTAGCTTCGTCTCAAGCAGCGCATTCATTGCTAAATCTGGCTTAAGGAGACGTGCAGAACACAGTGTTTATGAGTTGATCTACAGTTTTCACAGATTAGAATCAGGTCATTGCAGGCTTTATCGGCACAGTTTTCATAGTTGCTGGTTTTAGAGCCGCAATGGGTGCAGATACCGATGTTTTTGGCTTTGTCGGAGAATTTTGTGCCCATCCGGCCATCAAATACATAGAGAGAACCTTCCCACAAACCGTCATCGCCAAACTCCTCGCCGTATTTAACTATACCGCCGTCTATCTGGTAGACCTCTTTGAAGCCCTGCTTTCTCATAACCATACTGAGAACCTCACAGCGTATACCACCGGTACAGTAGGTGACGACCGCCTTGTCCTTAATGGCATCGTACTTGGGGTCTTCCAAGGCTCTAGCAAAATCCCTGGTGTGCCTGACACCTGGTATGACAGCATTTTTAAATTTACCCACAGCGGCCTCGTAAGCATTTCGGCCATCGAAAAAGACTACGTCCTTTCCCCGTTCTTTTACTAATTCGTGGACTTGCTTAGGCTTTAGATGTTTGCCGCTGTTTATTATGCCGTCGTTATCTACCTTTATGGAGTCGGCTACACCAAAAGTGACAATTTCGGGACGAACCTTAACAGCCAGCTTTGGAAAATCATCGCGGCTGCCTTCGCTCCATTTAAAAGTTATATTTTTAAAATTAGTATAGGTTTTAGTCTCCTTAACATAGGCTTTCAGCTCGTTGACATTGCCGCCCACTGTACCATTAATGCCATGGCTGGCAATAATAATCCGGCCCTTCAGATTTAGCCTTTCGCACAGAGTACGCTGCCATAGGCGAACGGCTTCTGGATCAGCTACAGGCGCAAATTTGTAGTAAAGAATGATTTTCTGCATACGACCAGTATAACGGCTAATGGCGTATTAGAAAGACAACGATTAACGTCAAAGTTAGAGCTGCTATTAAAATTGCCAGGCTAATATCAATGATACTCCGTCTTTTTTTATACTTTTGCTGCTCAAGAGCTTCATAGGCCGCTCGGGCTTTAAAAAAGGCGACTTCTTCATCATTATCGGCATTAGGCATGACTTGGCTCAACAGCTTGGTAAGGGCGGCATTACCGCCGCCACTACTTGTTGATACCTGTTGCGGTAGGGTCATGTCACGTAAACCGGGATCGCGCTCAAAATCTATCTCGCGCTCCACGATTTCACGGCGCAATGCTTTTTTTAGATCAGCGCCGAGCAAATATTCAGTTATTAGTCGCCTTAAACCTCGCTCGCCTATAAGATGAGTTTCATAAATTTGACGCAGACTGCTGCCGTCAATAATAATCTTTTCGCTCATACTCAGTAGCTCGGAACGACTCAGGGTTTCAACGCGCTTACCGGTAGGTAGTACCGCTGCTTCATTACTTAGTTTTTGGGCTAGTTTTTCGGCTCCGGTCTTCTTGGATTCAGCTCGTTTAGCCTCATCTGCTTCCTCAGAACGTTCACGTTTTTCAGCTTTGATGAGCGCCTCGGTCTCGGCAGCGGTCATTAACATTTGCCCAAGGTGTTCCTGCGCCTTTATCTGCTCCTCATTAAATTGCTCTGCTTTGAGCTTGGCCTCATCTTCAGATTGTTGAGCAGCTATAATTTCAGACTGCTCGGCTGCCTGCTCAGCCGCTAAGTCACGCTGCTCAGTGTCCCTCTCGGCTGCCGTGACGACCCGGGCTTCGGAGCTGTCAGGTTCCTCTTCATCTTCATTAGCAGCTATTTCAGCTGAAGCCTTGGCATCCTCAGATTGTTCATCGCCGGAATCAGCAATTTCTTCCGTTGCTTCAATAGTGCCGGCAGCATCTGAAGCGGCTGCTTGCTTCGGATCATTAACAGCGGCGGCATCATCTTCTTTATCATCTGAAGCAGTCTCGCCAGTATTGCGAAGCCGAACTTCTTCCTCTGTAAATTCATTCGGATCTTCGGCCGTATCTTCATCCTCAGAGTCTTCTTCCGATTCTGGCTCTTCCTCTATAACTAGCGCCGGCTCAACTTCCGCATCTGTTTCTTGTTCTGATTCAGACTGTGTTTCCGCTTCCTCGTCAGGAACCGGTTCCGGTTCCACTTCAACTAGCTCAGGCTCTGTCTCATTGGCAGATTCAGCATCATCATCTTCTTTATCATCTGGCTCTGTGCGCCTCTCTTGCGATTCAAGTCTTAAATCTTCCTCAGTTTCAGCTAAATCTTTACGCTCATCTGCCCGGTCTCTTTCGGTAGCCACATGGTGAATATCCGGTTCTGGGGATTCGGCGATGGTCTGAGGCTCTGCTTCAGTTACCTGTGCCGTTTCTGGCAGGTCTGCTTCGGCGGTTGGCTTCACATTTCTGTCTTCATCTTTTCTACTCTGTAACTCCCATAAGCGCTCAAGTTTTTCATATGCTTCGGCGGTTGGTTCGTCGCTCCTCTCTGACCGCAAGGAACGTCTAAGTTCTCTGTACACCTCTGGGGGTGGCTTTGAGCCTCCAGCTGTTTCGTTTCCGCTCTGTTTCTGTTGCCTTAGCAGAAGCTTGAATGGTTTAGATTTTTCGGTAACTGCCTCTGAGTCCTGGCTTTCATTTTTTGTTGCCCAATGCTGGTTAAGTTCTTCTCCCCTATGAGAGCCAGTTTCGGATCCGGAGCCTTTTTGCATGCCTGCCAGAAAGCCCTTGCCAGCTATCTTTTTTCTCAGCTCATCTTTTTTCTTTTTGACCGGATCGTCTTCAGAGCTATTATCTATAACGACAAATCGTTCCCCAGGCACTATGAAAGGCTCACTTCTGCTATTTTAGTTGCATTCATTAACACTTTAGTATAAGATGGGAAACACTTATTGGCAACTTCACCTGTTATAACCTAGCAGCTGATCTAACCCGGAGGCGGCAAAAAATGTACATCACACCAAAACCCTTATTCGATGTTACCGCCTCTGTGGCGCGCTAACTCTCGACTCTTACAAAAAATCCCAAAACTATACCCAAACTATTCCAAGCTTTTACATATAAGTCTATATATCAACCGGCGTTGCAAGAAACAGCGTGCTTTGAAAGGTTGTTGCTAGAATAAAGAATGCCAACTATGACCAAATCAAATCAAATCCGTAATCCCCAGGCATTCAAGCTTGCTGTGCAGCATTATCTGGCTCAGATCAAGCAGGAATGGCGTCTAAGTATACCCATCTTTTTGCTGCCCGGAATTGGCAGTACCTTGGTTTTTTATGTGCCGGCACTGGTCATCGCTTCGCTACTACAGAAGTTCAGCAATCACCAGATACTAACTCCTCATGAATTGCTGCCCTACGTCCTAATCTTTGCCGGCATTTGGATAGTTGGGGAAGTGCTGTGGCGCATCAGTATCCAGCTAATGATCATAATGGAGCTACGTGTCATCAAGCGGCTTTATATAAATGCCATGCAGGCAATGTTAGACAAAGACTTGTCTTTTTTTCATGATAACTTTGCCGGCTCCCTAACTAAAAAGACTATCGGCTATGCTAAGAACTTTGAAAGTTTCGTTGACACCATAGTATTTTCCGTGGTCTCTAATTTTGTCCCGCTGATCTTCATTTCGTATGTCTTATGGCAATTTTCGCCTTGGTTGGTTTTAGGGCTGGTAGGTATGTTGGCGCTGACGATAAGTTTAGTGGTGCCTCTAATCTTACGCCGTCAAAAGTTAGTCAGTGCCCGCGAAGCCGCCAGTAATGTTGTCTCCGGCTACATTGCTGATATCTATGCCAACGTCGACGCTGTACGCGGCTTTGCCAACGAACGTCATGAGCAAATAGTCTACCAGCAGCATGTTAGTGATCTGATGCAGAAGTCTGAGCGCTCCTGGAGTTACCAGAACCTGAAAGTAGATGTACTTACATCACCTTTATATGTGCTTACAAACGTCACCGGCCTGATTATAGCGCTGGCTATAGGCGGCAATGACCCGCACACCATTGGCAAAATTTTTGTAACTTTCAGCTACTATGCCAGTTTTACGAGAATTATGTGGGAGTTCAACCATATCTATCGCCAGATTGAAACTGCTCTGAGTGAAGCGGCTCAATTTACGGAGTTGCTGTTTGAAGAACCTACCGTCAAAGATCCTAGCTCTCCTAAACGTTTCACGCCACAAAATGGCGCTATTGAATTACGTAACATCAGCTTCCGGTACGAGGAAAAAGACCGTGAAATGCTCTTCAAAAACTTTAACCTTAGCATAAAGCCGGGCGAGAAAATCGGTCTAGTCGGATACTCTGGCGGTGGTAAAACCACTATTATTAAATTACTGATGCGTTTTATTGACATTGACGACGGACAGATCCTAATTGACGGCCAGGATATAGCTCTTCTGGCACAGAGCGACCTTCGTGACAGTATTGCCTATGTGCCGCAAGATCCGGTTATGTTTCACCGTTCTTTAGCTGAAAATATTCAATACGGCCGGCTTGACGCCAGCCAGCAGGACATCCAGCTGGCAGCCAAACGCGCCTACGCATTGGAATTTATCAACCAAATGCCTCAGGGCTTTGCCACACTTGTCGGTGAGCGCGGTGTTAAACTATCTGGTGGACAGCGTCAGCGTATCGCCATCGCCCGGGCAATACTCAGGGATGCCCCCATCCTCTTGCTCGACGAAGCAACCAGTTCGCTCGATTCCGATTCCGAGAAATTTATTCAAGCGGCCTTAAGATCACTCATGGAAGATAAAACAGCTATCGTCATAGCCCACCGCCTAAGCACCATCCAGAAGATGGACCGGATTATCGTACTGGAAGACGGTGAGATCGTTGAGCAAGGTTCCCACAAAGAACTGCTGCAAAAAAAGGATGGCACTTATGCCCGGCTCTGGGCCCACCAATCCGGCGGCTTTATGGAGGATGACGAGGAGTAGGTTAGTCTTCTTTCTTTGCTTCTTTGTCTTCTTGCTTGTCTTCCTTGGCTGCTTCGACTGAAGCAGGTTTGGGCTCTTTCTGACCTTTTCCGCCCGGCATATCTTCAGCGTCCTGGGTACCTTCTTCATCTGCGCTGCCCTCTTCCGCTTCAACGGTTTCAGCATCTTCAGGTTCGGCATCACCGCCGGCTGCATCATTGGCTGCCGCCAAGGCACTTGGTTCATAAACGGTAGCAATCGTGTGTTCCAGCTCGGTTTCCAATTCGACGCCTTCAGGTATAGTCAGTGCGGCCACGGTGACATTATCGCCAACTTCCACCAGCTTCTCGGCATTATATTCCAAAAAGTCCGGCAGCTTGGTAGCGATAGCCTTGACTTGCACGGCTTCCAACTGAGCCAGGACAATTAAACCGTTACGCTCGGCCGGGCTGGATTCATTACCTTCATCATAACTCGGACGTACTGGTATCTCAGCTTCGACTTTCTGGTTTTTGTCGACAGCGTTGAAGACCAAGTGTTGCAACAGGTGCTTCTTGGGATCAAAATCAGCCGTCTTAATAAGGGCTACAAAGTTCTGGTCGTCTAGCTTGAGTTCGACGGGGTGGTGTTTGCCGGCCTGGCGCCAGACTTTGAGCATGGCCACGTTATCACCCTGGACATGCAGCGATGGCTTACCATGGTCATGGATCACAGCCGGGATATGACCCTGGCCCCGCAAATGCTTAACTGCCTTGCCGAGTACTGTGCGTGTTTCTAACTTTAAACTAATAGTATCCTGTGCCATTTATCTATCATAACAGATTAAGCTGGACTAGGTAAGTAAAAGCAGCTAGGCTTAAGGGACATGTTTAGCGTTGATCATATCATTCAAGTTGGCGGCTTATTGCTGATCGCGGCTATTATTTTTGGCGAATCCGGCATGTTTATCGGTTTTTTCTTCCCTGGCGATACGCTATTGCTGAGCGCCGGAATCTTCGCAGCCCAAGGCAAATTGTCCCTGACACTTACAATTTTAGTGATTGCCCTGGCTGCTATAGCCGGGGATAATGTTGGCTACCAAATAGGTAAACGCTATGGGCGCCAGCTATTCAAAAAACCTGATGGCATAGTGTTCCGGCAAGAATATGTCAAGAGGGCCGAGGTCTTTTATGACAAATACGGCAGTAAAGCGATGCTGCTGGCTCACTTTGTGCCAATAGTCCGCACCTTTGCTCCAGCTGTGGCAGGCGTGGCTAAAATGAATTACAAACAATTTTTTATATTCGACGCCATAGGCGATACAGCCTGGGCAGTCAGTATAACCTTAATCGGTTACTGGTTCGGCACCAAAATCCACAACCTCGATCACTACATCCTGCTTGCCGTGGCCGGCGTTATGATCATCACCCTCGGCCCAACCTTTTACCATCTTATCAAAGCCCTCCTCAAAAAACACCGCTCAAAAAATTAGGTAAGTTTTAATTTGGCAAGTTTCGAGGTAACTCCGGTAATTCCTCAAGCCGGGCTACTCTTATGCCAAATATAATACCAGTCAGCCCTTCAGGCGACAAAAAGTTCAAGTCCTGCGCATTGCGCATATCATTATATGCCTCTACCTGAAGATATGTATCTTTGAATAAGGGTGCTCTATCCATTCCCCCTCTTCCATCCACATAGCGCGAAACCCGCTGTAGGCCTTTTGGAGCTATCTCACCCCACGCTAGCTCGTCTTCAACAGCCGGTGCTTCGCTTTCATACTTCGCCCGTGCATCCGAAAAATACACTAGTCTGCGTCGACTATCACTAAATGTTTTAAGTTCTCTAAGTTTAGGTGAACCCAGTCCATCCTCTATCGCAGCCATGGCAAGCATTAAGTTCGCCGCATACGACATAGAGGCTCGATTAACACCTAAGTCCAAGCGGTCTTTTACGCTTGCGTTATGTGGAAGCTGATCAAGTTCTAACAGTAGTGCCATAGACACATTATATCATGTTTGTCAAGTATTGGCCAGTATAGCTGGCTTTATTTTTGGCAACTTGCTCAGGGGTACCGGTGGCTATTATCTGGCCGCCGGCGTCGCCGCCTTCCGGTCCCATATCTATAATCCAGTCGGCGTTTTTGATGACGTCAAGGTTATGTTCAATGACTATCATGCTGTTGCCGGTATCAACCAGAGCGTGCAGCATATGCAGCAGCTTATCGACATCGGCCATATGCAGGCCCGTTGTAGGCTCATCCAAAATATACAGTGTTTTGCCTGTGGGCCGGCGTGACAGTTCGGTGCTGAGCTTTATGCGCTGGGCCTCGCCGCCGCTAAGGGTAGTAGCCGATTGGCCCAGAGTTATATAGCCAATACCAACGTCAACCAGCGTCTGAAGTTTGCGGGCAATACTCGGGATATTTGCGAAAAATTCCAGGGCCTGGTCGCAAGTCATGGCCAGCACGTCACTGATTGTTTTACCTTTATAGTGGATCTCCAGAGCCTCGCGGTTGTAACGTTTACCTTTACAGACTTCACACGGCACGTAGACATCAGGCAGGAAGTGCATTTCGATCTTAATGATGCCATCACCGGAACAATTCTCACAGCGGCCGCCTTTAACATTGAAGCTAAAACGCCCGGCACTGTAGCCGCGCAGCCTGGCTTCAGGCATACTGGCAAATAGTTCGCGTATCGGCGTGAACAGCCCGGTATAAGTGGCGGGGTTAGACCGTGGGGTGCGGCCGATTGGCGACTGGTCAATAATAATGGCTTTATCAAGCAATTTGATGCCCTCAATATTGTCGTGCTTGCCCGGGACGGTGCTGGCCCGGTGCAGCCGGGCTAGTAATTCCTTAGCTAGAATATCGTTAATAAGGCTGGATTTGCCGGAGCCGCTGACACCGCTAACGACGACCAGTTTACCGAGCGGAATTTCGGCATCGATATTTTGGAGGTTGTTTTCACGAGCACCCTTGATAACCAAGGCGCTGCCATTTCCGGCGCGGCGTTTTTTGGGCACGGCAATTTGTTTGTTTCCCGATAAATACTGGGCAGTTATACTACTGTTGAGCTTTACAACTTCAGCCGGCGAACCCGCCGCCACCACCTTGCCGCCATGAATACCGGCGCCAGGGCCAATATCCAATAAGTAATCAGCCGTACGAATCGTTTCTTCGTCGTGTTCCACCACAATAACAGTATTACCAAGGTCACGGAGATGTTTAAGAGTCCGGATCAGCCGGGCGTTATCACGCTGGTGCAGGCCGATACTTGGCTCGTCCAGTACATATAACACCCCCATCAGGCCGGAGCCGATCTGTGTGGCCAGACGGATGCGCTGGGCTTCACCGCCGCTGAGTGTGGTCGCACCGCGCAGTAAGTTCAGGTAATTCAGGCCGACGTCGCGCAGAAATTGCAGCCGGGCGCCAATTTCTTTCAGAATTAACTCGGCTATGGCGGTTTCTTTGGCATTTAGTTTTAAGCTGTTGAACCAATCAAGCGCGTCATCAATCGACAGTGAGCAAACGTCCATAATTGACTCCTTGCCCACCGTAATTGCCAGGACTTCCGGCTTAAGGCGCAGACCTTTACAGGCATGGCATGGCCTTTCCTGCATGAAACGTTCTATATCCCGCCTTATAAAATCGCTATCGGTCTCTTTGTGGCGGCGCTCGAGATTTGGTACTACCCCTTCATAGGTCGTTTCAAATGACCGGCCTAAGCCCAAACCAACCCTGAATTTTTCTTTGCCGGTGCCATACATTATCAACTGTAATTGTTCACTCGTGAGCTCACCTGTTGGTACATGGAGCGAGAAATTATGAGCATCTGCTACTGCCTGAAGTTTCTTCATATACCAGTTATCGACATTTATACGGTTATACGGACGGATTGCGCCTTCGGCTATCGTGAGTGTTCCGTTCGGAATTACCAGCTCGGGGTCGACTTCCAGCCGGTTGCCAAGACCGGTACAAACCGGACAGGCGCCATGCGGACTATTAAAGCTGAAGGTTCGCGGTTCGAGTTCCGGAATCGATACTTCCGGATGCTCCGGGCAAGCGTACATCAAACTGTAAGTCCAAGTCTCGTCATCATCAGCGTCAAAAATGACGACCTTGCCTTCGGCTATTTCCAGTGCCTGCTCGACTGACTGCACTAAACGGCTGCGGCTGTCTTCATCATTCACCAACCGGTCAACGACAACCTCGATACGATGGCGGTAACTTTTATCAAGCAGAGGGAATTCATCGAGAGAATAGACTACGCCATCGACCCGCACCCGCGCAAAGCCGGCCCGCTGATACTGCTCGGGGATGTGCTCAAACACACCTTTTTTGTCGATTACAATAGGGGCTAGTACCATCAGCCGTTTGCCGGTGGTGGTGGCGACAATCTGGTCAATAATACCAGTGGTGGTCTGGCGCACCACAGCGCTGCCATCAATAGGGCAATGCGGTATACCAATTCGCGCAAACAATAACCGCAAGTAATCATAGATTTCCGTAACCGTGGCAACCGTTGACCGGGGATTACGAGAGGTGGATTTCTGATCGATCGATATGGCCGGACTGAGCCCGTCTATCTGGTCAACATCAGGTTTTTCCATAAGTCCCAGGAATTGCCGGGCATAGGAACTTAATGACTCCACGTAACGGCGCTGCCCTTCGGCGTAGATCGTGTCAAAGGCCAGGCTCGACTTGCCTGATCCGCTAAGGCCGGTGATAACTACCAGTTTATTCCGCGGAATTTCCACGTCAATATCTTTTAAATTATGCTCACGAGCACCTTTAACTGTGATCTGTTCTGACACTCATTTCTCCCTCTCAAGGGAATCAATTATACTGGAAAATGACCCGAAAATCGATACCCGTAATCAGATTTGCTCGGCAAAGACCACCACCCGCTGGTTAAATTCACTGGTACCGGGTTTAACCTGTCCAGTGCAGGTAATTAGATTAAGGCCAGGCTTGCCCGCGGTAATAGGCGTGAGGGCCTCTTGCATATTAACCTCTGTATCATTATAGGTTTTACTGGTAACAACCCGGTAACTGAACTTTGTGCCATCACCACGAGTGAGCTGGAGTTGAGTGCCTGGTTTAAGATTTTTAATACCGTAAAAGACACCTTTCGCCTTCCAGCTTGATACATGTCCGTCAATCAGCATGGCACCGGGCTGACCGGGCAGCGCACTCTCGTTATAGCGGCCAGTATCAAAGACATTATTAGGAGCTGCCAAAGCGCCGCTAGGTAAAATACCAAGCGATAGCACCCGGGCATGCACACCTAGTAATGGAATATCCAGATAGCGAGGCAGCGTGGGACCAACGGCATAATTAGCCACAGCGCCAGAGCTTGGTTTAGTGGTGCTGGGTGCCGGATTACTAGCCGCGCTATTCTGAGAACTACTATTATTAGCCTGCCTCGTAAGCTGCGAAGCGGCCGCTTGGGCAGTCCGATTGGTATGCCACCCTGTGAAGCTAACAAATAACCCGATAGCTAGAACCAAAACAGCGAACCCGGTATATAACACAGATAGCTTAGTCCTATGGAGACGCTCAGGTGCTGATATTATGGATGGCTCTACCGCCTCAGTTTCCTTCACGGGAGGTGAGGGCTGTGGTGAGCGAGCAGGCCTGGGAGTAACATCTGCCAAGCGGTGCGGCGATATCTGTAGCAACGGCCGTCGAACAGGCATATATATATCGTACCGGCGCGTACGGCGTACCGGCAAACCATCTAAACTGGTCATTGATCCCGTCGCCATAATACTCTCCTCGTTCAAAACAAGGAATCTAGCGCTGCTCCGTCATCTTCTTCTTATAGCGCCCCGCCAACACGAATAACGCTGCCGCACTAAGCCCGGTAACCCCAAGCGTCAGTAGTGGCTTGGTACCAGACAAAGTAAAGCCGGTACCAGGGGCCAACGGATTAACAGTAATACTCACTACGGCCGTATCACAAAGCGTGGCAGAAGCGCTACTACAAACCCGGTAGGTAAAGCTGTCATTGCCAGTAAACCCAGCCCTCGGGGTATAAGTAATAGCGCCAGAGGTTGTATTAACACTAGTCGTACCATTAGCCGGCTGCACAGTAACCGTAACCGAGGCTGCATTGAGAGGTCCGTAAGGGTCGGCAGTGTCGTTAGCCAGGACGTCAATAACTTTCGTTGTATTAAAAGCGATGGCGACACCAGAGTCATCAACTGCATTTGGAGGGATAGTCAGCGGTTGCCAACTAGGACTACGCTCATCTCCCGCCGTGTTAGTCAGCCGAATCGGGTTACTGCCATCGGTGCCCATTTTGTAAATCTCAAAATTTCCGTCTCGATTACTAACAAAAACAAGGTTAGCCCCGTCGGGTGAATAGGCAGCTTCCGAGTCGTTAGTAACGTTGTTGGTAAGCTGTGTACGTCCCGTACCATCTGAATTCATGGTAAAAACAGTATAGTCAGGTGGCGGTCCCGCCCTAGAAAACGCAATTTTAGTACCGTCGGGTGAATAGCTTGTTACAAAGTTATATACAGCTGTGTTGTTTGAAAGCTGGGTTTGGTTAGACCCGTCAGGATTCATGGTGTAAATCTCATAACTACTACCACCTCGAAAGCTAGAAAACGCAATTTTAGTGCCATTAGGGGAATATTTAGGGATGAAGTCTAAAGCCGCATTAGTAGTTAATCGTGTCTGATTAGTGCCATTAGCATTCATAGTGTAGATTTCGCTATTGCCGTCGCGGTCGCTATCGAAGGTAATCTTTGTGTTATCAGGAGACCAGGCGGCATTTGAATCAGAAGCTGTGTTGTTCGTAAGTCTTGTTTGACCGGTGCCATCAGCATTCATGACGTAAATTTCATTATTGCCGTCGCGATTACTGGTAAAGACGATCTTCTTTCCATCGGACGACCAGTTAGGGACAGAATCATTTGCTGGATTGTTAGTCAGATTTGTCTGGCCACTGCCATCGGCATTCATGGTATAGATTTCGTTGTTGCCATCTCTATTAGTGTAGAATACAATCTTTCCGTTCTGTCCCGGGAAGGCGGCATGGACGGGAGATGCAAAGAGCAGACTGGAGGCGACGAAGCCCATGGCGATAATTAAGCTACTGATTTTAGGCAGTCTTGTTTTTATTTTCAACATATCGATTTCTCTCGTTTATATTTTTAAGTTATTTTTGGATTTATAATACTTACCTCTATAGTACCCCCCCCCATGGCAATAATGCAACCCCAAAATTAACTTATCGTCACAAATTGTTACGATAAATGCATATGAATGTTACGATTCCCCAACTAAGGGAATCCGCAACTAGTTATTACTTCCCGACGGGGCTTTAGTGTAAATTTTGGCTACGAGAAGTCCGGTCACCGTTAGGAAGATGAGATATTTTGGTACGAATAATATTGTCTAGCATGGTAAAATAATATTGAGGTAAAGTCATGAGTACAGACCAACTTGTAAAAACAATCGAAGAACAAGAGTATATTCTACCTAAGAATATACTTCAAAACATGTCTGAAGAAGAACTCATAAAAGAGATTGAAGAAATTTTTAATAAATATCAAGAAAAAATTGATAATGAGTCCGAATTCCGTAGAAAATATATGGAACTTATTAACTATGTATTTGTATTAAACATTCGGAGAGATAAGGCTCACCAAAAAAAGACGCTTTTTAATAAAGATATAATCCAACACTTATTATCCATACCTGAACCGGCATAAGTATGCCCTATCTAGAGTTTCCCAAGTGGCAGGATATTGTTAAGGGTAAGCATTTAATATTTGATAGTGACGCAATTATTTCTCTTATTGCTTTTGAAGCTGAGGAAGTTTTTGAGGAGTTACAAAGACTGGAAGTTACTTTTAATTATATTAATCCCGTATTACTGGAATTAATGAGTACAGAAAGCCTTAGAGAAAAGAGAAAAGCTAAGGAGAAACACCTTACTATCCGAGTATGGCTTTAATGAACTGCCAATGACAATTACAGAAATTAAAAATGCAAGCCGCATTCAAAAATCAATGCCCATAGGAATAAAGGGCAAGCCATCAGCTTCAGATTATTATATCGGTGGAGCTTTAACCCGCTACGCCCGCAGTAATGCTTACTTGCTTACTAGCAATCTAAAAGATTTCCCCATGCCTATATTTACAAGAGAAGCGTTTATACCGTTAGTAAACCAAACTGATTTCAAGGCTATATGTGTAGTCGGTCTCGATAGTTCTAAGCTAGTAGAGGAATAGATATTAGCTTTTTTCTTCCTGCTAACCTTTTTCAGCAGTAACAGAGCTGGATATCTGCATCAAGCATAAGCATTAAATAAAATACTGTTGACGTATTGACAAATAGGTGTATAATGCCAATTAAACCTTAAAATATTATTAAATATTAGGGGCGGCAGGTGTATAATTTTATCGTTCTCGGCCTAGTGCCAGGCACTAACCTTCAGATTAGTTTCCAGGATTGGGTTAATATTTCCGGTCTTTTTCTTATAATTATTTTTGCGGTGCGATTATACCTACAGCATCGCCAGCTATCTTTTAAAACAATAGTGCGCTTACCATTGCCTGCTAGCCAACTGCATCGCCGGATTCATCAGACGGTACGATAGACTGTCCATACAACTGCAACTCTTCCAGCAAGTACTGCTGCTGGCCTGTCAATTTGTCTTGACCCAGTTCGCGTAAGCGGTCAAAATATTTAGCCAGACGGCTAGCCGTACCGCCCTCAAATAACTGCCGGCGGCAAAAGTTGTCCCAGGCTGCCCGCTCATCAGGATTTAATTTCGCCGGATAGTTACGGGCTTTGTACAGAGGTAGTAGATTTTTTAGCCGCTCGTCACGAAAATTACTGCCTAAATTAGTGAGCTCGTCCGGAGCAGCAGTCCGTACCATCCGCATTGCTTGTTTATCCTGGTCGGCGATAAACTTCTCATACAGACGTCCGTCAACCGTTAACTGATTATCGACAAGGCTTGTCTGTTGCTTGGCCCGTTCGGTATCAAGCTGTTCAATGGCCTGCAAAACCTTAGCGGCAAACACAGTCTGATGCTTTTTGAGGATTGCCAAATGCTTGGCGATGGTTGGTAACGTAAGACCGAGCCGCTCTTGGGTGGTCACATCTTTGATGACGCCTAAAGGCGCCACCGCCGGAGAACGATTATACTTGAGTGTCTTGACGGGTAAACGCACTGCGTCAGGATCTTTGGTAAACCGCCAGGCTTCAACCAATTGATCGACACTCATGTTTAAAAATGGTGTGGGATCATGACGTAGGTTGTAGACCAGAGCTGCACTGTCTTTAGGATGTTTAGCCAGTAAGACTACTGCCGAAGTATGTAAGTGAGCGCTCGGATAGCGGCCGGATGTGTATATAAAAGGTTCGCCTTTTTGCACAAGTTCACTTACTTTTTTCTTATCCCGCATACTAAACAGGTATTCAAAAAGATCTTTTTGTTTACTGCTCACCAGCTTGGCCACAGCGATAGTCGCCTTTACGTCACTCAAAGCATCGTGAGCCGCCTCATGGCTTAACTTGTTAACTTTGGTTAGAAATTCCAGTCGATTAGCCGGTTTGCCATCTGACGCAAACGGCCACTCAATCCCTTCCGGCCTCAGCGCCCGTGTCATGCGCACCACGTCCAGCAGGTCCCAGCGGGAACAGCCATCTTTCCACTGCCACTCATAGGCATCATAGAAGTTACGGTAGTGCAAAAAACGCATGAATTCGTCATCAAAGCGGATACTGTTGAAGCCCGCAAAAATGGTGTCCGGTTGAACTGCTTCCTTATAAAACAGTTTCAGGAATTCCGCTTCGGTTATACCTTCGGCCAGGGTTTGCTGGGGTGTTATTCCGGTGATTAAAACAGCGTCGGGCGATGGCAATACATCGGGCGTTAGCTTAATCAAAACGTTAACCGGTTCGCCTATAGGTTTCAGTTCTAAAGTAGTCCTTTGGCCGGCAAATTGCATAATCCGTCCGGCCCGGACATCAAAGCCCGTAGTTTCCAAATCATAAAAAAAGAAACTGGCAGACATAGATAGCTACTAGTTTAGCATTCAAAGATTAAAGTCATACCGGTATTCAATAAGTTAGCTCGCCGCTGTTGGCAATTTTGATGGTTTGGCCGGGTTCGATGCCCTGGCGTCGGAGTTCGTGAAAGATACCGGCCCGGCGCATAATGTCGCGTAAGCGGGCCACACCTTCTGTATTATCAAAGTCTGTGCGGCGGGCAAACTTTTCTATACGCTCGCCTCTAACCACAAAAAGACTGTCTTCTTTTGTGACTGTATAGGCATCCGAGGTATTAGTTAGGGTCAAGACAGGTATTGTGGGCTCCGGAGTGATGGGGGAAGACTTAGCCCGGGCTAACTGAACCTTGTGTTTAATAACAAATAAAAGGGGTTTTAGACCTTGGTCTGATTGTGATGAGATAGCAAAGATCTGAGTTTTTTTAGACGTAACGGACTGAAGCTGGTTGGTCAGGTCAGCGATAATTTCATCATCCAAGCCTTCGACTTTAGTAAGCGCAATGATTTCCGGACGTTTAACAAGTCCTGGTTCGTAAGCGGCCAGCTCGGCTTTGATAGTCTGGTAAGCAATAGCAACGTCTTCGTTATAGGGATCAATGAGGTGCAGGATAACAGCCGTACGCTCAATATGGCGCAAAAAATCATGGCCCAAACCTTTGCCGTCGGCGGCACCTTTGATTAAGCCGGGTATATCAGCGAACAGCACACTTATGCTTTTGTCGATGTCAACAACTCCGAGATTGGGTGTCAAGGTGGTAAAAGGATAATTGGCAATTTCAGGCCGGGCATTACTGACCTTACTCAGTAGCGTGGACTTTCCGGCGTTCGGAAGACCTACGAGGCCGACATCGGCAATCATTTTCAGCTCAAGCTGTAAGTCAAAGACTTCGCCCGGTTCGCCTTTTTCAGCAAAATTTGGAGCTTGGCGGCGCGATGACACAAAGTGGGCATTGCCAAACCCCCCCCTGCCGCCTCGAGCAGCAACTACTTTCTGGCCGTCTTCAACTAAATCGGCTACAACTACCCCATTATTATTGGTGGCCACTGTACCGACGGGTAAATTAATAATCCGGTCCTTGGCGCTGCGTCCATGTTTACGCCTTTTGTCACCGGGCTTACCATTATCAGCTTTGACTTCCTTTTGATAGCGAAAAGAGGCCAAAGTATTTTGATTACGACTGGCGACCAGTACGATGTCACCGCCGTCACCGCCGTCACCGCCGTCCGGGCCGCCTTTATCGATAAATTTTTCATGCCGGAAACTGAGCTTGCCGTCACCGCCAGCTCCAGCAGTCACAGTTACCGCTACTTTATCAACAAAACTCATAACTCAAGGATATATCGTTCACTCTTTAGGGTAAAGTACACACCCAAAATGTGCCGCGTACTTTAGCTTTAGTGGTTAATATAGTTCATAAAGTGACCGGCGGGCACCCAGTTAGAGGTTGTGCCTACTCTTCCCCAGCCGGCTAAGCTATTCATATCCGAGTACTTAATCATACTACCGTCAGCCGAAACAGATTCAACTACAGCCACATGGCCTTCGGCACCGGCGCTTGTCTGGGCAATCGATCCTGCTACCGGTGTTTTACTAACATTCCAGCCGCTGCGCGACGCATAGAAAGCCCAACTATTTGCATTACCCCAATTATTAGGAACAGGGATGCGATTGGCCACGTACCATGTACAATAACCATAATCATAACCGTTAGAGCCGGAGGCTGGACCGCTCCAGGCAAAGTCACCGGCACTCGCTCCAATAATAGCAGCTCGTGGTGGTGCTGGCGATGAGACTGCTGCCACTATGGCATCAGGAATAACAATACGCTGACCATATGTAAGACCTTTAATCTCAGCATCATTGTAAGCCGTGATTTTATCTTTATTAGCACTGAATTTAGTAGCCAGATTATCGATCGTGTCATTAGCATTAACTGTATAAACAATCCCATTGACAGGCGGGATTACTAGTTTGGCTCCAATAGCTACTACATCACCGGTCAAATTGTTTGACCAACGTATGCTATCGGATGTTACGCCAAACTTTGTAGCAATAGCGGGAATAGTATCACCAGCTATTGCTGTGTAATCCTGGATGTCGGCACTAGACTTAAGAGCCGTAGCTACCACTTGCGGTTTATTTATGACATTATTATTAGAAGCAGCTACAGAAATATCGGCAGCTTGTGACTGAGCTTGATTGGTGATGGCAGTCGTTTCCGGCAGGCTACCCAGACGAGCTACAGTTAGGGCAATATCCGCTGAGGATACTTGGTCAAGGGGGTTATTTACATCAGCTTTGGGTGTATTGCCCAGAAGCGCAGGCGTAGCATTAGCATGTGGATTCTGCGTAACGAAGACCAAAATCGCTCCGAGAATAACGGCATTGAATACCAAAAAACTTATACGCACCGTGCGGCTATGGAACTTTTTACGCCGCGGCAGAAACTGCCAGCCATGAGCAACCTTAGTCGACCGGGAAGTAGCCGGAGGAGTCAAGTGTTCGGTGATTAATGTGGAGGGGGTCGTACTAATACAAGCTCCTTAAAACAAAATATTTTTACTTTATTTTTGATGGGTGTCTAACTCCGGGGTAATGATGCAGAGGTATAATAGGTAATGACCTCTGTGTAAACATTACCTGTCAAGTATAACAAATGCTTTCTTTTGCGCAAGGCTTTTATGCTTCTTTAATCTTAATTTAACTTTTAGAAGCTCTCATAATAATTTAGGACTAATTATTACATAGCTTATGACAATATTTGTTAGCCAGGGCTTGATGATCTTCCAGGGTATTCGAAAAGTAAGTAGTGCCATCATCACCAGCGACAAAGTAAAGCCAATTCGTAGCAGCCGGGTGCGCAGCAGCAGCCAGTGAACTTGCGTTTATAGTGCTGATCGGACTAGGCGGTAAACCTGGGTGCAGACGTGTATTATAAGGCGAATCATAGCTAAGATTCGGAATATGTTCGGCCACAATAGCGCCATAGCGGGCCGTAACATCTGAGCCAAGCATCATGTTGGTTTTGAGCCGCGATAGAAAGACCTGGGCAGCCATCGTTTGGTCGGTCGACTTGTTTACCTCCTGATCGATAATGGAGGCTAGAATCAAGCCCTGGTAGGTTGTCAGTCCTTCAGTCGCGAAAGCTGCCTGGACATCGGGAGTCAGGTGTTGGGCCATTTCAGCCAGTGATTCACGGATAATAAATGAAGGCGAGGTGGAAGCATCTTTTTGGAAGGAGTCCGGCCAGAGTAATCCCTCCAAAGTCGTTGCAGCGGCTGGTTTATAAGCAAGGGTTGGTAAGTCTGTATATTGGCTGGGGTCTAAGGCCTGATCCACCGTCTTAGGAGAAAAACCATCATTAATGAGGTCTGCTCTTATCTGGTCTATACGACGGCCCGGCAGAATAGTGACCAATCTGGTTGCCACCCGGCCTTTTGTCATTGTGATAACTATAGAACCAGTACTCTGGCTGGGCGAAAAAGCATATGTGCCAGCCTGAAGTTTGCTGCCGAGTTCTTTGCTGTGGATGTATAGCTGGAAGGCCCAGGCACTTCGTATCAAATGGTCTTTTTTCAAGCTAGAGGCAATTTGTTTTACAGTACTGTCCTTTTCCACTGTAAAAATCTGTGTTTTTTGATTGGTGCTTACCGGTTGCAGATCAAGTTTATAAACATGGTGTGATGCGATCATACCGATTACCACCAGGCTAATTAGTGCGGCTAGCGACCACCAGATACGCTTCGGCAGACCTCGGCGTTTACTATGGGAAGTGTGGTGGGTTGGTCTCATGCCGCCAGCTCTTTATTTTCTGCCAAAAAATCTTCCAAGATATATGTAGCGGCTAAAGCGTCGATATCTTCCCTAGCGTAGGCTTTGCCCCGGCCGCTGAGTTCAGCCTCAGCCTGTTTTGAAGTTACAGCCTCATCCTGAAAGTGAACCGGCAAGGCAACCTGCTGGCGCAGCTGATCCGCAAAGGCAATGGTAGCCTCCGTTTGAAGCGTGCTCTGGCCATGCAAACCTCGTGGAAAACCAACTATTAACATTTCTGAACCTTCGGCTTCAATGATATTCGTAAGCGCCGAAAAGAAAGTGGCGTCCCTGCGCAGCGTTATTAGCGGTCTGGGCAAACGGGCCGGGAGCGTGGCTACTGCGACACCAATTCGCTTAGCTCCCACATCCAATCCTAAGACTGATCTAGTGTTTAGGGGCATTCGGGCTGCCCGCCTTTACGCTAGCGGTCGGCTTAGCAATATTGACGGTAATCCTGCCGGTCTTTTTAGGTACCGTACTCACCCAAAAAGGGCTCAGCTTAACATCAACTCCGGTGACATCAGGATTATTTTGCAATTGGCTTTTTATAGCACCTGCCTTTTTGCCAGCTGTCTGCTCTCTAATAATCGTGACGTTCAGATCAGGTCCGGCAGTGGCAGTGGTACTCAATGTCAACGCAGCACCCGTTGCTGAAATATTATCTACATTGTAGACCGCTTTGCTTAAACCATTGTCAAGGATGCTCTGCTTAGTACTATCAATCTGGGTTTTGATGCTGTTCTCAAGTAAGGTATCTAGGTCCTTTTTATGTACGCCGAACATAGTGTAAGTGATGGTCTCTGTTACCGTTACATTATTAGCAATCTCGCCGACATTCGCGCTTGCGGTGACAGCTGGAGCGCCGACAACATAAGTAGCCGCAATCGGATAATAACTATCACCTTTTAGCTGGCTGTTCAGCGTTTGCTTAACATCGCCATCATTAGTCGCAATTTTAGCTTTGGCATTATTAATGTCGTTTTGATTTACAATCTGGACAATACTGTCTGATCCCCCGGAAATAGCCGTGTTAACACTAGCTGTTACATCTTTCCGGCCGGCAACTGTAAATACGTTCGCGCCATTGTAGTTCGCGCCTGGGCTCTGGGCAATTATTGAGGTAGGGCCATCAGCGCTATAAGTGATACAGCTTTGGCCACTTGGCTTAATACCACCACCGAAAGAAGTATTTGCCTGGGTTATGTAAGTTAAACCATTTGAACTCACCCCAGTGCCTGATGGTACATCGGAAGGCTGAGGATTATCAGGAAAAGGAGCGCATACTTGGGCTTTCATTGTAATAGATCCGCTGGCCTTACTACCGTTGTTCTTCTGGCCAGTGGTAGGCACTTGCTGGCTCAGAGTTTTTTGTTGCTGGGCCAGTTTAGCAGGGACTATATTATCGGCCAGTTTAAGAGATGTGGCAGCAGTAGACAAATTGAGGCTGAGGTTAGTAGCGAGGTTAGTAGCGTCAGTTTTTATGGTAATGACGGCTTTAGGCAAGGCTGTTACGGCAAAAACTAGGCCGCCAATTAGTAAGATTAGCGCTAAGATGCCCAGAACCAGCAATAACCGGAAACGCTCGAAATTTGGTATAGACAGTTTTTTATCCTTTTTGGATTTGGCCGGAGGCTCAAAAGACTTTGGTTCAAGGGGTTGATCATCAGTTTCTGGCGGCAGGTTTTCATCATCAAGCACTAGAGTCTCTACAGCATCGCCGGCAGCCAGTTGGCCGATCGGCTGATTAGGATCAACAGATGGCTCAACCTCACTGCCATCCTCTTGTATTGCCTCTTCGCTATCATCAGGCAGCTGCGGGCTAATTGGAATTTCCGGTTTACTTGTCAGTGTTTTGGCCACGTAAACACCGGCAGCGCCCGCTAAAGGTAATAAACCGGCTTCCGAAGTAATCAGTACCAGGTTTTTATTACTGCTATCGGCGGCGCGTTTCAGCAGCTTCATATTGACAATACTCTGGAACACCGTGGCACGCTTTGGTAAGACCAGGGCAACAACCTTGTTACTGCTGCTGCCTAACTTATCAATAATACCGGTGATTTCATCATCGATATCGATGTAGATAGTGTCTTTATCGCTGCTGCTCATCTTTTCCTGCTCACTATATAGTTATACACTTAACATTTTATCAATTTTATCGCGGATTGTACCGCCGGCAGCGCCAGAGAACTGCCAGGTATCCATACCAACCCGCAGTAACCCCATGGCTGTAATAAAAGTATGGTCGTTGACTTCGTTTGTACTATCAGTAATCCCGGCAACCTGCTCAGGGCGTATGTGATTCACGGTCGGTTTACGCGTAAATGGCAGGCTTCGGTACCATTCAGTATGTTCCAGACGGTCCATAAGCAAGTCGAGCGACGATCCGCCGCCACACAGGAATAATCGATGCGGCAGATGGTCAAGCTTGGTAAACTCACTAAGCGCCAGTTCGATCCCGCCAATCCAGACATCGGCTGTTTTGCCAAGTGCCGCTTCAATCGCCGGCCGTTGTGTCACAGGTGCTTTATTGTTACTGAGACCGATTTTGAGCTCTTCGGCTTTTTCAAAATCGACACCCAGGTCACGCTCAACAGCATGCGTGTAGGCGCGTCCGCCGATGCCAAACATTTTCGTTCCCTGCACGCCGCCGTCGTTGATAACCGCCATATCGGTGGTGCCGCCGCCAACGTCCATAAGTATCGCGTTGAGGCTTTGATTAGGATTATTGCCAATTACCGCCCGGGCAACAGCAAATGGTTCCGCCGCTACTGCTAACAGATCAAGGTCTAGTTCCTGAGCGGTCTTTTCCAGAGCGCCAATGTGAATCATCGGCGCGAAAGCCGTATATAACTGCACCACCACGTCATTGCCCTGAAAACCGATGGGATTGGTTACTGGATAGCCATCGATTTCTATGCTAACCAGGGCGCTATTGACTAACCGCACTGCTACCTCTTTACCGCCCAGCTCCCAGGCCAGCTGCTGTTTAGCTTTTACTTGCGCACGTTCCTGAACGAGGTTGATAATCCTTTCCATTTCAGTTATATCTAGCGGCTTGGTAGCTTGTTTGCGGGCCACACGCACCGTTGTAGTGGTGCCTTTCACCAATTCACCGGCAATACCGATTATGGCCGAGCGCACGCTTACATTAGCCTGTTCTTCAGCCTGGTTAAGCGCTTTATCGCAGTTATCTACCACGCCGGCAATGTCGGAAATAGCCCCTGCCTGCATGTCACTTAAGCCTTGATGTGCCCGGCCAACCCCGATGATTTCCACGCCGGCGTCTTCTTTATCAACACGTCCGATTAACGCTTTAACAAATTCAGTACCAATATCCAGCGCCACCAGATACTCATCATTTTTTTTGCCGGCCCGCGCCCGGACTTTAGCCGATGCTTTTCCGGCTCCACCACGGGCCCTCTGCACTGCCCCGCTACCAACCTTTTTAAATTTTTGAAGCATATGCACTATTTTAACACACTAACACCTGAAAAACCGGGCTCTTTATCTTGGGCTTGACAGCGTTTTTAAGAGTTTGGCCACACATAGTTGCCCGTTGCAAAATTAATGCTACCCGTCATTACATCTGTTCCTTTTTCATATTACTAGTTGGCCACACTGTCTTACCTATTGTTTCAGAATCGCTTATATATTTTTACCCATTCATTTGACAGTTTGTAATTAAGGTAGTATTCTAAATAAGTAAATTGGAGTAGAATTGATGGATGGAAAAGGTTTGGACAAAGTCAGAAAGGCATTACACGAAAGAGCTGCTTACATCTACGATGTAAAGACAGAAATACTTAAGGATGGAGAAGAGATACCTTTTGTCGACATAGTAACAAGTAATCCGGGACGGGTACTTAATGCCTTGGTTAAGAAAGGTCTATTAGAAGGATACGCTAAAGACACTGGGGACGGCCCCTTGCTAAAAGAACAGGCAAGGTCATCACTATCCAAAGATAATCTATTGATGACATTCGAAGATCTTAATTACAAAGCAGAGCAACCTTCCGAAACTTCCTAAAAAATTACTTACCGCAAAACAGCTTTGACGCGGCGGATGCCGGCTGAGCTGGATTCTTCTTTTAGGATTTTAAACTTTTTGCCACCTTCGCCTAACTGAGCCGTGTGATCAACATGAGGCCCGCCACAGATTTCAAAACTGTAAGGTTTATCCGCCCCTTCAGCAATCATTTTGTAGACTTTGACAGTGTCACCGTAGCGGTCGCCAAACTGGCCCAATGCGCCCTTTTCTTCAATAGCGACTTTGGTAGGATATTCTTCAAAAGAGACTTTAAGGTCTTTGGCAATTTGTTCATTAACAATATCTTCTACTTTTTTGATCTGTTCTGGTGTCATTTTTTCGGGTTGACTGAAGTCAAATCTTAGTCGCTCTTCAGTAATGTTGGAGCCTCTTTGAATGACATGATCGCCCAACACGTCGCGTAATGCCTGATACATCAGATGCGTCACCGTATGATATTTCTTATGCTGCAGAGTCTGTCCGCCTAAACCGCCTTTAAAGACACCTTTGCTGGCGGTCTGACTACGTTGTCGCTGCTCCTGCATTAATCGATCAAACTCATTATCAGCATCTTTAGCTGGACTTATCTCTTTCTTGAAAGCCTCTTCTTTACTCAGTTCAACCGGAAAACCATACGTATCATAGAGCTTAAAGATCACTTCACCGGACAGTTCTTTATCAACAAGTTTATTGAATTCATTTAGGCCTTTGCGGAGGGTTTGGCGGAAGATTTTTTCTTCTTTCATTAGGACTTCAATAACTTTTGCGCGGTTTTTGGCCACCTCCGGAAAATCGCCTCCATATATGTCAGTAATGACCGGCACAACGTGCTCCAGGAAGTTCTGTTCGATGCCAAGCTCAAAGGCAAAGCGGATGGCGCGACGAAGTAGACGGCGCATTACATAACCTTGTTCTTTGTTGCTTGGTACTATGCCATCTACTGCTAGGAAAGTGGCGGCCCGTAGGTGATCGGCTATAACACGCATGCTCTCGGTATGACTCTCATAATTTTTGCCGGACAAATCCTCCAGTTTGGTGATAATGGGCTTAATCAGGCTTATTTCAAAAACATCGGGACTATCAATAGCTGCGGCAGCTATGCGTTCCAGGCCGCCGCCGTAATCGACGTTTTTCTTCGGTAATTTGTCGAAGCCCGTCTCTGTTTTTATATACTCCATAAAGACGGAGTTACCAAGTTCTATGTATCGGCCGCAGTCACAATTTACGTGGCAATATTTGCCATACTTTTCATTATGTTTGACCGAGGGATACAGATAAAACATCTCCGTGTCGGGGCCGCCTGGTTCGCCCGGTGGCATTTCTTTAGCTTTACCTGCCCGGCACCACCAGTTTTTCTCTCCATAGAAAAAGATACGGCCGCCCTGTTCGCCAAACTCATAGCCTTTTTCTCCCGTATCGATTTCTACCTCTTTAGCTTCAATGCCAGCTTTTTCAAAAATATCTTTCCAAATGCCTGCACTCTCTATATCTTTTGGAATGCCGGCTGCTTCATCGCCGCTAAAACAAGTCACGTAAATGCGGTTTGGATCCAGGCCTATTTTTGCTGTCAGAAATTCCCAAAACCAGTTTATCTGCTCCTGTTTGAAGTAGTCCCCGAGCGACCAGTTGCCCAGCATCTCAAAAAATGTTGTGTGGCGGTTATCACCCACTTCCTCTATGTCCTGCGCCCGCAAACAAGTTTGGCTGTTTACCAACCGCTTGCCTTCCGGATGCAGCTCACCTAAAAGATATGGAATAAGCGGCTGCATACCCGAACCGGTGAACAATGTGGTCGGGTCATTATAGGGCACTAGCAACGCTCTCGGGATAACCTTGTGGCCCCGCTCTACAAGAAAATCCAGATAAGCCTTACGAATCTCCTGCGCTGTCATATCTGTTAGATTGTAACAGATATAGACGAAAGGCTCCTCACATTAAGAGATAATTCCGCCGCCTAGAATATGTCCGCCATCATAGATTACGGCGGATTGACCGGCAGCCAGGCCGCGTTGCTCTTCGGCTAGCGTGAGTTGGTTATCTTTAATTTTGCAATCTACAAGAGGGCCGCGATAGCGCAAGCGAACTTGATATTGCTTCCTGGCGTTTGGTTTTTCATTAATCCAGTGCAAGTCCTGCAACATAAGATCTTTAGACCAGAGATCTTTATAATTCAGATCTGTCGTTACATATATAATGTTACTCTTCATATCTTTTCTGGTTACGTAATATGGCAGACCGCCGCCAACGTCCAGGCCATGACGCTGGCCGATAGTGTAGAAAATCGCCCCGTCGTGCTTGCCGATTTCCTGGCCGGTTT
>JBBSHY010000008.1:0-33063 GCA_038232415.1 Saccharimonadales bacterium (SeqCode) | reverse complement strand
TGCAATTAGCGAGTATAAATCAAACACCGATGGTTCTACTCCTACTGGTATCAGCGGGACAGGTGCCTTTACGGTTACAGGCACAGGTAGTACGGTTGATGGAAAACTGCAGGGAAGTACCCAGGTTGCAACGACTCCAGCTGCCATAGGTAAGATCGGAGTGACCTTTGGTGGTGCCTGCACTGGTACTACTCCCAGTGCCCGCACAACCGCGGTCAACTACGTCATTGAAACTTCTGGTGGTACAACCACCAAATGCATAGACGCCTAGACCCAGGCTTCAGTAGATAACAAAACAGGCTCAGAAATGGGCCTGTTTTCTTTTACGTACTTTCCTCGGCAGGTTAACAATAAGTCGAATAAGTAGGAAAACGATCGTTTGCTTTACTTTTAATTCTTGCTTTACTATAATTAAAAGTATGAAAAATATACTTCCTGTATCTTCCAAGGGTCAGATCACATTGCCCATCGCTACCCGCAAGCGGCTTGATATACTGGCTGGAGACCGTCTGACAGTTGTTAAGGTTAGCGATAGTCGCATCATACTGGAAAAACAAAAGTCATTTCAGGACTACCAAGGTAAATTCGCGGATGTATTGCCGCGGGACGCGGTTGCCGCGGTTCGTGAATTACGCGATAGGGAATAAGAGTGATAGCGTTTGACACTAATATTGCTATTTATGTAGTGAACGGTCACCCGGAATTTGTTGATCAAGCCGTAAAAGTCATCGAGCGGGCCGAAGTAGAAGGATGTAGTCTATCGGCTATACTTATCACCGAAGTCTTGTGTTTCCTACCACCCGACCAGCTTGACAGCATAGTTGAATTGGAACAATATCTGCGAAGTTTCCAAAACACCATTTATGTCAGCTACACTGAGCAAATTGCCCGCCGGTCAGCCAGCATATTAAGACAGTATCAAAGTTTACGCCTTGCCGATGCCATACACATTGCCACGGCTGTGGAGTCGGGTGCACAAGAGTTCTGGACTAACGACCAGCGGCTTAAAAAAGTAAAATTGCCAGATACAAGGATAAAACTATTAAAAGAAATAGCTTAGCCTGCATAGAAAGCTTGACAGCTCTACAGATGTATATACAATTGTAGTTACAATGAGTAAGTACACCGCCACCGTTATTAAAACCGGCAACTCCTACGCCCTACGCGTGCCCAAGGAGTATATAAACGTCAAGCAGCTCAAACTCGGCCAAAAAGTTAAACTTGCCGACGAACCAACTCTCAGCCAAGGCTACAATCGTGAGGCTTTCTGGCAGGCCATGAGAGAATTGCAGGCTTTATCTAATAAACATGGGAGCTTAAAATCCATTAAAGACCCTGTCGCCTGGCAGCGAGAAATCCGCAAAGACCGTCCGTTGCCCGGCCGAGAGTAATACCTATGATCTTAGTGGACACTAATCTTGTTATTTACATTGCTCAGCTCAAACTGGAAGAAAAGTCTTTCGCTGGTCATAGCATTAATTATTCCGTAATTACTACTATAGAAGCGCTTGGTTATCATGAGTTGCCGATTGATGAATTGCGTATATTGGAGAAGGCCTTTGCTAATAGCACCATACTGCCTTTGAGTGATCAGGTTGTTGATCAAGCAATTCGTGTGCGTCAAACTGCAAAGATGAAATTGGGTGATGCTATAATTGCTGCCACGGCTCTTGTCCATGGATTGGAGCTGTGGACAAATGACATTGAAGATTTCAAATATGTTGACGGGCTGAAACTCCATAATCCTCTGGGATCCGGTCCGGTTTAGTATGCTACGATGGTGCTAATGATTATTGCGGTGTTAATTGTGATTGGCCTGGCTCTGGGGAGCTTTGTGAACGCGCTGGTGTGGCGGGTGCACGAACAGGAAAAAGAAGTTGGCAAGAAAAAGTCCGATAAAAACTACTTAAAGTTGCTTTCGATTAGTAAGGGACGGTCGATGTGCCCTCACTGCAAGCATAAACTGGCCAAACAAGATTTGCTGCCTGTGGTAAGCTGGCTAGGCCTAAAGGGCAAATGCCGCTACTGTCATAAGCCTATTTCTGTTCAGTACCCAATAGTGGAATTAGTAATGGCCGGGCTGTTTATTGCTTCGTATTGCTGGTGGCCGGTGGCACTTCACGGCGGGACCCAACCAGTCATATTTGTCCTTTGGCTGATGCTTTTAACAGGGCTTATGGCTTTATTGGTCTATGACCTGAGGTGGTTACTGCTCCCTAACCGTATTCTTTATCCTCTGGGCCTGGTAGCGGCCGTGCAAGCCGTAATTGTTATTACAATAGCCCCGCGGCCGTTAATTGCGCTTATAAACGTAATATTAGCCGTTCTGGTGGGCGGGGGGGTGTTTTATATATTATTTCAGGTGTCCGGTGGGAAATGGATCGGTGGGGGCGATGTGAAGCTTGGCTGGCTGCTTGGGCTGGCGGTAGCTACGCCGACCCGCAGCGTACTCTTCATCTTTATAGCCGCCGTGCTCGGCAGCCTTATTAGTTTACCTCTGTTAGCTACGCATCGCCTGAAGCCGAGCAGTATTATACCCTTTGGCCCATTCCTGATAATTGGCGCGATTATCGTTCAGTTATTCGGTCATATCATTCTACTTTGGTATCAAAAAGCCTTCCTGCCGTTTACTCTCTAAGGTAACGCTTATGCTATACTTTTACCATGCGCGTCGGTCTCAATCCTCGGGGTTATACAATCATCGAAGTATTAATATTTATGGCTGTATCCGGCTTTATGTTCGCAATTGCCGCAAGCTTTATATCGGGTAAGCAGTCAAAATCAGAATTCAAACAAGGCATGAGTGCAATAAACAGTGACATACAAGCGGTTATTAATGACGTAGGCAATGGTTTTTATCCATCGAATTCCGACTTTAGCTGTACCGCTGGCCCTACGGGGGAACCAGTAATAACACCGAATCCATCTAACGAACAGGGTACTAACAAAGATTGTGTGTTTGGCGGTAAAGTTATCCAGTTCGGAACACACGGTACAAATTATACGGGTTACAAAGTTTATTCCATTGCCGAACGACAGTTTGCTCCCGACGGGTCAGCTAATCCTTTACCGACTAAGTTTAGTGAAGCTAAACCCGTGATTGTCCCGGGAACGATAGATAAAAAGGTCTTAGAATGGGGAATGAAGGTTTGCAGAGTTGACAAGATTGATGCTGCCGGAGCCGCGACAACGATTAACTCAATTGGTTTTTTCCAGAGCTTTGGCAGTTATAGTTCGGGGTTGCTCCAATCCGGAGCGCAGAGCATCGGGGTAATACCTATAAAAGGTAGTTCACCAACTCTTGGTGAAACGGAATCAAACATGGACACAGAGATAAGAGGTTTATGGACTGACCTTACACCTCCGGATCCACAACCCAACGTAGTGATAACTTTTGACAGCGGTAATGGCCAGTACGGTACACTTACTATAGGCGGCGGTAGCGGCCAGCGCTTAACGACCGCCATAAAAATAATTGACTCCACGCCAGTTTGCCTATCATAATGAAACGTATAAGACTCCATAATTCATCTGGTGATACCATAGTTGAGGTACTTATAGTGCTGGCGGTGCTTAGCTTGGCCTTTGCCATTTCTACGGCCACAGCTACAGGTGGTCTGCGGCAATCACGCAACGCCGAAGAGCACTCCCAGGCACTCGGTATACTTAGCTCACAGGTTGAGCTTTTGAGGGTAGGGGTCGATAACAACACCATCAATGATACAAGTGTGCCGCCCGTTGCAACTCCACGTACAACGTTCTGCATGACCGGGCCTGCTTCAATTACTAAGTTCTCGTCCGCTACCATTATTCCACCTGATGCAAACACCGACACTACTGCGTACCCTAATGAGTGTAAACAAGGCGGCGATAACAGGTACCAAGAGAGCGTAACCCGCAACGGTAATAATTTTGAACTGCGGGTGCGCTGGGACGGTCCTGGCAATGCAGGCCGTCAGCAGGAAATCTTTAGTTACCGGGTCCATAAACTGGAGCCATCGGACCCCAATAGTATTTCCATAGACGATGCGCGTTACCAGCTGATCGTAAAAGTTAAAAAAATTGCTCAAAATCCTGATGATACGACGCCTTCGTGTGATAGTAATAATCTCGTCGACCGCGCGGGTACCCCTGTAAATGTGCAAAGGCCGAATGGCTCAAATGCGGATGCCCAATATACTGATGTCAGTTCGACCGCGACATTCAATGACGTTCAGGATAACGGAGCCTATAAGGTCGACTTTGTTGTTCCGGCCGGTTATGAGAGCTGTTCGTCTACTCCTGCTACCGTACCGCTAAATTCAGCAAATCCTACCCAAACAGTTAACTTGAAAATCCGGCCAACGTGCACAACTTACATCTCGGGCTATAACAACTACTACACTTTTGGCCCTAGACGGGCGGATCTGGATGGCTGGTATCTGGCTTTAGACCGGTCACCGCCTCCTGGCGCTGGTGTAACGGCATTTGTAGCCGGCAGCATCTATGGTCCGGGAACTTACTGGTATGTCTTTAGCGGTATTGTGGGGTGGTGGACGCCAAACAATGGTTATTATTACATCTGGCAGGCGGATTACCATAGCGAGCCGATTAATACCCCTTATTGCACCCCTTAAGCAAACTAAAGATTTACTTTTGGATAGAGTCAACTACTAGTACAAGGGTGTAATTGTCGCCGGTACTGACTCTGGAAAACTTACCGGTAACTGTTACGATAGAGGAATTTACAAACGGTTTAGGATTGTTCTTTGATTTGCTGAAGTCAAGATCCAGGCTTTGTTCTCTAGCTTGGGGATTAAGCAGTTTATAGTGTCCGGCTTGCGGTTCGGTTATAATACCTTTAATTCTTTGGGTTTCGTTTGGGCCGGCCCCGGGTGAACTAGTCTGTGGGGGCGTGGTCTGACGTTGAGTGGTACCAAGGACTTTTTTATCGCCTGGTTTGAATGTCGGCGCCTTTTGCTTAACCGCATTGTCATAAATTGAGTTTGGATTTTGGATTGATGATGTGCCCGAACTATTGTTTCTACCGGCTTCTTTATTTTTTTTAGAGCCGTGCGAGTCGTATATATAAGCTCCGGAGCCTATAATAACCACTATTCCTATACTACCGGCGGCCGCTAGGCCTTTTTTTGAGAGTTTCACGCTTTTCTCCTTATAGCTTATGTTTAGGGTAGCATGCCGAAATGTAAGCGTCTAGTCGCTTATTCTCCCCTTGCTATCTGAGGGTGCAATGCTTTAAAGTAATGTTTATGCTTAAAGCTGTTAGCGGACAATAAATACCATGAGAATTAAAAGTGTAAAATCCGGGCAAGGCTTTACTATAGTTGAGCTCCTTATAGCCCTTAGCGTGCTATCAGTAATTTTGGTTATGGCGTCGGTCATTATGATCCAGATAGGGCACTTGTATACCAAGGGCGTAAATTCGGCTAATTTACAAAATACCTCCCGAAACATAACCTCAGATTTGTCTTCTGTTTTGCAGTTTAATGGTTCTACACCCTCCCCCTGTAACCCGCCCCCGCTAGCAGACCCCCACAATCAACGGACTTGCGCGGCGGGAACACTTACAGCCGGAGTACCTGTGCCTGTCTACTCATATTGCATTAATACTACACGTTACAGTTATGTGCTGGACCGGGAGAAGGGAGCTGACGGATCTTACACGCCTACCGCCCAGACCCCCCATGTTTTATGGCGGGATACGATGACCAATAGCGCTAACTGTAAGCCGCTTAATTTATTTAACCCCACTCCTACTGACTCAGATTCTTCCGGCGATGGCAGTGACTTAATACCGGATCATATGCGGCTAACCCGGTTCAAAGTGTCAGAAACTGTTACGGAAACTAATCTTCATATATATAAGATAGATACCTGGATGGCCTATGGCGATGATGATTTAGTCCAGGTAGATAATCCTGACGGTCATGCGATTTGTAAGGGCGGCACCGGTACGGAATATTGCGGCACCTCTGGTATAAGCACAACTGTAACCAAAAGGGCAGAATAAGGTACAATATGGTTATGCAAACATCAAAATTCAAGCTATATAAGGGGCAGGATGAGTGGCAGGCTGGCTTTGCTTCTATAATTATTGCCATAGTACTTATATTGGTGCTAAGCCTGATAACAGTCGGTTTTGCCGCGCTTATGCGAAAAGAGACACGTAGCGCGCTGGATAAACATTTAAGCACACAGGCCTATTATGCTGCCGAGGCGGGCGTAAATGATGCCGCTAAAGCTATTAACGCCGGTTACAGGGAGCATAAAACTAACTGTGGTGAAACCACTGCTGATTTAAGCGATCATACCGCTGACTCTCTTAGGGACACTAAAGTAGGTAATGACGCGGGTGTTAAGTGGACCTGCCTGACGATTGATCCTGAACCTAAATCTTTAGAATATAGCGCCATTGACGTAGACCAGTCAAAAATAGTAGAGATTACCGGTGTCAATGCGGCTGGGGCGGACACTATTATAGATTCACTGGTTATTGGCTGGCAAGGCTCTGATAACGGGGGAACAATTAGATTCAGGACTAGTAGCGGCATTTTTACGCCTATTAGTAGCTGGAATTCTTCAGCTAGCGTCCTCAGAGTCGGTATTACACCCTTAGGCAGGAATCAGATAAATAGAGACAGTTTAATAGCCAACACCTCCACGGCATTTCTGTATCCGAAGGAATCAGGTGGTTCTACTCCTCCTGCGGCCTACGAGAACTCCAGTTATACTAGCAATACCGGTGATGATGGTGGCACAATCGTGCCTGGTAACTGCCATGCACAGAGCCAGCCCTTAAACTGCAACGTTAAGATAACAAACCTGAATAGCGTTAACTACCTGCTCGACTTACGGTCTTTGCCCTACGGTAAATCAAGGGTATCCATCAGGGCTTATAGTGGCACCACATTACTGGGGATAAAAAATGCCCAGACCCTGGTAGACTCCACAGGTAAAGCTCAGGATGTCCTTCGGCGCGTACAGGTTAGAATCCCATCACGCAACAACTATCCGCATTCAGATTTCGGTCTGGAGACAATGGGAGATATCTGTAAGCAGCTCAAGCTTGCACCTGGCGATCCTACTTCACAAACGGTATGTAATCCCGGTACTCCTCTATAAGAATAGTTCTTAGGTTAAGTTTCCGCATGCCGGTGGAATTTCTCGTGCACAGCGCGCAGATGCGGGTCGGTAACGTGGGTGTAGATCTGGGTTGTAGCGATGTTACTATGCCCGAGCATGGCCTGTACGCTGCGTATATCGGCGCCGTTCATTAGTAAATCTGTTGCAAAAGAGTGCCGGAGGGTATGCGGACTAACGTGTTTTGTGATGCCGCCCAGCAGGGCAGCCCGGGCTACGATCCGCTGCACGCTGCGTACGGTTAGCCGATGGAAGTTGCCGGATAGATCAACCTGTTTGCGGCCGCTATAGCGGACAAATAACGGTTTTGCCGTGTCTTCCCGCTTGCCTAAGTAGTGTTCAACCCACTTGGCAGCTTCGGCGCTAATAAAGATCGGCCGGTCTTTCTGGCCTTTGCCGCGGACCATGAACTCTCGCCGTTTCAGATTAATGTGATCCCGGTCCAGACCGACTAGTTCGCTAACGCGCAGTCCTGAACTAAAGAGCAACTCCAGAATAGCCCTGTCTCTTATACCGCTTAGTGTGTTCAAGTCCGGTTGGGCAAATACCCGTTCCAACTCATCTTCATTCAGAAACGTTACCTGTTTACGCTTAGTGCGGGCCAGCTCAATCTTGTCAGCCGTCAAGGCGGTCAGGTCACGCTTAGCGCAATATTTCAAAAAGCTGCGCAGAGCTATAAGGTGATAATTTTGCGTGGCTTTGCCCAGTTCATCGGAGCTGTTAGTACCCAGACGGTTCAGCCATAGCCGCCATTTACGGATGAGTTCGGGGTTTATATCGGCAATTTTTATATCACCGGCAAAATCAATTAATCGTGTCAGATAATGGTCATAATTCTGGATGGTCTTTTGCGAACGATTCTGTTCAATCTCCAGGTATTCCAGAAAATCAGTTTTGGCTTTAGCAAATAGCATAACCTCATTGTAGCAAAAGAAGTTTAGACCTCATGGCCTAACTCATTGGTATCTGTTAGAATTAGATCAAGCTAAATAAGGACCTCTATGGAACGAACTCTCATCATAATTAAACCGGACGCCATTCAACGGGGTCTGGTAGGTGAAATAATTACCCGATTAGAGCAAAAAGGTCTAAAAATCATCGGCATGAAAATGGCCAGTCTCGACCAAGCCATTCTGCGTACTCACTATGCGGAGCACGTTGAGAAGTCATTTTACAAGGGTTTGGAACAGTTTATGAAGAGCTCGCCGGTTATCCTGATGGCCTGGGAAGGTTACCAATGCGTTAACTCTGTCAGGATGCTTGTGGGCGCTACCAACCCTCGGGAGGCAGCTCCCGGCTCGATCAGGGGTGATCTGGCCATTGGTACCGGCCGCAATCTTATCCACGCTTCAGATTCCAAAAAGACCGGTGAAAACGAAGTAGCTAACTTCTTTGATAGCACTGAATTGTTCAACTACGACAAATCAGAATATGCCCACATCTATGAAGACGCCGAGAGGCAATAACTTCTTTAAACTGATACAATCAAAACTGGCCCCTGTAGTTCAATGGATAAAATAACTCCGTCCTAAGGAGAAGCTGGCGGTTCGAATCCGTCCGGGGGCACCAAAACCTAATTACTGGTAAAATAAGCGGTATGGCAGAAGCCACACAAACAACTCATAAATATTTTGAAGATCAGTTTGATGACGAAGAAGTGCTGTTTGTATTTCATAAGCACCCGGTTACTATGCGTAAAGGCCTGGTCTTTGGCATGTTCGGTCCGGTGCTGGGTGTTATCCCGGCTGCTATTAAACCCGAGCTGGGATTTGGCGCGTTTTTTGGTGGCCTGGCAATCGGTTGTCTAATGGGTTTGTTGATCTTTGCGCCAAGTTGGATTGGCTGGCATTTCAGTGTTTTTATCATGACTGACCAGCGGTTTATTCAGATTACCCAGAAAGGTTTATTCCACCGCGCGGTTGCAGACCTCGGCTTAGCTCAAATTCAGTCGGTAAACTACGAGGTATCCGGACTGCAACAGACACTATTGGGGTTTGGTACAATAAAGATGCAGACATACGTAGGAGATCTGATAATTCACGATGTTCATCATCCGGCACGGATTCAGAAACAGCTCCTAAGTATTCTGCGCGGGGCAGGCGTTACCACTACCCCCTATATAAGTGCACCGTTCCAGTCAATACAGGATAATGAAGAGACTTAAGAAGCTAAAAAAGCCTAAACTATCCACGGTTATCCGCAGGCCGTATAAACGTGCTAAATCCACTGAAGAGCGGGTAAATGATGCCCTTAGCAATGTTCCGCGTATTACCAATGACACGGTAGGCGACCACCGCGAAGAAGTGCTGTCCAGCGCCCGTAAATACATCTACCCATTGCAACATTCCAAACACCGGGTGGTACGGATATCATTGGCTCTACTGATCCTTGTATTAGTGAGTTTTTTTACGATTTGCGGGCTAAGTCTTTATAAATTTCAGAGTACTTCAACTTTTATTTATGATGTAACACGCATAGTGCCATTTCCTGTGGCTAAAGCCGGGAATACCTGGGTAAGCTATGAGTCATATCTGTTTGAACTTCGCCGTAACATGCATTACTACCGGACCCAGCAGCAGGCAAACTTCTCAACCAAAGATGGCCGCAGCCAGCTGACACGTCTAAAAAAGCAGGCCATGAACCAGGTTATTCAGGACGCTTATATTAAACAGTTGGCTACACAACACGGGGTTAATGTGCCTGATCAAGCGGCCGCAAACCAGCTCGCATTGGTGAGGAGTGAAAATCGTCTGGGTAATAATGACCGGGTCTTCAGAGAGGTGTTGAATGAGTTCTGGGGATGGAAGGAGGCTGACTTCAAACGTGAGCTTAAACAACAGTTACTGGCACAGGCCGTCGTAACCCGGCTTGATACAGTTACGATGGGCCGGGCCGAGAGCGCCCTTAGGCAGTTAAAAGGCGGGGCAGATTTCGCTAGCGTTGCCGCTCAAACCTCTGATGACCCTGCTACCAAAGCTAATGGCGGAAAGTACCCCGTTAATCTGACACGAAGCGATAAGGATATTCCGCCCATGCTTAGTGCTGAAATCTTCAAGCTAAAGCCGGGGCAGGTATCCGGTATCGTCAATACCGGCTATACCCTGGAAATAGTTAAAGTTCTAGACGCCGGTGCCGGTGGCGTCCATGCCGCCCACATTCAGTTCACGCTAAAAAATATAAACAGCTATATTAAACCTCTCCAGACTAGTAATCCTCCCCGGCTATATATTAAAGGGTAACCTTAACGTTTGCTTTTTATACCTTGTATTGCTATGATTACCCCTGTCTTTTCATGTAGATTCGGGCTCGTAGTGAAGAGGCCTATCACGCCTCCCTGTCACGGAGGAGATCGCCGGTTCGAATCCGGTCGGGCCCGCCACGATATTGACCTCCGTTATCTTAATGATACCCAAGCTGGACGTTAGAACCTTAGCAGATAAAGTATTTGTTAATGCTCATGCTTACCTGGAATTTATGAGTTAGGCTTTATTATATATGGCAATAACTCAAATTATCGGTGAGTATGAGGCTGGTTTAGTCCATGACGAGATAAACCGTGGGATAACCCCTGAACGGCAGCAGCTCTATTCAGCGGAAAGGATCGCTACTGAACAAGTCTTTGACGATTTCGTAGCGGAACGGCCGGTAGTATGGGGGACTCGTTCACAAACTTTCCATCAGGCAGCAGAGCTTGGTCGTTATGTAGTTAGCGGAGAAAGAAGAAACCTAGCTGTACTCCCTATAGTGCGATTGGTTAGATACAACATAACTTTAGGAGATAGAATAGGTCGCATACTGCGGCTTTACGTGCCAAGCGAAGCTATGCTGCATGCTGATCCGCAAGTATTTAGCCTTAAAAACAGCGCATTAATAGGTGAGAGAGCCTTTCATTCATCGAGTCGAAAAGCAAGTGTTAACTCCATAAATCGATTAGAGGAGTTCCAGCAACTGTTGCACGAAGTTATAGGCCTTTCAGGTTTGGAGCAATGAAGTTCGGAAGTTCGACTCTACGGCCCGCCAAAGTATTGACAAAGTACATTATAAGTAATACTCTGTATGTATGAGTCAAATACCTGTAACAGTTAAGATTGATGCTGATGTAAAGCAGCAAGCCCAAAGTTTAGCTAAGAAGCTTGGCTTGAGTCTGAGTGCCATTGTTGAGAATAAGCTCAAAGAGGTTGTACGAGAGCGGCGGGTAGTTTTTGAAGAAGAGCTTGTTCCGAATGATAAAACAGCCAGAGAGCTAGAGAAGATTGAAGCTGATATAAAGACTGGACGCAATCTTAGCGGACCGTTTAAAACCTTTGAAGAACTTGAACGACACTTAGATACTCTTGGTCATGCGGATTGAAACTCACAAACGATACGATAAAATGTGGACTAAACTAAACCGTAAACAACAACTGCAAGTTTTAGCTGCCCTAAAATCCTTTATAACCAGTCAAAACGACCAAAAATTGCGCATCCACCAGCTAAAAGGTAAATACTACCCTCAGTACTCTATTAGCATCGGAGGTGATCTTAGAGTTCATTACCTAAAAGTTAATGACAGTAAGGTTGTACTGATGATGGTTGGTACCCACAGTCAGTTATATGGATAAATCCTTAAGTTCGCTTTCACGAAATAATTCCACACACTCGTGACTGCGGCCTGCCAATCATAAGTAATTTCAATAAGGAGTACTTCATCTGCCTATGCTTGTGATTACTGATTTAGTCTCTAAACTGTGTATATGGCGCATTCACCTGAAGAATTAGTATTGAGCCTAGATCTTAGTCTGCCCAGTTACGATCGGCTTGATGCGTTACGTTTTCTAACGAGTCATAGAGGACCAGGCTCAATGGCTTTACGCCTTATAGAGCATACTTTGTTTGAGGAATCGCCGGAGGTTTATATACCGCCTCAACCCCATATGCTTTCAAGATCTGTACGAGATGTGTTCTTAAGGCTTCGTGATAAAACAGCGACAGCTGTTACAGAAGGGGCAAATAATCAAGATATTACGCCTTCAGGATTTGCGTTATCTGTAGTGGAGCATTCGCTCATGTCATTTGCCGCTCAAGTACCAGCAATAGATGAGATAGTAAGCATTCGCAACCAGTACCGCGCAGACATAGCTGCTAAGCGTTTACCTGAATAGTTCGGAAGTCCGGCTCTATGCTCTGCTAAGCTCCCTGCACTTACAATTTCTTATCACAAAGAGAGACTTTGTTATGATGAGTCCATGGTACATGTAATTGCACTTGTGGTTTTTACGTTGCTGGCGTGGTTATTCCATTGGGGCATTACTAGCATTTATAGTAAGAAATTCAAGTCGACTAAGTCGGTTATATTCCGCCTAACGCACGCCCTAGAGATTTTTATAACGACGAGCTTGATGATTTTCGTGTACCAAAGTACGACTAATGGTAAAGCGTCAGTAATTGCGGTAATAAGCATAGTATGGGGGACATTAATAGTGCTTGATGTCTTATGTTTCCTTGTCGTGAAAAGATTGGGTGAACAATTCGATTTTATTCACTTTGTCTTCGCCTATAGCATGGTGGCGCTGGCAGTTTTAGTAGTTATGAGAATATAATCCATAGCTGTAGTGTTATAGCCCACTTGAAAAGTCCGGAAGCCCGACCCTATGTCCCGCCAAGTTCTACTTGACAGTAAAAACGACATTAAGTTATACTTAGCTTAATGACAACAATTAATACCAAGCAACTCAGGCAAAATATGGCCCAGATTGTCCGCGATCTGCAAAGTGGTACAACGGTGCAGTTGAGTTACCGGCATAAAATTATCGGTGTGTTGCAACCGGTTGCGGCTGAGCCGGCTCCAGAGAGGCGAGGCTCAGCCAGGCCGATACAGCGCTTCCTTAAGAGCGCCAATTTTGGTACCGTACCGCCTGTATTGCGGCAGTCCGACCTTAGTTTTAAGCAAGAGCTAGCTGATTTAAGACAGCGTGACCTTAGCTCAAAATGATTTGTCTTGATGCTAATGTGCTGATTGATATCATTTTGGATAGACAGCACTTCAAGGCTTGCAGACAATATATTGATTTGGCTAAGGATGACATGTCGATAACCATGCTTAGCCTTGACCTGATAATGTATTACGCTGAAAGCAATAAGCTGCCGTTGCGACCTATTGAGCAATTTTTGCGGCTATTCACCTGGCTGCCAATGACGGATGCTGACGCCGCATGGGCTTATGCTCACTATAAGGCCAAGGATTTTGAGGATGCCTTACAGGTTGCCTGTGCCCTGAGAGAGAGGTGTAAGACATTTGCCACGCTTGACGCGCCTTTATATAAAAAATACTCTTGTCAAATCGCCATTGATCTTATACGCTAGCAAAATCTTTTTAAAAACTATTTATCCAAGTAGAAAAATGACTAAGAAGTATTTAAGCAAAAGGAGGACGTCATGAAGTATTATGAACTGGATGAAGAAGAAAAACAGGAACTCGAAGCAATTGAAGGCGCAATAGAGAGCGGCGAACTAAAGAGTGCCCCTAATTTTGAGAAGCGTAAGAAAGAGCTTCAACAAATAGCCAAGCATACACTCAACAAGACCAGAAATATAAACATACGGCTTTCAGAGAGAGACCTGTATAGATTAAAAGCCAAGGCCATAGAGGAAGGAATTCCTTACCAAACGCTAGCTTCTTCTATACTTCACAAATCTACTGCAAAATAGTTCCCTATACTCATAGCCGCGGCCCGCCAAGACATTACGCTTTAAAAGAGCCCTTGTGGTTACTTTCAGCCTTTGGCTTATCTGGAGTAAACTGTAAAGACTATATGGATAGTAAATTTTACACCACACCTGCTGAGACATTTAAAGAGGTAATATTATTCTTTGGTGGCCAGCCACGTACCCAAGCCATTGGCATTGCCTCGTTTGGGCCTTTAGACTTAAATGAGCAATCACCAAACTACGGCATCATTACTACTACCCCAAAAGATGGCTGGGCTAATACCGACATAGTCGGTTCTATCGCTAATGAGCTCAAAGTGCCTGTTGCTATAGACACCGATGTAAACTGTGCCGCCTTAGCCGAACAGTTCTATGGCGCAGCCAAGGGTTTGCGTAATCTGGTCTACATGACTGTTGGTACTGGAATTGGCATTGGATGTATCATCGATAACCGGACAGTACATGGTACTACGCATACTGAAATGGGCCATATGCTTATTCCCCATAATACCGGTGATAGCTTTAGCGGAAGTTGCCCATTTCATAGGGATTGCCTTGAAGGTCTAGCAAGTGGTACGCCGTTACAGCAACGAACCGGCATAGTAGCTAATGAACTAAACGATGATTCAGTTTGGAATCTGGAAGCTCATTATCTAGCTATGGGAATTGTTAACATCATAACCTTTGCCATGCCGGAAGTTATCATAATTGGCGGCGGCGTCATGAATCATCCCGGTCTACTGGAACAAGTCAGACAGCAAGTCCCAGAGTTAATAAACGGCTATCTAAAAATTTCCGAGCTAAAAGATTTTATTGTTTCACCCCACCTCGGCTCATTGAGCGGTGTCAGCGGCGCTTTAGTTCTGGCCTCACAACTCGCTGCTTCTTAAAGCTCGGAAGCCCGCCTCTATACCCTGTTAGTATCTTCTGTGCCTGATAAGTTAGTGCCGGGCAAGAACAATCATTTACGATAACAAAGACGGGTAGTTTTGGATATCATAATCACCTTAACCCCAGTGAAAAAGGAATGATAGTTGTTCAATAGGAGCTATTTCGTAAATCCAAACGATTTCGGATCTTAGCGTCATGACTCGCTAAGCACCGTTATCACTCTTTTTGAGTTATACTTAACTTATATGAAAGCAATATGGAACGATTTATTAGTTGCTGACTCACCTAAAGAAGAACTTATTTACATTGAAGGTAACTGGTATTTTCCACCTGATAAAGTAAATGAGAAATATCTGCAGGAGAGTCCAACGCCGTATACTTGCCCTTGGAAAGGTGATTGTCAGTATTTCAATGTTGGCGAAGGTGACACATGGAGCGAGGACAGCGCTTTTTCCTATCCAAACCCTAAAGCTTCAGCCATAGATACTGTGAAGAAAGACTTTAGTAATTACGTAGCTTTTTGGCGGGATGTCCAAGTAACAGAGTAGCGCGTTAATACACTAGTCTATTGTGAGAGCCAATCTTCAGAGGCTATTAACTGCTCCGGTTTCACCGGTCCGTTATATTCATAGGCCCAGGCAGTCTGCTGTGGTGACACCAGCTGTATAAGACGGCGGGTAAATCCGGGCGATTCAGGATCGTGACTATCGAAAGATTCATATTCATCAAGTAATCTAAGGGGCTCAGGATCACGTATTTCATACAGCTCTCCGTGAACTATATTCCTTACCCCGTCTAATTTGAGGGCCGGGTACCGGCCCATATCATATATATTGGCTGGAATAAGACATTTACCAAGGTAGATAAGTTTGCCCTCAAGGTGTTTGCGAATGTAGGCATGTTGTTCTTGCATCAGGGTTCCATAAAACGCGATGTATTGGCGGGTAGCAGGAGTTAGTTTAGATACATTATCTGACATTAGACGTAAGGATTATAATAATACTATGGCAAACACTGGAGAACAAGGTAAAAAGGGAAATGCCGCAGAACGCGGCCTTCGCTTCTTAAGAGACGTGCACATTGCTATTGGAGCGGTTGCTCTCGCTGGCGCCATTGTGTTCACGCAAATCATAGCCTTACCCCTTATAGCAGCATATGAAGGTGCCAATGCAGCTATACATGAGGGGCTTCGCCAAGTTGTTAAAAATCGCAGCAATTACCAACCTAAACCTGCCTAGCCTAGCTGACATATTTCTCTTATTAACGTTTGAATTAACGATATTTTTTGATGTTAACTGGAAGTTACTGTGAATTATTTAATATACGCATGCTGATAACATTTAGTAAAGTCTAGATTAGGTTTAAAAAAGCCAAAATAAAAAATAAAGCCTGTGCTCATTTGCGAGAGAGCAGAGGCTTTATTTATTACCTGTATAGCTTTTAGAGGCCAAGAGACTTATCATCAAACTTGTTTGTAGGGAAGTCTTTATCGTCATTCAGGTTACTGATATCCTGGCTCAAGGCATCATCTGTTAACTGGACTCCCGTTGAGGTAGCGGCTTGAGAAGATTGCGACCGATTTGAATCGGCGTTATTTTTATTATTTGTTGTTTTAGAGCTACTGGCTACAACGATCAGCAGGATGAGAATTATCAGGAATTCTAACACAGATGCTATTACCAAGATGGGTAGAAGTTTGTTCCTGGCTTTATTAGTTATCGGTGGTGATTGTGGTTGGTCTTCAGGCGGTGAGTTAGATACTACGACAGGCGAGTCTTGCATAGGAGGATTAAACGGTGCGTTAAACAAAGGTTCATTAGTGTCGCCTGATGGTTTTGGCTGCTGCTGGTCAGGATTCATTAATTACCCCCGTTTGTTGCAGGTTTAGTCTGCAAATCAGATACATGAGAAGCTAATGTAGCTTTTATACTATTAATAAGATAGTCGTGAATATCAGCTGATTGAGTACGGAGCTGAGTATGATATATCCTGGCGGTATCTAAGAGTGCCTGAAAGCCGGTTGGGTCTGCCTGGCAATTAATGACCAATATATCATCCAACACTTGCTGGTAATTCATGGCAAGCGACTGAAAGCTGGCTACTTTATCAGTTAAAGCTATACGTTGCTTCTCAAGCTGAAATGTATCCTGATCGGCCAGTTTAAGCTGGCCGATTGTTACCCATAGCCTTGCGTCAATCTTTTTGTATACTCTTGAATGATTTTCTAACATAGAAACCGTGTCTCTTTGTATGAGTCTTAATTTGCTTTGGACTGAGACACAGGTTTGAGTCAGGCGTTCCAGATCTACCTCATTTAAAACGATACCTCGTTCGGCTTTACGCTGGTCTAACCGCTGTGCCAGCGTGCTGCCGGGCGGAGCTACGGCAGGCGGAGCCACGGCAGATGCTGTAGTAAATCCCCCTGCTAATATTAGACCTGTTATAACAACACACAGTTTAGTTTTTACGAGTTTATTCATAATGAATTTGACTCCTTCAGTAGTATTTTAGCATAAGAGTTACATGATCTACTCATACCTGTCAGCAACTCTGAATTAATGACTGTTATAATACTTCGGCAGCCGTAAATTTTGCCACCTTAGCTCAGTTGGCTAGAGCGCCGCTTTCGTAAAGCGGAGGTCTGGGGTTCGACTCCCCAAGGTGGCTCCACTTTGATGAGCGGGTGTCGTATAACGGCCATTATGCAGCCTTCCCAAGGCTGAGACGCGGGTTCGACTCCCGCCACCCGCACCACACCCAGGCTTAGTATATAAGTGTTACAATGGTTTTTAACGATATGGCGACGCCCACGAAGTATTTTCATGATCATTTAGTGCTTTTGCTGCTCAGCATTAATGCTTTTTTAGCTATCAGCGGCAGCCTTTTTATTATAGTTAGCTTAAGTACCGGCCATAGCAACAGTTATATTGTCCAGTGCCGTGACTGTTCCAACCAAGCTGCAATCAATAGGTTTACTACAGGCTCTCTGCTTGACTTGCTCAGTTTTATTGCTTTTGCAGCCTTGGTACTCACTGTCCACACAGTTCTGAGCCTTAGGGCATACAAAATCCACAGGCAGTTAGCGATCGCCATCTTAGCATTAGGTATTCTGCTAGAGACATTAACAATAATTATAAGTAATGCACTTTTGGCATTACGTTAACGCTTTAGCATGATTGACTTGGAGATTCCGTTTGAGAAGGACAGACGGGGCCACTATAGGTTTTTTGAAATTTTACCTGGACTTTTGAGCTGGACATTACTTTTTACACCATTGATTTTAAGCTATATTAACGTTAATGCTGCGGTGTTTTTTATTCTTTTATATCTATTAGTTTTCTTTGTACGTTCACTGGCATATTCTACCCGCGGGATTGCCGGTTACCGCACAATGAAGCAACATATGAAGCTGGACTGGAATGGCCTTTTGACTGACGTTGAAGCAGGCGAAGTGGTCAAAGTGTCAAATACTGTTGCCCGGCCAAAGTGGCATTTTGATAATCTTAAACGTCTCAGTACCTATTCAAATAAAATGAAACCGAGCCAATTATTACATGCTGTAATAATTGCTACAGTTAATGAGAGCCGGGAAGTGTTAGAACCAACCATTCAGGCCATTCTTAATGCCGATTATGACTCACAGAAAATAATACTGTTTATTGCTTATGAAGGCCGGGCCGGCCGGCTAGCCGAGGAGCGGGTGGAGGAGCTGCTTGATATATACGGTTCTAGGTTTAAATACGCTGCAGCTGTTAAACATCCGGCTAATTTAGAGGGTGAGATTATTGGCAAAGGCGGTAATATTACTTATGCCGGCCGTGCTCTCCAGAAGTATCTTAAAAAAACAGAAACTGATCCGACAAAAATCATTGTTACTACGCTCGATGCCGATAACAGGCCACACGCCCGCTATTTTTCTGTGCTGAGCTATATGTACTGCGTGGCGCCTAATCCGCTCAGAGCCTCCTATCAGCCCTTACCGATGTTCACTAATAACATATGGGACGCCCCCACTCTCATGAGGGTTATTGCTACCGGTAATAATTTATATTATATAGTTAACACCCAGCGGCAGCATCTTGCGCGTAATTTCTCAGCTCATGGTCAAAGCATGCAAGCTCTGATAGATATGGATTTCTGGAGTGTCCGCACTGTAGTTGAGGATGGACACCACTTCTGGCGTTCGTATTTCCGCTACGATGGAGATTACCGTGTTTATCCCTTAAGCATTCCTATTTACCAGGATGCTGTACTGGCAGATGGTTACAGGAAGACTATTAAGGCCCAGTTCTACCAGTTACGCCGTTGGACTTACGGTGCTTCCGACATAGCCTACATAGCCGATAAAGGCTTCTGGCATAAAAATAATGCCCCTAAATTTGATGTACTTGCCAAACTATTACGCGCCCTGGAAGGCCATGTCACATGGGCTACCGGCACTTTGCTAATCTACTTTGCCGCTTTTATACCACCCCTGTTACACCCGCAAAGCCTGGCTGCGAATCAGTTACCGCTAATCGTTAGCCGGGTACAACGCATCGGCATTCTTGGGTTGCTGGCTACAGTGTACGTTTGCTTAATAACGTTGCCCCCTCGTCCTGCCCGCTACCGCCGCCATCGATCGGTGCTAATGCTGGTCCAATGGATTTTTCTGCCGGTTACCAGTATTGCTTTTGGCTCGCTGGCTGCGTTTAACTCACAGACGCGATTAATGTTCAAATGGTATCTCAGCAAATTTGATGTTACTGAAAAGGCTACGGTTAGTGCCGGAGGCCAGACTTATAGCACTGAGGCTGATCCCGGCGCACGCACCAAGCTATCAGTTTTTCGAAGGCTTAGAAACCTCCGCCATCGAAGAATATCCAAACCTTAGTTAATGAAGGTGGTGATTGACTTCATAGTGAACACTGGCACCATGGTCAAAACGGTTAAGTGCCACCTGAGTTATTTGTACGATAGACTTACTGTCAATCATTCCGTTGATGAATTGTGGGCGCAACTTTGTGATGATGGTATGGCTGAGGTCTACAGCGTCGCTGAGAGCCGTGTGCCTATGCTGAAGGCTTTTGTTTAAGCTTAACACCAGTTTATCGGGTATAAAGGGCGCATAGGCGCCCAACTTGTCTCTGACTACCCACGCAGACTGATAATGGACCGTTTCCTCGGTAGTGAATACAGACTTACACTTTTGGCATTGACGCCGCCGCCATACCTGATTACTACGCGCACGATGACGTGAGTTCGTAACTTTGGTATTACCTTCACATTGCAGACAATTCATAGTCAATACATAGACCTGTTTACTAAAATTCATTATAAACCATGTCAATATGTTGACATATAGCTGTTGAGTCAGGCAGTGGATAAGTCAGGCAGAATAGGGGAAGAAAAAGTCCCTGATAACCTGAAAGTTCACAGGCTTTAGTCTCTCTGGGTTAGCCTGTAGCCTATTTAGCTGTGAGGATAGGCCGGAGTCGGCGGATACGACTATTAAGAGAATTGGTGAAGGATAACTCCTCGTAAAATAATTGAAAACCATCTAGAGCATTTGATGTACGAATATATATACCCTCGTTTAAATGAACCAGTATAGCCAATAAAATTATACCAGTCAATATATTCAAATTAAATGCTAGTGCTTATAATAGCTTACTTTTTCTGGCCTGTAATAATAAAAACTTCTGCCATTCCCTGATGGTGGGCGATATAGGATTCGAACCTATCACCTCCGCAACGTCAATGCGGCGCTCTAGCCAAATGAGCTAATCGCCCCTTCTAACAGGCTATAAGTTACAGGGTTATTGCTTACATTGCAAGATTTACCCTAGGCCCTAAACCTATTAAAGGCTTTGACGTCAGCTGTGGCGTTAGTTTAAATAAGTTATCCCCAGGTGGAAATGTAGTAATTACAGCATAAATAGGCTAGCCTTATAGTACTAACCTTGTTATGATAGTTGGTACAGGTGAAGTTTTGCCGAGATTGTTTTACCCTCGCCAAAACGAGTATTAAAGGGTTGAATGACATGCGAGATCATTCAACCCTTTTTTATTTCTTAGTTCTAGGTGTTATACTACCAGGGAGCAGAGACGTGGACTCACCAACCAGGGAGCTCCGTAGGTGTGGCGACGACAGACGATATATGGATGTCGCAAGAGTAAATGTCGAGGTGGAACCTCCTAAATATTAGGACCAAGACGTCAGGATATTTAAGTAACATGCGAGATTACTTAAATCCGGCGTCTTTTTATATTGCTCGTGGGTACACATAACATCTTAGGAGACGATCATGCCAGAACAATCAGCACTTCAGGCGATGCGGCACTCTATGGCTCACATCCTGGCAACGGCTATTCAGCACCTGTGGCCTGAGGCTAAATTTGGCGTCGGTCCGGTGGTAGAAAATGGTTTTTACTACGATGTCGACTTAGGCGAGACAAAAATTTCTGAGGAAGACTTTGCTAGAATTGAGGCTGAAATGCAGAAAGTGATTGCTCACGACGACGTGTTTGAGCGGTTTGAGAAACCAATTGATGAAGCTATTGTCTGGGCCAAAGAGACTAAGCAACCTTATAAAGAAGAGCTGCTCAATGACCTCAAACGCTCAGGTACTACGCTGGCTAAAGAACTTAACAGCGAAGAGCTAGGCACAATAGCTGATGGTAAATCAAAAGTCGAGAACGTATCTTTTTATAAGAACGGTGATTTTGTGGATCTTTGCCGGGGTCCGCACGTTGAATCAACAGGGAAGACGGGAGCATTTAAGTTGCAAAAAGTCGGCGGGGCTTACTGGCGCGGCAATGATCAGAATGCTCAGATGCAACGCATTTATGGTGTAGCTTTTGCTACCGATCGCGAATTACAAGATCACCTGGCCATGCTTGAACAAGCCAAGAAGCGTGACCACCGCAAGCTGGGCCAGGAGCTGGACTTGTTTGTTATCTCCGATCTGGTAGGGCCGGGATTGCCAATATTTACGCCCCGCGGCACCGTACTCAGGAACGGGCTGATTAAATTCTCGGAAGAACTCCAACAAGACAGAGGCTATGAAGCGGTGTGGGCACCGCATATGACGCGCACTGAACTATACAAAGTATCAGGCCATTATGATAAATACCCGGAACGTTTTGATGTCTCAAGTGTAGAGTCTGATGATACTTTTATGATGAAGCCCATGAATTGTCCGCATGTCACCCAGATTTACGCGAGCCGGCCGCGCAGCTACCGCGATTTGCCGCTGCGCTATATGGAAACCACCACTATGTATCGTGATGAAAAAAGCGGCGAACTACATGGTTTATCGCGGGTACGGGCCCTGACTCAGGATGATTCGCATGCCTTTGTGCGCCATGATCAGATTGAGGATGAAATACGCAATATTATCGGCATGGTCAAACAGATGTACTTAACGCTTGATATGCCGCTGAGCGTTGATCTGTCGTTTCGTGATGATAGCGATAATTACTTTGGTGATCCTAAACTTTGGCAGGAAGCCCAGAAGATACTGGAGCGCATCGCTCGCGAGGAAGAACTGGATTACAGAGTCGAACCCGGCGAAGCTGCTTTCTATGGCCCCAAGATCGATATTTACGTATCTGACGCCTTGGACCGCCGCTGGCAATGTGCCACAGTACAACTCGACTTTGTGATGCCGGAGCGCTTCCAGCTAGAGTACGTGGACGAACACGGCGAGAAACAGCGTCCAGCCATGATCCATAAGGCAATCCTGGGCTCAATTGAGCGTTTCTTGTCGGTCTACATTGAGCACACGGCCGGCCGGTTTCCTATCTGGGTAGCGCCGGAGCAGATACGGGTAATTACGGTAAATCAGGAAGAAGCGACGGTTAACTTCGCAAATGGTATTCTGGGACAAGCTCAGAAGCTCCATCTGCGTCTGGGTGTTGATAATTCTAACGAGTCCGTAGGTAAAAAGATTCGGGCTGCTGAACTGGCTAAAGTTCCCTATGTAATCGTAGCCGGCGATAAAGAGATTAAGACAAAACAAGTGACGCCGCGAATTCGTAAAGATATGGTGGTAATTGATGCGCCTGTTTCTTTAGGTATTGAAGAGTTCCTAAAGACCGTGGCCAACGAAGCAAAGGCGCGCATATTAAAAACTTCACTTTAAACTAAAAGGCCATGGAAGACATTGATACAGGCTTTCGGCAGCGGGTAGAATCACTGGTTGCTAAAATTCCCTATGGCAGGGTAATGACCTATGGTCAGATAGCAGCCTTATGCGGCAACGCCAGGGCAGCCCGGATTGTCGGCGGTGTAGCTCACTTCGGTAATCCTGATCTTCCCTGGCAAAGGGTTGTAAATAAGCAGGGCGGCTTAGCCGCCGGCTATCCTGGCGGCCGGGCCGGACATAGGCAGGTTTTAGAAGCCGAAGGGGTAGTTGCCTCGGACGATTATAAAGTTGATGTACAATCCTTGCTATGGCATCCAAATCATCGCGGTTAGTTAACGGTATATGGTTTCTTTCGATTGTGGCCACGGTGCTGCTTTACATTTTCTATAAATATCTGACCGACCCGATTAATCCCCGCCTGGGTAGACCCGTCTGTCAATTTAATTTTGTGCATGTTAATGCTGTAGATACTTGCAGGTTTAATTACCCTCATACTGGTGATATTGTATTGAAATCAATTATAGTAGCGGCCGGTTTATTTATTACTAGTAGTCTATATCTGTTGGCTTCATGGATTCTCAGAATACGCCACTAATCTGTTGGGCTAGGAGTCGAGGGCTTAAGCCGTAACAGATCTATTCATCAATACCAAAAATCTCAAACCAGATGTCTTCAAAAGCCTTATCCCAGGCTTTTTTGGCGTCTTTCCGGGCTACTTCGTACTTATCGTTAATAATGACCTTAGAGGCTGGGTAGATAACAATTCTCCCTTGTTTTACGTCTAGCTGAATAGCCTCACGTGGCTTTATACCACTGTGCTGGAGGACTGCTTTTGGCAATCTTACAGCCCAGCTATTGCCGTCCCGCACTACCCTGACCTTTTGGAGCATATGTAAGACATTGTACCCACAAAATCTTTAAAAGTATACGATGCCTCGGCAGAGTATATAAAAATCTCCGGCTTAAAACTTTAAACTCTTATAATTGCCATTTAATGGAGGCAGTAGTTAAATAACTTCAGGGGGAAAACTATGAGCAGTCCGGAAAGTAGAAGGGCTTCTCATCAGCTAGTAGTTATAGTTGGGGAGACGGCTTCAGGTAAGTCAGAGTTGGCTATAAGACTGGCGCAGGAATTTAACGGTGAGATTATCTGTGCTGATAGCTGGACGGTGCGCCGCGAAGTTAACATTGGTACGGCTAAGCCGACAGCAAAGCAGAAATCACAGGTCCGTCATCATTTACTTGATATTGTCGGCCCATGTGAGGATTTCACAGCCGCTGTGTTCAAAAGGCTTGCAAATCAAGCGATCACCGATATTGTCGGGCGCGGCAAGCTGCCTATTATGGCCGGCGGCACCGGCTTATATGTAGACGGTGTTATTTATGATTTTAATTTTTTGCCACCAGGAAACCGAAAGGCCAGGGAAGAGTTAAATAAGTTTAGTAACGAGGAATTATTAAAGAAAATTGATGGTCTTAGTATTGATATAGGCAATGTTGATACAAGAAATAAACGGCGCTTAATACGTTTAATTGAAACAAATGGAGCTGAACCGATTAAAGAGGAGTTACGTACCAACACCTTGCTAATTGGCTTAAGACCTGAACGCGACGATCTAAAGCAGCGTATAACCGTACGGGTTGACGACATGCTGGCTGCCGGTTTGGAAGATGAGGTTTATGGCCTGTCTAAACATTATGGCTGGGACTGCGAGGCACTTAAAGGCATTGCTTATGCGCAGTGGCGCGAGTACTTCTCAGGCTTAGAAACGCGCCCAGAAGTACGCCGAAAGATCATTAAAGCAACCCAGGACTTAGCCAAACGCCAGCGAACCTGGTTTAAGCGTAACAAAAGTATTCATTGGATTCATACCCCTGTTAATTGGCATAAGACCATAGATTTAGTTACAACATATTTGGGTAACTAAGCTTCCCAATTGAACTACACTTTGCTACACTAGCATCATGATTGAGCAACTCTTTGGGTCAAAAACACGCGTTAAATTACTGCAGTTATTCTATAGCAATCCGAACCGTTCATATTACGTGCGTGAAATTACCCGTAAGATTGATGAGCAAATTAATTCCGTGCGGCGCGAACTCAGCAACTTGCTTAGCATTGGTATTATTACATCGGATAACACAAATAATAAGCTTTATTACGAGGTCAATCAGAAGTTTGAGCATTATGAGCCCCTGCAACAGATTTTTGGGGGAGGTGTTAAAAAATCAGTCAAAAAAACCCCAACCAGCACGGATCCTGCTGAAGTTAGTAATGAAGCGGATCTGCGTGCCGTAGGCCATATTGACATGGCAGTACTGACTGGCCAGTTCACCAGAGATGACAGTGCCGGAGTCGACTTTTTGATAGTTGGTGAAGTTAACCCCAATGCCTTGCAGAAATATATAAGCGAGCTGGAGTCCAAAGAAAATAAATCACTGCGTTATGCTGTTATGAGTTTAGCCGACTTCCAATATCGCCAACAGATCAGAGACCGCTTTGCGGTAGCTATAACCCAATCTAAAAAGCAGGTACTGGTGGATCTGCATAACTTACTATCGGAAGAGCTCCCGGAAGAAAAAAGGAGTAAAGAATAGTGGATCTGCAGTTTTACGGCGCAAACTGTTTCGGACTAACATATAAGGGTACTCGTGTAGTCATTGATGATAATCTGACCGATTTGGGATCCAAAAGTATAGTTAAAGCTAATGACGTGGTGCTTTTTACAGGCTTTCACGGCGGCGCAGACAATGCTCGTTTACTTTTTGACAGCCCCGGTGAATACGAAATATCAGATATTTCTGTTATTGGTATTGCCGCCCGGGCTCACGTTGACGAAGCAGGGCGCCTTGGTGCTACTATGTTTAAACTCATAGCGGGCGATATGAGCGTGCTGTTCACCGGACACATTTATCCAGAATTAACAGATGATGAGCTTGAAACTATCGGCCTGGTGGATCTACTGGTCGTCCCGATTGGCGGTAATGGTTATACCGTTGATCCGGTAGGTGCTCTTAAACTTATTAAAGATATTGAGCCCAAACTGGTAGTCCCGTCACACTATGCGGACAAAGTCCTTAAATACCCGGTACCGCAGCAAGACTTATCAAACGCCCTAAAAGAACTGGCCATGGAACCGAAAGAAACAGTTACCAAGCTAAAGCTTAAGCCGAGCGAGTTAAGTGATGTTACCCAGCTGATAGTCCTGGAAAAGTCCTAAGCTACTTAACTGGTGTTAGAAGACCTTTTTTCTTAAGAGTGCGAATGGCTTGGGTGCTAAGTTTCATTTGAATCTTTTTGCCATCGATGACTACGGTTTTCATCTGGAGGTTAGGCTTCCAGACTTTTTTGGTGTGACGCTGCGAGAAGCTGACATTACTGCCATATTGCTTACCTTTACCGGTTAGATCGCATTTTTGCATAATTTATCCTTAAACTTCCATAGATTCTAAGGTGTTATTGTAGCGGTTTTAGAGTTTTTCGTCAACTGTCCCTAATATAACCCGTTTTGCCGGATCTAATTTATCCAGCAATTGTAATACTGTTTGGCCGCTAATAGGGTCAATCAGGTTACCATCTAGGTCCCGTAGCGGCTTGAGGACAAAGTCTCGTTCTCTGAAATGGGGGTGGGGAAGGGTAAGCTTCTTGGTTTCCTGCCTGAAATCGCCATAGAGGATGATATCAATATCGATCTCGCGCGGTCCCCAGCGGAAACGTTCTACCCGGCCAACTTTCTGCTCGACTTCATTCACAAATTCCAGTAAATCACCCGGAATTAAATTCGTCTGGCCACGTATGGCTGTATTTAGGAAATTTGGCTGACCGGTATGGCCAATAGCTTTTGATTTATAGATGGGAGCTGTTTGGATGCCCTGTACTTTGTCACTAAGAAGCTCTATGGCTTGCTCAATATAGCCTCGGGAATCACCGACGTTTGATCCAAGAGCCAGGTAAACTACGGGCATAGTTTATTGACGGTTAATAATAATTTTCAAGGCCCGGCGCAAAGGTTCAGCAGCGCCCCAGAGCAACTGGTCACCGACCACAAAAGCGCTGAGATATTCCGGCCCAATGGACAATTTGCGGACTCTGCCGACGGCAATTTGTAATGTGCCGCTGACTGCTACCGGGGTGAGCTGTTCCAGGGTGGCTTCGCGGGTATTAGACACAAGATTTACCCATTCGTGAGCTGAGCTGATCATAGACTCTATTTCTTCAAGCGGTATGTCGCGTTTTAGCTTCATTGTTACAGCTTGGGCATGTGAACGTAGTGAGCCGACTCTCACGCAAGTACCATCAATAGCTACGGGCTGCTTAGTGCCGAGAATTTTATTGGTTTCAGCCGCGGCTTTCCATTCTTCGCGGGACTGGCCGCCTCGGACCTCTTTATCTATCCAGGGCAGGATATTGCCGGCTATGGGATAGCCAAAAAATTCGGTCGGCAGGGAGGGCGAGCGTAACTGGTCCGAAACCTGCTTATCTATACTGGCTAAACTGGCTGACGGGTCATTCAGCATATCGTCTGCGGCCAGACCAACTACTTTCATCTGTTGTAATAGTTCGATAACATGTTTGGCGCCGGCGCCGGAAACTGCTTGGTATGTACTCGGGTTAGCCCATTCAATAACGTCATTCTTAAATAAGCCGGCCAGGCTCATGAGCATAGTGCTGACGGTGCAATTCGCGCCAATCAAGTCTTTCATGCCGCTTGATAGAGCGGCATTTATTTGTTCACGATTAACCGGATCCAGCAACAGCACGGATGAATCCTTCATGCGCAGTTCGCTGGCGGCATCTATCCAGTAACCGTTCCAGCCGCCGGTTCTTAAATCGGCATGGATCTTCTTTGTATAATTACTACCCTGGCATGTAATTATTACATCGAGATTGTTAAGAATATCCCTGTTATAGGCATCTTCCAAGACGGTTGTTTGGCCATTGATAACCGGCCCGGGCTGACCGGCCTTTGAAGTTGATAGAAATACTGCATCAATGCCGGAAAAGTCGTTTTCAGACCGCATCCTTTCCATTAAAACGCTACCCACCATACCACGGTAACCGGCAAAACCGACGCGTAAGCGTTTCATGTTCGTGACTTTTTACTAATATTGTTATTGAGGTGCAGTTCGTCGTGAATACATTGCACGGCCTTTGTCGCATCGGCTTCGCTGACTACTAAGGAAATATTACGCTCCGAGGAACCTTGGGCGATGGCAATCACATTAACATCAGCCCTACCCAAAGCTGAGAAAATACGGCCGGCAATGCTGGTATGGCTGCGCATGCCTTCGCCCACCACAGCTATCATGGCTAAGTCAGGTTCTTCCCTGACTGTCTCTATTTTTTTGGTGAGCAGTTCACTGCGAAAAGCTTTGTGCAGGGCTTTTGCAGCCCCCGTCCCATGCTGACCGCTGGTGACCAATGAAATATTATTTTCTGAGGAAGCCTGGGAGATAAAAAGTACATTTACTTTTTGTTCAGCCAGAGTAGTGAAGACTTTTGCGGCTATTCCTAAAACACCTTGCATGCCTTTTCCCTGAATAGTAATCAAAGAGAGTTGCCGGAGTACTGTCATCGCCTTGGCGCCGTCCGGGTGCTTGAAAGAAGAGTTGCTGATTTTAGTGCCTTTTCCGGCAGGACGCATAGTATTTTTAATTAATATAGGTATATTGCTCATAGCCGCGGCTACCATAGTCCGGGGGTGCAATACCTTGGCGCCAAAATAAGATAGCTCGGCCGCTTCATCATACGAGAGGTCTTTTACTGTTTTTGCGCCTTTGATATCACGCGGATCAGCAGTCATCACACCATCAACGTCAGTCCAGATCCATACCTCTTCAGCCTCAATACAATGGCCAATGATAGTTGCTGAGTAATCTGACCCGCCACGCCCTAAAGTAGTCACTATACCCTCTGCCGTAGCACCCATATAGCCGGTAATAACAGGTGTAACGTTATTCTTGATCAGTCGTTGGAGCTTGGGCGTTATTTTTTTACATGAATCCGGAAAAAGCGGCTGGGCATTGCCAAAAGTATCGTCAGTAACGATTAATTCACTGGCCTTTATAGCCTCGGTGGCAATTCCATGTCGCTGTAAGGCTGCAGCAACCAGGTATAGGGACAATCGCTCTCCAAAACATATAATCAAGTCATTGCCGCGTGGTGTCAGTTCCCCTAAGGAGGTAATACTTGTAAGCACGCTCTCCAGCTCAATGATCTGGACATCCAGAATGGTTAGCAGGTCTTTCTCCGCGCCTGGCTCAAGTTTCAGGTCTATAGCTATATCATGGTGAATACGACGCAGACGCTCAATGCCGCTCTTCAGATTGGCCTCTTGAGCTTTGTCTAGAGCAATACCAGCCAGATCTACAAGTAGATTAGTAACCTGGCTGACTGCTGATACTACTACTATGGGCTGACGTCCGTGTTCGTTGGATATAATTTTGGCGACTTCCAGCATCCGCTGCCCGTTAGCAATTGAAGTGCCGCCAAACTTCATTACTACCATGCTTCAAGACTCCTGGAGGGATTTGAGACGGACGTAATCATCAAGCATTGTATTAACAGTGGGATTGACCCCGGCGCCCGGGCCGGTGACAGCATATACGCCATCGCTGGCGTTAGGGCCCAAACCAATCACCATACCGTTGCCCGGACCAGTCAGAGAGGCTAAAGCGCTAAACAAGGGGTTAGCATCTACGCGCCGGAAACCTCCTACCATCAGCCAGCCATTATGTCTTACATTAAAACCTCCGATGATATCATCTTCCAGAAAATCATTACGGCCATCGACATAATCCAGCGGATAGAGGGAAGCAATAAAACGTCGGGGCACCTTTGAGCTAACAGCCTTATCGATCTCATCATCAGTGAGAGAAAAGCGCAATGAATTCCAGTCAATGTGTTGATTGCCAAGGCCGACACTGTTATAAAAAATAGCCAGTTTTTTCGGTATATCACCCTCTGCTTCCGCCCGGATAATTGCTGTAGCTGATTCACTGCCTGGTTCGGCATATCCTTTGTCTACCGCCTTTTTGGCAGCTGTTGCCAGCGATAACCTTTCGCCTTGTAAAGGTGCTACCCAATCCATAATTGCCGCCAGTGTACCGTTTAAGGCCAGGTGTACCTGGGTTATATTTTCCACGTCCTGGGAGTATTCCCTGGCAACTTTTAATAAACGCGTACCGCCCCCCACAGTAGCGGTAATACCGAAGCGTTTAAAGTCACCGGATAGCTGTCTTAGTTCAGCATAATGATTTGCCACCGCACCTTTCTCGGCGGTAATGGCCAGCTTACCTTTTTTTAGTATGTGAGCTATATAGTTGTAGGCAACTTCACCATCATTACTGGAAGGTATAGCTATAAACATTACTTCCGGCAGGCTTGGTACAGCACTCAAGTTCTTATAATCTGTAAGTGTATGGCCGTCATTTTTCATAATACCTCCGGATTCCACAATGAACTCCGGGTTTACTTTAAGGCGCAGCCGTTTTGCCACAGCCGGCTGACCTATCTGACGCACAATCTCACGGCCAATATTACCGAAGCCTATTAATCCCCAATTTACAGGTGTGATCATAAACAGTATTCCTTAATTTATACTAGCTCCAAAGATGTATCTACAGATAGAAGCATACCTGAAGCACACTACATTTTCAATCATGAAGCAAATTTCCGAGTTTAAACTATAAAACCCTGAGTTTTAATAGTTCGGGTATAGATCTGAGTTTGTCTGTAAGCTCGTCAGGAACTTTTGTTAACTCCAAGTCCATCATTGTGTATCCTGTACTATCGCGGCTTTTATTCAGTAAGCGCGCTATATTTATTTTTTCTGTTCCCATTATGTTGCTTATTTGCGCGACAACCCCTGGCAAGTTTGTGTGAACCAGCACAAGGCGGATAACGCCCTCATAACGCGGCATAAATACATTCGGAAAGTTAACAGAAAACTTAACGTTGCCGTTTTCTAAATAGTCCTGAAGTTGATCGGCAATCATTACGGCGCAGTTGTCCTCTGCTTCTTTGGTAGACGCGCCTAGGTGAGGCAGGGCAATAACTTTTGGGCTCTGCATTATAGTTTTATTAGGAAAATCTGTTACGTAGTTTCGAAGTTTGCCCTTTTCCAGTGCAGCCACAACTGCAACTTCGTCTGCTAACTCGTCCCTGGATAAATTAAGCAGTACAGTATTCGGTCTCAAGAGTTTTAACTTTTCCCGGCTCAGGAGGCCTTTAGTTGCTTCCAGCAGCGGGACATGAATCGTGACGTAGTCGCATTGCCTAAGCAGCTGGTCCAGGTTATCAATCTGACCGACGTGGGAAGAAAGCTGCCAGGCATTTGCTACCGTCATCGCCGGGTCGTAACCCAGGACTTTCATACCAAGATCAATACCAGTGTTAGCTACTCTATGTCCGATCGCGCCAAGGCCAATAACGCCAAGCGTTTTCCCGGTTAGTTCACTGCCGGCAAACCTTTTTTTGCCTGCCTCAATGTTTTCTTTCATATTTTCATCCGGAAGTTCAGCCACGTATTTCAGGGCTTCGTCCAGGTTTCTGCCGGCAATAAGCATTCCGGCTATAACCAATTCCTTGACAGAATTCGCGTTGGCACCCGGCGCATTGAATACGGCTATACCCTTGGCGTCTAAACTAGCTATAGGGATGTTATTTACACCGGCGCCGGCCCGGCCGACAGCCAGCACACTTTCGCTCACCGGTTCTTTATGCAAGTCGAATGAACGGAGCATAATAGCATCCGGGTTATTAATCTTGTCGGAGACCTGGTAGTTGGGCTTGAACCTCTGCAAACCAACCTTAGAGATTTGGTTATAGGTCTTAATTTTGTAAACAGGTTTTTTAGCCATATTTCTTCTCGAACTCCTTCATAAACAATATTAACGCGTCAACACCTTCTTCAGGCATGGCATTATACAAGCTGGCCCGTAAGCCGCCGACATTCCTGTGTCCTTCCAGGTTTTTAAGGCCGCGGGGGTAGGCATTATCAGTGAAAGTTCTATCTAGCTCCGGATTAGCCAGTTGAAAAACCACATTCATTTTTGAACGGTAAGCGGTCTGGATATTATTGTTATAAAAATCAGATTCGTCGATAGCAGAATACAGCTTTTCCGCCTTTCTTTTGTTGATTTCCGTAATAGCCTTGATTCCGCCGTTTGATTTGAGCCACCTACACACGAGTCCGGCCAGGTACCAGCCATAAGTCGGCGGGGTATTAAGCATTGACCCGGCAATTGATTTGTCTGACCAGTGCCAAACGAGCGGAGTTTCATCCCGGGCTCTATCTAGTAAATCTTCCCGGACAATGACTATAGTCAGGCCGGCCGGACCCATATTTTTTTGGGTTCCGGCGTACAGGACGCCGTACTTACTAACGTCAAGAGGCTCACTAAGAATCATCGAACTTATGTCCCCAACGATAGGCACCGGGCCTGCTTCCGGCGAGAAGTTATACGCGACCCCGTTTATCGTCTCATTCGGAGTTGTGTGAATATAGGCGGCAGCTTCTGAAACTTTCCAGTCTTTTTGGTCAGGCACATAGGTAAAAGGCTCGGCTGTGGCCGCGATATTTACGTTCACGTATTTTTTGGCCTCTTTGGCTGCTTTTTGGGCCCACAAGCCATTGATTATATAATCGGCTGTATCTGTGCTACTAGCCAAATTCATGGGGATAGCAGCGAACTGCCCGGTTGCACCGCCTTGCAGAAATAAAACTTTATAGTTATCAGGAATTTGCATTAACTCTCTTAGGTCTGATTCAGTCTCTTCGGCAATCTGAATAAATTCCGGGCTGCGGTGGCTAATTTCCATGACACTCATGCCATGGCCTTGCCAATCAAGCATCTCCTTTGCTGCCTGGGTAAGCACAGATTCAGGCAGCATGGCAGGGCCGGCACTAAAGTTATATATCCTCATCTCCTTTTAATTATAGAGCATTGTTCTATAATTCACGGGGTATGGTGAAATTAGTGGGTATCTTGAATATAACGCCGGATAGTTTTAGTGACGGCAACCTGTTTTTAGATCCTGATAAAGCGGTAGAGCAGGCCAAACAGTTGTTTAAAGATGGTGCCGGTTTAGTTGATATAGGTGCAGAAAGCACACGTCCGGGTGCCACGCCTTTGTCCGCAGCCGGGGAGTGGCAGCGGTTGGAGCCTGTTTTGGAGCAGTTACTGAGTAAATATCCTGGCCGTCTATCATTGG
>JBBSHY010000007.1:0-37430 GCA_038232415.1 Saccharimonadales bacterium (SeqCode) | reverse complement strand
CTGTCTTTGACCTCGTCCCAGAGTCCGGCGTCATGTAACGCGCGTTCAGCGCGTTCGCGTAAGCCCTCGCGCTTTACACCAGCCAGCCGCGGCCCGGCAATAACGTTGTCGAGGATCGACATGGCCGGAAACGGGTTCGGCTTCTGGAAGACCATGCCGACTGTGCGCCGCACTGCGACCGGATCGACCTCCGGACCGTAAATATCTAGGTTGTCGAGTAGTACTTGACCCCGGACACTTGTACCGGGTATCTCTTCGTGCATACGGTTAATGCAGCGCACGAGTGTCGACTTGCCGCAACCAGAGGGACCTATGATAGCCGTAATCTGGTTGGCAGAGAAGTCAAGATCAACATTTTTGACCGCCTCGACATTATCGTAGAAAGCGCGTAGAGCCCGCACTTGCACACCTAGCCCTTTGCCTGCAGCTGGTCGCTTCATCGGAGGTGGCTCTTTCGGGCGATCAGGCGAGCCCCAATGTTGGTAAGGAGGATCATCAGAATGAGGGTCAGCGCGCCGCCCCAGGCACGGGTGACTAGCTCCGGATTAGGCTGGCGTACATCATTAAAGATCTGAAGCGGCAACGAGTTCATCTGCGCCCCTAGAGAGAAAGTGGTGGCCTGGGCTCCTAGCACCGTGAACAGTAGAGGAGCCGTCTCCCCGGCGGCCCTGGCGACCGCAAGCAACGCACCGGTGAGCAATCCGGGTAGGGCCGTAGGCAACACTACTTTAGTAATCACCCGCCAGCGCGGGGCGCCGAGTGCCAGCGCCGCCTCGCGCAGACTGTTTGGTACCACCGCCAGAGTAACTTCGGACACCCGGGTCACCACAGGCAGCATTAATAACGCTAGCGCTACCGAGCCCTTCCAGGCGGCAAAGCCGCCTAACATACCGCCTAAGACAAGCACTATATAGATAAACAGACCGAAAATGATCGACGGTACACCAGTGAGCACATCTATGAAATAACGCGCGACGGTAGCGAGCCTTGTTCGTCCTCCCACTTCGCTTAGATAGACAGCGAGAGTGATCCCGATCGGAACAGCTATGGCAGTAGCCAGCGCCACGATCTCAATCGTACCGAAAATCGCACTTTTGATCCCGCCTTGATCGCCAAAGAACGCGCCAGTTGGATCGGTAGTGAAAAAGTGAATACTCATCGCGCCAGCTCCGCGCGCGAGGACGTAGAGCAGAACGAGCGCCAGCGGGATCAGCGCCAGCAACAGCCCGGCGAGCAGCGCCCCCCGTGCGAGCATATCAGTGCGACGACGAGACACCGAAGTAACAGCAAGCGTGTTCATACCACTACTCTCCCTCCGGTAGCACCACGATTCCGGTAGGCCCGGAATACAATTCCGCGCGCCACACCGTTAACCACTAAGGTGAGCAAGAAAAGCACCAGGCCGGCGGCAATTAAGGCGGAAATGTGCAGACTGCCCGGGCTGGCCTCTCCGAACTCGTTGGCAATCACGGCGGCCAAGGTATAGCCCTGGTCGAAGATGTGATGACCGATTGTCGGAGCACTACCGATCACCAACGCAACTGCGATCGTCTCGCCTATAGCACGGCCCAGCCCCAGCATTGCGGCACTGGTGATCCCGGCCCGGGCATGCGGCAACACGGCTAGGCACATCATCTCCCACCGGGTCGCGCCGAGCGCCAGCGCGCCTTCCTTTTCCGGAAGCGGCACGGTAGCCAGTACCTCGCGCGATACCGCTGATATAATTGGAACTATCATAATTGCCAGTATCAACCCGGCAATGAAGTAATTTGGTCCCCTGACCGGACCGCCGACGAACGGCAGAAAAGAGAACGTGTCCGAGAACCACTGCTCGACAGGCTTGAGTTTAGGTATGAGAATAAACACACCCCAAAGACCATAAACCACAGACGGTATAGCCGCCAGTAAATCGAGCATTACGGCTAAGACTCCCCTAACCCGCGAAGGTGCCAGCTCAGTGACATACAATGCGGCAGTCACCGCGACCGGAACGCCGATGGTCAGCGCGACAAGCGAGGTTATTAGCGTCCCCGCAACTAACGGCCAAGCGCCGAAGATGTTATGGGCTACATCCCAGTTGTTTCTGAAAACAAAGCCGATGATTCCAAAGTGAGAGAACGCTGGCTGGGCAGCAATAGCTAACCGTACGAAGAAGTAGCCGATGACGGCTAGCATAAGCACAGCCGTACCACGCAAGCCTATCCGTACGAGCTGGTCTGTCTGCAGTCTCATTTTCTTATTGGGTCGTGATCGTCCTACCGTTGCAGGTCATAGAGCCTACCTGGGCTTTTGCCTTAGTTAGCAGCTCTTTTGGCAGCGGCGCATACTGCAAGCGCTTCATGCTCTGCTGGCCAGGACCGAGCAGATAGCTGAACCAACCCTTCAGCGCCTGAGCCTGCTCAGGAGTGGTAACCTCTTGGGCTTTGCAAGTATCTTGGTAGACGAGCGCAAACGTTGCCGAGGCGATCGGGTATGCGCCGGGGTTTGGAGAGTTGATGGCGCTGAAACGAAGATCACTAGGCAAGTTAGGCAGGTTGTCGCCGGCCTTGGACGTGCTCTGCAACGATGGAGTGACGTATTGACCAGACTTGTCCTTGACTGCCGCAGTGGTGAAGTTACTCTTAAGAGCGTAGGCCAGCTCGACGTAACCGACTGAACCTTTAGTTTGACTGGTTGTTGCCGCGACACCGTCATTACCCTTAGAGCCAGTGCCTGTCGGCCATTGTACGGTCTTGTCTGATCCTACCTGTTGGGCCCATGCCGGGCTTGTACCTGAAAGAAACTTTGTGAATTGCGCAGTCGTTCCCGATCCGTCGGAGCGATAGACCGGAGCGATCTGAAGGTCGGGCAGCTTCAAACCGGGGTTGAGGCTGGCAACAGCCGGGTCGTTCCAGTTGGTGATTTTGCCAAGATAGATATTAGCAATCGTTGGCCCGTCGAGCTTCATCCCGCCTTTAACCCCAGGGATATTGTAAGACACGGTGACTGCGCCAAATGCCACCGGGATATTGAGCGGCTCGCCCTTAGTAGCCTGGGCTATATCAGTGTCTTTTAGGGCAACATCGGTGGCACCATAATTGACTGTATTGGCGATAAACTGCGCGATGCCAGCTCCCGAGCCAACCGCTTGATAGTTAATCGTACTACCTGAGGCAGTTTTGTATTCGCTACCCAGTTGCCCGTACAGCGGCGCGGCGAAAGTCGACCCCGCACCCGTGATTACCTCGTGCTGCTTTTTGACAGGCGCTTGGACCGTCGCGGCCTTTTTAGGAGGATTATCGTTTTTTGTGGCCCCATAAATTATCACACCTAGTAACCCTGCAGCAATTAGTGCAAGTAATACTTTTTTCATAATCTTTACCCCCTGTTTGACCACCGCCAATACATTAATCACCATTTATATATATTAAAGTATATTTATTTATCATAGCTGTCAACTAGTTTTTATCCACAGGTGTTAAATTCAAAAAAGGCTAGTATTATTTATCAGATTAATATATATATATTGTATGGAGTTGCGTAAATTACAATCTACGGGGGGAGCCAGTCTGACCTTAACTCTGCCTAAGCAATGGGTAAACAAATGGAAACTGAAAGGTAAAGACGAAGTCTTTGTAACCCAAAATGGCCATACGCTTATTGTTACGCCTGTAACAAAGAACCGCGACGAAACTACATTTAACATCAACGTTGATGAGGTGACAGAATCCTGGCTGGTCAGAGAGTCAATTGCAGCTTATATTGCCGGAGCAGATAAAATTAACTTCAGGAGTAATAAGATGTCGCCGGCGCAGAACCAGATCATCCGGAAAGCTGTCCAATTATTGTTCGGCTTTGAAATTCTTGAAGAAACCTCTCAGAAAATCTACGTAAAAAATATTTTTGACGATTACAAACTTTCCGTACCCCAAAGCACACATAAGATCTTTCTTATTACCAAGAGTATGTTCGAGGATTCTTTAAAGGCAATACAAAACGGGGATAAAAATCTTGCCAGTGATATTGAACTTCGTGATAATGAAGTTAACAAGCTTCTATATGTCATAAAGCGACAATTTTATTCGCTCCTGTCTGGCAAGTCCGATGGCAACCTGGCTGAGCTAAGTTATTACCAGGGTGTAGCAGTCCAGCTGGAAAGAATTGCCGACCACGCTGTAAAAATTGCCAGTCTGGCACATTTAGACGGCTCGAAACGCCTATCATTATCCAGTAATTTCTCAACCATAGAGGCCACGGTACACCGATTATTGAATGAGGTAGAAGAGGTAGTAAATAGTTTAGATAAAATCCATGCCCACAAAATTCTAGATACAAACACAGTGCTTGAACGTTTAATATACGGCTCAAAACAAATGAAAAAGTCGTATGAGGGAGCGTTGATTGAGGACAGCCTGGACAGGCTTAGGGGCTATTTAATGAACATAGCTGAACTTACGATCGACTACTCTTTCGCTAAGACATAAATGCATGCAAAGACTATCAGAGGCTAAACAAAATCGTTTATTGTCTGGTAGATTAGGCTGGGTTTCAGAACGGGTGAATGATGAGAAACGGGCGCTACTTTTAGCTTAACTGCTTCGGCTAATTTTATTCGCCGTACATTGTTCAGATATTCCTGGCGATCATGCGATCCAACTACAAGTAATGTTTTGGTATCCAGTTGTTTAAGGTCGTTTAAACCTTCAGCAACTTCGATGACATTTTTAAGTGAGCCTTCCCGGGATTGTTTATTGTGACGCAACGTTTTATTAAAAATGGGTAAGAACCTCAAAATACCCCAAGCCGCCGGTCTAAACTTGGAATCAAGTAAGAATCTATAAAGTACGCCTGTAGAGCGAAGCACTTTATATGCCTGCTCAGCGCTGGCATAGAGCGGCGGATGTAAAAGTATTAGAGATGCGACTTTGGCCGTGTATACATGTGCGAACCTCATCGCTAGCAATGCCCCCATAGAGTGCCCCGCTAATATAAATGGCCGGTCTAGCTTAAGGTTATTTAAGGCATTATTAATGTGTTCCACGTGTTCATGATAGTTATAGATTTTGCGTGTAGGTTTAGGCACATTACCAAAACCCAGTAAATCTATGGTTATAACGCGGTAGCCTTCCGCGCTCAAGCGAGGTTGCAAACGGCGCCAGTAGGCAGATGACGCTAAAAAACCGTGGAGAAGCACGATTACTTGCCCGCCACCTTCGTAATCGGTAATATATTCTTTAAACGGCGCAGCCATAACAGGCTTATTGTACCTGACATTATGCGTTATAAAGTACAGTAAATTAACCTTTCACAGATTAAAATTCGTTTACCTACTAGCTTTGTCGAGGTGTTTCATGGCTAGCTTTAGCCACTTTCTATCTTTGCTATTTGAGTCATCAAACAGGTTGTTTGAATTATTGTAGTGGCTCTCTGGTCGCACGCCTTCATCCAGATATTCTTTGTATGAAACTGATTGCTCAGCCTTGCGTGAGAAAAAATACGGGAAAGTTTTCAAAGATTTATTATACTGGCACCCAATTTTGGCTATTGTATTACGTAATCGCATCATACTCATTCTTGTTGAAGCTCTTCTCAAAGCAATATTAAGTTACAGATATCTACATTCGTCAAAACTTCTAACAACGCATACTTTATGATACTTATGTATAACCTTCAGTGTTTCTAATCACATCATTAAAATTTAATAAGTATATACTAAGGTTATGACTAATATGACGCTTAGCCGTAGCGACCACGAAAGTATAACCTCTCATTTCAACGAAGGGGTATTAAAGCATTTTCAAAAAGATGAAGTTATCGTACAGGGCGACGAAGTACCTGCCGGTGTGTTTTTCTTACAATCAGGTTATGTGAAAGCGTACTCCATATCGCAGCTTGGTCAGCAAAATCTTTTATTGATACATGGAGCAAATGAAATAATGCCATTACCTTAGGCACTGGATGGTGCGCAAAAGTTAGGGATTTTCTACGAAGCGATGTCTGAAGTTACATCTCTAATAACTTCAAAGCATGACTTACGCACTGCTATGGGCTCTAACTCGTGGCTAAGTGAACAGATTATGCGTCAGCTTATAAACACATTCACTGTTTATGCCCAGCGGATCCAAAATTTAGGCTATCGGTTACCGCGGGAGCGAGTTATTGCTTGCCTATTGGATTTAGCCACCCGATTTGGCCAGAGCCAAGGCCAAAGTACCATAATTGAAGCTCCTATTACGCATCAGGATATAGCCGATTCAATAAATATGACTAGAGAAACAGCCAGCAGAGCTTTGGAATTATTATTTAAGGATGGGCTAGTGGCCCAAAAAGACCACTTATTTATCATCAACGATGAGAAAAAGCTACAGGCAGAGTTGAGCTAACCTAGCTACGTGACAGAACGCACACCCCTTTATAATTAACAAAGTAGAATGGGAGAGCCATGCGTGACGCTATTGCAACTATGATTAGGCTAGACATACTAGATTACTAATCCTTTTTGGTTCTAGACTGCATAAGCACCCCACCTACAATAATTCCTATGCCAACCAAAATAAACCCCTGCCCTATATCTCTATAATAAGCCTGCCGATTTAACTTAGTCTCGCCCAGCTTGACGTTGCTTGACGTCACATCAAACGAGTTGCTCTGGCTAACAACTCCGTACATACCGTAAAAATTAATAGCCCAAAGCACAGCGCCGGCAATAGCGACGCAAACTCCAAAGGCAATAATCCCTTTGAATAATCTAATCTTTCTATTGGTTCCGGGGTTCTTATCCATAAAATAAGCGTATCATAATAGTCGTCCGAAAGTTTAGTTGTCAGGGCCAAATTAGAAGTTACTGCAACCATTCTATACCTGGATCTGCCTCGTGTACGATGTCTCGAACTGTTTGACATACAACTTGTTGCCAATCAGGCAGACACTGATTATTGCTTGTAGTTCAGGCTTGTAAGGATTTGCACGGCTGTCTTGACCTCGGCAGAATTAAGCCATGCTTGAGCTGCGTCGGAAGTAGTGAAACTTGGCAAATCAAGCGGGTTTGACGCATTGGTTATCCGCACTTTTTGCGCCCCAGTAGTGTTTGGTTTCTTTGGATTATTGAAGCCATGGCCTGTATTGCTACCACCATCGTTTTGAATGGTAGCGCCTTTTGTAAAGTTAACCGTACCCCCGTCTGCATAACCACTATTAGCGGTCGCTTTGGCAATATTCTCATGAGCCTGGGTTTTTGTTGTTACAAACGCCTCGACAGCATAACCAGAAGACTGTTTAACGAGAAGTTCCACAACGTTAAAATCGCTTGCCACAGTAGGAAGCACATCGTTTACGGTAATAGTCTGACTGACTGGTACGCCACCTATACCATATTTAGGGGTGTAGCTAACTGCTATTTTGCTATTAGGGTTGGTTATGGTGTTGAGCTCACTATCGCCAGTTGCGTTACCGTGTGCGTCTTGTTTGAGCACCCATGTTGATGGGTATTTAACACACAGGCCGCCAACGTCTGAACAGAAAGACTGCCAGCCAGCATAGGGGTCTACCGGTTTGCTTGCTATAGGACTTTTCTTGGCTGCCTGTTTAGTTGCAGTGCTTAATACAGTGCCGGTCTTTTTGTGATTGTTATAAACCATGAAGCCAACAACGCCGATTAATACAACTACAGCCAGCACCAGTACGCTCTCAACAGCACTAAAACCCTGGTTATTATTCTTGAGTTTGCCCATTTTGAGAGTCCTTATAAGTTAAAATAATTAGTTACCATAAGCATAAGACCTGCACCGCTGTTTTGCAATATACAGTCACATGCTACCCGTTTAAATATTAGTTGGGGCTTAACTATTTATTATCTACTTTTGTAGGGTTAAGTTTATCGGCCGATTGCGGCGGATGGAAATGTTTAGTGACTACGCAATACTCAGATTCTTTATTTGTTATATCTTCAATCTTAGTAACTTCATGCCCGCAAATTATTGTGAATGTGTCTTTAACTTTATGTATTTTAGTGTAATCATTAGGGCTGATTTTTATACGTTTCCGGCAGTTTTCATCGGAACATTCACAATAAAAATATAGCGGCACATCAGCATCAAATTCTTGAAGGGGTTGACCTTCTTTGACTGCTATATTCTTAAATTGATCTTGCCATTTAAGTAGCTCTTCATTGAATCCGCGGAATACGACTTCGTTCTCAGCCATCCGGCGATCAGTGACAGGTACGCTCATAACCTCAGTTTAACACTTAACGCCGTTAACTCAATTAGTATTGCTAGTTCTTCGGCGCTTTGGCGCCTTTTTTCCTGGCTTGCGAAAGGCCAATCGCCACGGCTTGCTTTCTGCTTGTTACTTTTTTATCAGAATTACCAGACTTTAGCTTGCCTTCCTTGTATACTACAGCCTTCATGCTTCTAGCGCCTTTCCAATTATTAATCTACTTAAGTAACCTCAGCGTAAGGCTTTGAATGCTTATACACAGTGATTTATCTTATAGTTCAGGTCTTATAGCTCAAGCTATACATATTATTTTTAATACTCGGAGGCCAACGGAGGCGTTTTAAGCAACCATAGTTACTGTTTATTTATCGTTTTCGTCAGCTTCCGCATCTGCTTTGGTTATATAGGCCGTGCCTTCAGGATGGTGTGGCGGGGCGTAGATGGTAAAAAGTTTCAGATCATCAGACCCGGTGTTCTTAAAGTTGTGCTCCGTGCCGGCTGGGACAAATACCACGTCATTTTCTTTAAAGGCACCGATTTTACCGCCTACCGTGGCTTCGCCCTTTCCTGCTACAAAGAATAGTGCCTGGTCATTACCTTTGTGCGTTTCTAGTCCAATGTCGCCTGCGGGCGGTATACTCATTAGTACTATCTGGCTATGCTTACCGGTTTTTATAACCTTGCGGAAGTTGTTATTTTCTTTAGCCAATTTATAGATATCTTCTTTAAACATAATCTGCCTTTTGAAGAACTATAATGTAGTTTGTGCTTTTCTAACTATAATTTATTTCACTTGAATACGTCATGTGGAGGGTCCGGCAGGACTCGGACTCACCACAACCCTCTTAAAAGGCAGGGGCTCTAAGCTCAATTGGGACAGTAGCTTTTCCAAGAGGTAAAAGAGCATTCTTAGAGGCAGCCAAAATCTCGACTCCAACTACTTTTCCATCTTTCGAGTAATCAATTAAAACATCGTCCGTGACCTTTTTGCTTGATTGATATGCAACCTTTTCGTTCAACTTTATGTACATTGCATCAACTGACTTATCATAAGTAATTTTCATTAATTATTGCTCCAAAAATATTGAGTAATGACGATAATCTTATTATCCTCTTTGATGGTTACAATCTAAAGCACTTCCCCTCCATAATGTTTACGGTAGAGTTGGCGGTCCCGATAAGATAACAAGGTTTCATCTGGATGATGTAAAGTATCCAGGACTATTGATTTAGTGATTCTTGAACGAGTTCTTAGCTGATCAAGAGCATGTCCTGAGAACTCTATTTTCATAATGCAATGATAGCATCAACTTAAAGGTATTATGATTTTGGAGGGCCCAGTGAGACTCGAACTCACGACACCCTGCTTAAAAGGCAGGTGCTCTAACCGGCTGAGCTATGGGCCCGCAATGTAGCGGGCAGTCGAAATAACTCCTTATATTATCTGTTTTTTGGCTTAAAAGTCAATCTATGACTTATGCTTACCATGCTTGGCATGGCCAGTTTTGGGGCGCTGGAGCCAGAGTACTAACAAACAGACTAAGGCACTTGCACCGACTATAAGGTCCTGAGTGCGTTGGACCTGTGACCACAATGAAGAATTAATAATGTTATGGCTTAGGCCCGGCGGCAGGAGCGGCACAACCAGCAAGCCACCCAGTAGCCCTACGCCAACCGCCGGCAACAGGTTGAGTAAAAGCCGGCCGTGCCCCTTAACAGTCCGGATCATAAAAACAGAGGTCAGTACGACCGGTAGTAATAAAAGGATTATTTTAATAGTTTCGTTGCCTTTATCCATACCCGCGGGTAGATGGGCGGAGAATAAGGCCATAAAAGAGTTGGCATCAGGTGCCACAAATTGCACCAGCACGTCGCCCAGACACAGGCTCAAAAACACCAGCGCCGCATTAACCCGTAAAATCATCAGGTATAGAACTGGAACTAAGACTATAGCCGCAAGGGTAATAACAGGTGTCATATCCTCATACTATATAGCTTCTCGCCTGGCCAGCTAATTACTTAATGGAAGGCTGGCAAGGGTTCGGCATATATTTCTCCTTATTCAGTCGAATTATACCATGAGCATTATAAGGTGAGCCGCCCCTAGGCGCCGACTTTGTCTTTGCGGCGGCCGGCTTTGGCGGGCAGTTCGATATATTCGATCACCTTTTCAGCAACGTTTTGCCCCGTCACTTTTTCGATGCTTAAACCGGGACTGGAATTCACTTCTAATACCAATGGTCCGCGGCTGGATCGCATCATGTCGACGCCGCAAACCGCCAGTCCCATTGCTTTAGCGGCTTTTTGTGCCGTATTACGCTCGTCAAGAGTCAGCTTAACAGGTATACCTTCCCCGCCTTGATGCAAGTTCGAGCGGAAATCATCGTCCAGGCTCTGGCGCAACATACTGGCCACAACTTTGCCATTAACCACCAGTGCCCGGAGGTCCACACCGGCGCTCTCCGAAATAAATTCCTGCACCAAAAAGTTGACGCCTTCAACGTAGAAAGCCTGCATTACAGCCAGTGCTGCCTTACGCGTTTCGGCCAACACTACACCATTGCCATGCGTACCGCGGACCACCTTAATAATTACCGGCGCGCCGCCAACTTGTTCCAATACTCCGTCAAAATCGGCTGTTTCACGCACGAACACTGTTTTTGGTATGTCTACGCCGGCTTTGGCCAGGAGCTGCATACTACGCAGTTTGTCCCGGGAGCGCACAATAGCAATTGAACTGGTAGTAGTAAAGACGTTCTGCATTTCAAACTGGCGCACTATGGCAGAACCATATTTAGTAAGACTAGATGCAATGCGTGGAATTATAGCGTCAACATCCAGCACTGTTCCCCCCTTATAATGAACAACCGGGTTGCTGCGCTCAACAGTTACATAACATTTAGTGTAGTTAATTATGCGGACATCGTGGCCACGCTTTTCCGCCTCCTCTTTTAAGCGCTTAGTGGAGTAATTGGCGGCACCTTTCGATAAAATAACAATTCTCATAGTTTATTGATTTAACTCCCGCTCGAAGTATTTTGCAACCATAGCTGCTTTGGCATTTATAAATGAGCCGGTGCGAATTTGAGGATCGTTATTTGTTTCCAGTACATACCATTGCCCGGTTTCTTTGTCGTGGATCAAATCAACGCCGGCAACTTGGCGGTTCATGCAATCAGCCGCACGAATAGCTAATTCCTGGGCTTCGCCCGGGGCCTCATCTAATGGTACATTCACGGCATTTACGCTGCCCCTGGGCTTGTTCAAATGATCTTTAAGCCTGTCCTTGTGAGTGGTTGGGGAACGGTAAATAGCGAGTTCCACCTCTTTGCCCATCACATATATGCGATAATAGCCGTTGTTCGGGATAAATTTTTGAGCCAAATAAACATGTGCTTCCGGTGCCTTAGCCAAAATATCTTTAAAGTCCTCTTCATTTTTAATAATATAGTTAAATTTTCCCTTATCACTATGCATTTCCTTCAAGACGAACGGCGAGCCAAGGACTGTGGTTAATTCACTGTACTTTACTTTCAGGATGCTTGTCGCCGCGCAAATTGTCGGCGGCACGTTTACGCCGTAGCAACTCAGTCGCATATATTCACTTAATTTACTGGCGGACATGTACTGATTAAATTCTTTGTCAGCAAAGGCTCGGCCTTTGTAACGTAAATATTCGGCTGCGCTAGAGCTGAATTCACGTTTGTGATGATTTTTGAAATAAATGAAATGATATTTCGCTAAATCTTCACCTGATACAATATTAATGACGCGCGTGGCTGAGCCATTTATAAAATACATGAGCTCATCATAGCCCACACACTCATAATTTATGGGTATCGTATTGGATTTACTAACCTGTTCAAAAAAGGCAGCAGTTTCGGTCTGGAAATTAGTAAAAACCAAAACCCTGACGGGGTCTGTTTGTTGACTCAGTACATACTTACGTGACACGTCAACTATAAAATTATTTTTGAGGAAATTGCGGCCAAGCAGAATGGGATAGTTGTTACGCGATCGATTGGCAAGAGTAAACCAACGCGACAGTGTACGTTTGCCGATTTTGACCTTCAGCCGGATTTTGTAGCGGAATTCTTTGTGGCCAAAGGAGTTACGGACTGTGGTTGTACGGAAAGCTGTACTGACCACCGGTTTTTCACGGTAGAAAACACTACCTGGCGCAAAGAAGTTAAAAACTAATTTACCGTCTTTAAGGTGGATATTGCTGGCCCAAATAGATGAATTATCAGCCCCGGTATCGATCTTGGCCGGGACAGCTTGAATATGGTCGTCCGGTAACGACACAAGTTCAATGGTACCTATATGCGGCAAATTTTTCATATCTGTATTACTTGGCTATACTATACTTTATACTAAAGTTTTTGTCAATTTAGCGAGTCGCATGTAAAACACGAGTGTAAACAAAATAGATAGCTACTGCCACGATTAATAATACAGTTACGAGCAAAGGTATAAAACCGGACTGATTAAGTTGTTGGCGGTTCATTTAGTCCATTTTAATCCATAAACATTATTTAGCAATTTAAATATATTATAAGTTGTAAATTTTATGTATTTATGCTATAATGTATTTATGCTGCAGTTTGAAAAGCAAAATGTACCTAAGCTCTCTTTAGCCGGAAATGTGGCTTTGGGTGGAGTAGGTTTATACTTGTATTACAAGAATCGGAAATTGGAGCATGAGGCTACACACGACAAACTTACAGGCCTGTTAAATAGGCGGGGCCTCGAAAATTTGTTAGCTAACAGTAAGTCGCCTCAAGCGATCCTATATATTGACGGAACTAACCAAAAGGCAGTTAATGACAAGATCGGCCACGACCGAGGTGATGAAGCCATAATTGGTACAGCTGACGTAATCACAGGAGGTTTACGTCCTAATGATATTGCAGCACGGCTAGGGGGGGACGAATTCTTAGTAGTTCTTAATCGTGAACCAAGAGGTAAGGGTAAAAAGAAAAGTCCTAGAGATCCCGCAGAAGTATTAGATAGGGTTACAAAACGAATGCAGGAAGATACCCAGACTTTCCTAGATGGCAACCTAGATCTAGTTGAGGCAGGATTCAACATTGCTATAGGCGGAGCTACTTGGGAAGAAGGCATGTCAGTAGATGATGTGCGACCTACCGCTGAAACTGCAATGACCACTGTCAAGTCCCAGCAGCATCAGGAATATGGTCAATACCGATAGGGCATAATCGCTATATTGCCTACGTCTAAAATAGCTTGCTTTTTTTGGCCTGTGAGTGGAATTCTTGGAGTAGAGTCTGTTGCTGCTTGCTGAGTTTGGTGGGGGTGTCGACAATTAAGGTCACGATGTGGGCACCGCGGCTGGAGCCGCGTAAGTTTGGTACGCCATGATTAGATAGTTTAAAGTCCGACCCGGACTGAGTGCCGGCCGGTACTTTCATGCGAATAGGACCATCCACCGTACTAACCTCGATTTCAGTACCCAGAGCTGCTTCGACCATGCCGATGTGCTCTTCACTTAGTATTAAGTCGCCTTCACGAGTAAATTGCTTGTGCGGTTTAACGCGGATGTTAACGTAAAGGTCACCTTTAGGGCCATTGGCTATGGCTTCGCCGTGTTCACGCAGACGAATGGTAGAACCGTCATCGATACCGGCAGGGATTTTGAGCTGTACAGTCTGCTTCTTGGCCTGCGTGCCGTTGCCGCGGCAAACAGAGCAGACTTTTTCGGGAACTTTGCCGCTACCGCGGCACTTAGGGCAGACACTGGCCTGCTGAATGTTGCCAAAGATAGTCCGGGAAACGCTCGTGACTTGCCCGGAACCTTTACACTGGTCACAGGTTTTAAGTTCGTGGCCAGGCTCTACCGTGCTGCCCTTACAATGTTCACAGGTATCATCCAGGGTCAGGCTCAGGTCAACTTCTGTACCGAAGATGGCTTGTTCAAAGCTGATCTCTACGCCGGCTTCAATATCGCGGCCGCGGGCCTGCCGCTGTCTTTGCTGCTGATTACCGCCGCCAAAAAAACTACCAAATATGTCTCCCAGGCCCAGATCGCCAAAGTCAAAATTTATATTCTGGCCCTGACCGCTGTAGCCTCCATCAAACGGACTGCCGCCGCTAGCACCGCCTACTCCGGCGTGCCCAAACTGGTCATAACGTTTGCGCTTCTCTCCATCCTTAAGAACTTCGTAAGCCTCGTTAAGCTCTTTGAACTTTGCCTCATCGCCGCCGCGGTCCGGGTGATGTTCCACCGCTGCCCGGCGAAAAGCCTTCTTTATCTCATCAGCGCTGGCTCCTTTACTTACACCCAGAACTTCATAATAATCACGTTTAGCCACGTTTTAGCTCCTGACATTTAAGTATGTCTCGGATTACGGCTTTATTCTCTGAAGTATTCATCTAAATATTCTACCAGTTATTATTGTTTAGTTTCTGCCGCCAGCCACTTTTTGGCCTGGCTTGAAAGGTTTGTTAGCGGTATCTGCTGTAAAACAAAAGTATCATAACTGTGTATTTTTGAGACTTCTGCTTCCACTGATTCAAAGTTTTCAGCCACACATTGCATAATAAGCTTAATCTCTTCTGTTTCCTCAAGCTTACCTTCCCACCAGGATTTAGACTTTACGTCCATAAACTCCACGCAGGCTACCAAGTGTTTTTCCAGGAGCTGGTCAGCAATCTTCTGCGCTTCCTGCCAGCTGCCACAAGTCAAAACCAGTTCTACAAATTTGGCGCCAGCCATAGAGGTTACTTTTTCTTGTCGTCGATGACTTCGCCTTCGATGGGTTCATCTGGCTTTTTTTTGCCGCTGGATTTATCAGGCTTGTCGCCGGAGGCTTTGGTTTCTTCTTTGTCTTTGGACGCCTCCTCGGCAGCGGCTTGTTCGTACATTTTGGAGCCTATGGGCATGAGCTTGTCGTTGAGTTCTTTGGCAGCGTTTTCCAAAGCTTCTTTTTCAGCCTTTTCGTCAGCGACTACTTTTTTAGCTGCTTCTACTGCCTCGTCCAGGATCTTCTTGTCTTCCTCGCCTATCTTTTCGCCATTATCTTTAACGAGTTTGTCGGCCTGGTAGATAGCGCCATCCAGCACGTTACGCGCCTCGACCAGCTCTTTTTTGGCCTTGTCTTCATCAGCGTGGGCTTCGGCTTCTTTAGCCATTTTCTCTACTTCAGTCTTGTCGAGGTTGCCCGAGCCGCTAATAGTAATGCTCTGTTCCTTGCCGGTGCCTTTGTCTTTAGCCGTAACGTTCAAAATACCATTGGCATCAATATTAAAGGTCACCTCAATCTGAGGCACGCCGCGCGGCGCCGGAGGAATCCCATCAAGCACAAAACGGCCCAGGGACTTGTTACCTTCAATAATTTCGCGTTCGCCCTGCCCAACGTGGACTTCTACCTGAGGCTGATTATCGGCCGCCGTACTAAACACTTCTGATTTAGAAGTAGGTATAGTCGTATTGCGCTCAATTAATTTGGTCATGACACCGCCCATGGTCTCTATACCCAGGCTCAGCGGGGTCACATCCAGTAGCAAAACATCTTTGACGTCGCCCTGCAGCACACCGCCCTGAATGGCAGCGCCCACGGCTACGACTTCGTCGGGATTAACACCTTTCATGGGGTCTTTACCAAAGATTTTCTTCACCTTTTCCTGGACGGCTGGCATGCGGGTCATACCGCCAACCAGCACGATAGCATCAATGTCGGCAGCCTTGTGGCCGGCATCTTTAAGAGCCTTACTGCAAGGGCTTTCGGTCTTATCAATCAGGTCGGCTACCAGGCTCTCCAGCTTGGCGCGGGTAAGTTTATGCTCGAAGTGCTTGGGGCCATCGGCATCGGCGGTCAGGAACGGCAGGTTAATATTGACTTCCTGGGCGCTACTGAGCTCGATTTTGGCCTTTTCGGCTTCATCACGAAGCCGTTGCATAGCAGCTTTATCGTCACTTATGTCGATGCCATGTTCTTTCTTGAACTCGTCAGCGAAATAATTAATAATCACGCGGTCAAAGTCGGCACCTCCCAGGTGGGTATCGCCATTGGTGCTCTTAACTTCAAATACCCCGTCGCCTAGTTCCAGGATAGACACGTCAAAGGTACCGCCACCGAGATCGTAAACAGCGATTTTTTCGCTTTTCTTGCTGTCTTTATCGAGCCCGTAAGCCAATGCGGCAGCAGTAGGCTCGTTTATGATACGTTTGACTTCCAGGCCGGCGATTTTACCGGCGTCTTTAGTGGCCTGGCGCTGGCTATCGTCAAAGTAGGCTGGCACCGTAATGACGGCTTCGGTAACTTTATCGCCCAGGAAGCTTTCCGCATCAGCCTTGAGTTTACTAAGGATCATGGCGCTGACTTCTTCCGGGCTGTATTCCTTATCGCCCATTTTTACCTTAACGCCGGTGCCGCTTTTAACAATTTCGTAGCCCATAAGTTTTAGGTCGCGCTGGACTTCTTTGTCATTAAAATTGCGGCCTATAAGGCGCTTAACTTCATAAATAGTATTTTTGCTGTTAGTAACTTGCTGGCGGCGCGCTACCTGCCCAACCAAACGTTCGCCATTTTTATTGACCGCCACAACGCTTGGCGTAGTGCGGTTACCTTCTGAATTAGCAATAATCTCCGGCTTACCGGCCTGCATTACAGCCATCGCCGAGTTCGTAGTCCCTAAATCAATTCCTATAATCTTTGCCATAGTTTAAGATTCACCCTTTCCTTAAAATTAGCACTCTTGTATACCTACTGCCAGTGTAATAAATTAGCACTCTCATGTCAAGAGTGCTAAATGTTGTAATTTTCTAGCTATTCCGCTTTGACGCGGACCATGGCGTGGCGGATGATGTCGTCACCCAGGCAGTAGCCGGCTTGGAGCTCTTCGCTGACGATTTCTTTTGTGCCCTTGCCTTCTTCCATACTAACGGCTTCGTGATAAACAGGGTCAAAAGGCTCGCCCACAGTTTTGATACGTTCTACGCCAATATCTGCCAGTGTTTTCTCGAATTGCTTAACAACACCCTGGACACCTTTAACGTAATCATCCTTCTCCAATTCTTTAGGCACGTGCTTGAGTGCACGCTCAAAGTTATCAATAACCGGTAGGAGGTCGCGGACAACATTGGATTTGAGGCGTGTGCGCAAGTTGGCGATTTCTTCCTCATGCCGCCGCCGGATATTAGTTGCGTCAGCCCGTTCAGTTTGCAGAGCGCTGGTCAGGTCTTTTATTTTGGCTTCCAGCTCCTTAACATCAACTTTACCGCTAGACTGTTTTTTAGCTTTTTTAGTCATGTCCGCGTGTGCCTTCTCCGAATACTTTTCGGGCCAGCGCTCTAGTGCCATAGGCTAAGAGACAAGTCGTACCAATAGATGTTAGTGCTTCTCTAGCCGGATGCCTTGACTGATGATCATACGGAACCGGCCCTAAATCTGCTGACGGGTACTTAGAACCTGGTGAGCTAACTTCATGAAGCGTTGGCGGAGATCCTTCAGGCATAGAGATATTCCTCCAGTTCGCGGCCAGCACGGGATACGAGGTTCATGACTTGGCGGTAACTTTGGCGGGTGGGTCCTAGAGTGCCGATATAACTGCGATCGGAAAACGGACTACGGAAACGGCTGATAATCAGGCTGACGCCGGCGTTGCGGCCGATTGGATTTTCGCTGCCTATGTAGACACTGAGCGGTTCATTAGGTGCGGCTTCGCGCAGCCACGGCTCGAGGTTATCGAGCAGCTGGGCTACCTGCTGAACACTGCTGTTTCGGCCCAGGCCGCCAGCCATACTATTCATAAACTCCGGCTGCCCAAACAGGTTGCTGAGCCCGCTTATGTAAAGCTGGTTACCAATGGTCGCCAGACCCAGATTGTGCGTGAGTTCCACGAGCGTATCGGCAGCATTGCGGATCATGCGTTCCGGCGCGCCGGCGCTTTGTACCCTGGAAACAAGTGCCCGCTCGCCGCGGCCTTCGGTTAAGTTAGATGCCTCATTGCTGCTGAGGTGATTGACGTAAAACCGGTAGCCTTTGTCGGTCGGAATACGGCCGGAGCTGGTATGGGGTTGGGTTATGAAGCCATGCTGTTCCAGCTCCGCCATTTCGGCTCGGATAGTTGCCGAGCTAACGTGGAAAACTTTAGCCAGCAAACTACTGCCGACCGGGCTGGCTACTTCGGCGTACTGCTCAATGATAGCACTCAAAATTTTTTGCTGGCGGTCTGTCATTACGAACCATAACTTACTTATTACTAAGGGAATTATAGCGCTTTTAGCACTCCGCGGTCAAGAGTGCCAAGCTTATACTGCTATCCGCGGCGCTTCGTTCGTGTCTACAAAATATGCCACAGGCATATTTCGAGTCAAGAGTACTAAGCAGTATCGTATAGATAGTCCTGGATATCATGTGCGAGCTTTTTGGCGACAGCCCGGGCATTTGATTCGTCCTGTGGCAGCTGGGTTTTTGATTTTGTGATAGCCTGGATCTGCTGGAAAGTTGTGTCCAGGTCGTCGTTTATAACTGGAATATAATGGTCGGTTATTAAAAATTGCTCTATCTCATTCAGGGCTGTTTGCAGCCGTAGCCGGGCGTCGGCAAAGTCCACTACATCTCCGTATCGGTGTTGCAAACGTTCTTGCCAGGTCTGGAAGTCCGGGGGCAGCAGAAATACCGCCATAACACTTGGATCAAGCGATTTGTACTCGGCTACACCCTGCACTTCTATATCTGTCATGGCGATTTTACCTTCGTTGTGAGCCGCCTGAATCTCGGACACGCTGGTGCCATAGAGGTTCCCGCTATACATCTTAGCTTCGATTAGCTCATGATCATCGAGCATTTTTTCGGCGGTAGCTTTGTCGATAAAGTAATACTCGCGGCCGTTCTTTTCAACGACACCATGATTTATTCGGGGCGCTCGGGTGGTGTGAGAGATTATATGATGATACTCACCAGTACTAACTAATTTATCTTTAAGAGCGTCTTTCCCGGCCCCGGTCGGGCCAACCAGCAACAATATAGGTGTTTCTTTAATCAGTTCAGTAATGGATTCGTCAGGACTATAAACAGACAATTTTCGGGCCAGAGAGTTATCCATCTAACAGTTATACCAAACTTACAGAGGTAAAACAACCGATTTAGCCGGTGAGTGCTGTGAATTCCATTGCTTTAGCTAGTCGCGTTTGAGCATGACGGTGAAGGCTTCGGCGGGGATGTCTACTTTGCCAAAACGCTTCATGCGTTCTTTACCCTTCTTTTGTTTGGCCAGTACTTTCTTTTTGCGGGAAACGTCACCGCCGTACAGGCCAGTGGTAACATCCTTGCGGTAGGCGCTGAGGTCTTCCCGGGCGATGAATTTACCGCCAATGGCGGCCTGCAAGGCTACCTTAAAATTTTGCCGGGGAATGACTTCTTTAAGTTTAGCGGTCGTATCACGGCCCAGTTTATCTGCCTCGCTGCGGTGCACCATAACAGATAGGGCATCGACTCTTTCGCCAGCCACATAGAAATCCAGCTTTACCAGATCTTCGACCCGATAGTTGTCTAACTCATAATTAAATGAACCATAACCGCTGGTCAGGCTTTTTAGCTGGTCATAAAAATCGGTTAATAAATTGGCTAACGGCGCTGCAAAGCTCACCAGTGCCCGCTGGTCAACATAGCTAAGATTAGTTTGCAGGCCACGTCTGCCTGAGATCAGCTGGATTATAGAACCCACATAGTCTGCTGGCGCCACAATTTCGCCTTTGATCCATGGCTCGCGGATTTCTTTGATTTTGGCTGGATCGGGTAAATCCGCGGCACTTTTAATATCCAGTTCATTGCCATTTAATAATGTAATCTGGTAATCAGTAGAGGGATTAGTAACAACCAGGTCCAGATTGTATTCGCGCTCCAGGCGTTCGCGCACGATGTCCATGTGCAGCAGTCCAAGAAAGCCGACGCGCACGCCAAAGCCCAGCACCGGGGAGTTTTCCGGTACGAATTGCAGTGCTGAGTCGCTAAGGCTCAACTTTTCGATCGCGTCTTTTAATTCCTGGTAAAACTCATTACTCTCCGGGAAAAACCCGGCATACACAAAGGGTTTAACGTCTTTGTAGCCAGGTAACTGTTCTGTGGCGGGCTTAACTGTTAATGTTACAGTGTCGCCGACCTTGGCGTCGCGGGTGGTTTTGAGGTTGGTAACTATATAACCTATTTCGCCAGCTTCCAGGCTATGCCCGGCCGTCATGCCAGGCTTTAAAGCGCCGACTTCCAGGGCAATGCCGGATACACCGGTGGCCATCATTTTGACCTGGTCGTTTTTGGAAATTTTGTTATCAAACACCCGGACATAAAGTATAACGCCGCGGTAATCATCATAGTAACTATCAAAAATCAGGGCCCGCGTTTCCGGTAATATTGAGCTTTTTGGGGTCGGCACCAGTTCAACAATACTAGCCAGAACCTGCTCCACGCCCTGTCCTGTTTTGGCAGAGATATGCAGTATATCCTCTTTTTTACATCCCAGCAGACTGATAATTTCAGCGCTTACCCGCTCTATGTCGGCGGCCGGTAAATCAATTTTATTGAGTACGGGAATTATACTCAGCTCGGCTGCCATTGCCAGGTAAACATTTGCTAAAGTTTGGGCCTGAATACCCTGGCTGGCATCAACCACCAGCAATGCCCCCTCGCAAGCCTCCAAACTGCGTGATACTTCATAGCTAAAATCAACATGACCAGGAGTATCAATCAAGTTAAGCTCATAATGCTCATAAACCATCCGCACCGGCGCTAATTTGATAGTGATGCCTTTTTCGCGCTCCAGATCCATACGGTCTAGTATCTGCGCCTTCATGTCACGCTTATGTATGGTGCCTGTCAGCTCTAGCAAACGGTCAGCCAGCGTCGACTTACCATGATCAATATGCGCGATAATACAAAAATTTCTAATATGGTTCTGTTTCATATCTAGACTTCGAGTTTTAGAGGTTTAAGGGCAATTTTGCGCAAACGGGCGAAGACGGGACGGGCCTCTTCCAAGCCGAAGAGCGCCGAAACGGTCACGTGGACACCAAAGGTCACACCCGAAATAAATAGCAGCTTACTACCAAGGGTGAAAAACCCGCGATCATTAAGCCCTAACGGATACAATGAGATCATAATGAATGCTGCGACCACGCTAAAACCGGTGACCGAGATTGTACGCCAGACACCGCCCCAGAAGGAAGCATCAAATAGCTGGTGGTCGCGCAACAGCATGATAACGCCCAGTATAAATACCTCTGTAGCAGCTACTATGGACTGGGCTAGGGCGAGGCCGGCCACTCCATAAGCACTGGGCCGGGACAACGTATAAGCCAGTACGACGTTCAGTGCAATCGTGAACAGTGACACGAAGAGTGGGGTTTTAGTGTCTTTCTGAGCGTAGAACCATCGCGAGACTATGGAATAGATAATTCGGAAAAAAATGGCCAAAGTCAGGAAGCCAAAGATAGTAGCTATCTGCGGGCTGCCTTGGGCATAAATCAGGCGGGCCAGATAGCCGCGACCGAAATAACAGATCACAATCAGGGGGGCACTGATCCAGATCATGGCCCGCAACACCATCAGGAAGTCTTTACGGAACAGATCCGGCCGGCCTTGACTGAGCCGGGCATTAAGCCGTGGGAAAGCTGCTGTACTGATAGCCGTACCAATCAATAGAATGGGCGCGGTACTCAGGATAAAGGCATTATTATAATAAGTTATGCTGCCCGTTCCCAGCCCGCTGGCAAGCCGGGTCTCGACGACATTCTCGATCTGATCCATACCCTGGTCGAGAGATCGTGGCGGCAAGTTGCGCAGGATAGTCCGAAAATCAGCGTTCTGCCACATAATACGGGCCTGCCAGTGAAAGCCGGTTTTAGCCAGACCGCAGATTACTACCAACAGTTGTACGATTGCACCAATTAACGCACCCACCCCCAAGCCAACCAGACCGATATTATGTTTAAACACAAATATACTGATAATAATAGTGGTGTTATAAAACAACGGGGCTATGGCAAAGAAAAAGAAACGGCCCATAGTTTGTTGAACGCTGGTAAGGACACCTGAAATAGTAAAGAGTAAGGGGTTAAAGGCCAACAGCCGCATAATATTGGCCGCTATATCCAGTTGTTCCGGACCCAGGCCGGGTGCGACCAAGTGTTTAATGAGCGGCTTAGCGAAGATCAGCATTATAATACCTACCGCCGCCATGAGAATAGTCAGCAGATTCATGAGCGAGGTCGACAATTCCCACACTCCCTTTCTATCACCTTTATAAAGATGATCTGACAATACCGGCATAAAGGCCACTCCAAGCGCGCCGGCGGCAAGTGTAAAAAAGAAGAAATCCGGTATGTTAAAGGCTGCAAAATAAGCATCGGTACTGTGCGGCCCGACAGTCGGAAAGTTGCTATTAACCAGCTTGGTGCGCAGAAAACCCAATAGTTGCCCGACGAATGCTGTCGTGACAAGCAAAACTGCGACATTACCGAGACTAAGGCGGCCCTTCTTTTTAGTCGTCTGTGTCGGGTTCATGAAGTTTTGATAAATCGTTTCAAGTCACCCTCCAGTATAAAGCAGCCACCCGTGTTATAACAGACGAAAATTCATAACTTATAGCCCTGCCACGAATGTTTCACAAATATTCCGCTCTCTTAATACAGAGCGGCTGCGCTTGGCATTTTGGCGCCTTTAAGTGTTTCTAAGACTTCGTCGGCATCGACAGTTTCTTTTTCCAACAGACGGTCTTTAAGTATCTCGAGTTTGTCGAGATTGGCTTTGATCACGGCGCGGGCCCGGTTCGCGGCTTCAGTGATTAGGCTTTCGACTTCCTGGTCAATCACTTTCGCGGTGTCTTCGGAGTAGTCGCGTTCGTGCACCAGCCTGTCTATCATCATACCGTCATCGACATGAAAGACCTGATCACGCAATTTTTTGCCCATTCCCTGATTAATTATCATGTCGCGGGCTAGCTCCGCGGCATGCTGCAGATCATTACCGGCGCCGGTGGTAACACGATCAGCACCCAGGACAACTTCTTCAGCTACCCGGCCGCCCATAGCACGGGCCAGCACGTCTTTAAATTCTATTAATGATGTAAACATACGGTCTTCCGGCGGTAGAAACCAAGTTACGCCGCCAGTTCCCCCTCTGGGAATGATGGTAACTTTGTGGACCGGATCACTATCGGGCAGTACGTGGCCAACCAGGGCATGGCCGGCTTCATGATAAGCAGTGGTGCGCTTATCGGATTCAGTCATGATCTTACTCTTGCGTTCCGGACCTATTGCCACCCGCTCAAAAGCTTCGGTGACATCGCTGCCGGTAATTTCACTATGGCTATTGCGGGCAGCTATAATAGCCGATTCGTTGGCAATATTGGCCAGGTCCGCCCCGGAAGAACCGGCGGCTTTAGCAGCCAAAGCGTCCAGGTCAACATGCTTAGCCAGGGGCTTTTTAGCAAAATGAACTTTTAATATGGCTTCACGGTCTTTACGGTCCGGAAGGCCGATATTTACCCTGCGGTCAAAGCGTCCTGGCCGAAGCAAAGCCGGGTCAAGTACGTCAGCCCGGTTAGTCGCGGCCAGCACAATAACATTTTCACCTTGTTCAAAGCCGTCCATCTCAACCAAAATCTGGTTCAGTGTCTGCTCGCGCTCATCATGTCCGCCGCCCATGCCGGAACCGCGGCGGCGGCCAACCGCGTCAATTTCATCAACAAAGATGATGCAGGGGGAGTTTTTCTTGGCTTTGGCAAACAGGTCACGGACACGCGAGGCACCGACACCGACAAACATCTCCACGAATTCCGAACCGGAAATACTAAAGAATGGCACATTAGCCTCTCCGGCCACGGCCCGCGATAGCAAGGTTTTACCCGTCCCCGGAGGACCTACCAGCAGAACACCCTTGGGAATACGTGCTCCCATGCCGGCAAATTTCTTCGGAAATTTCAGAAATTCAACGACTTCTTCCAAGTCCTGCTTGGCTTCATCAGACCCGGCAATCTCTTTAAAGGTAACCTTATCTTTTTCATTGCCATACAGGCGGGCTTTGCTTTTGCCGAAGCTTAGGGCCTGGTTACCCTGCCCCTGGGCACTTTTAAGCATGAAGTACAGTACCCCGGCAATTATCAGTACCGGAATAACCGAACTCGCAAAATTTATCAGGGCCGAGTTACCGTTAGAGTCTGATTTGTAGGTAACAGATACTTTATCGGTGTTCAGGCCCTGCTCTTTTAGGCTGGAGCTACCGCCTACAAAGGCTTTTAGAGTGGCATGCTTTTCGCCTTTAGGAGTAATGGTCAGTTGGTTATGATCTACGACTATCTCGCTGTACTTGCCGGCATTGGCATCACGAATAGCAGTTGTAGCTGAGATTTGTTTAAGATTGCTCGGCTGGTTATAAGCGGCGAAAATGATCATGCCGAACAGTACAATAAGCGCGATAAAGCCGAAATTCTTCATGCTGCGGCGATTACCTGCTACTTGCTTACGGCCGGGGCGGTGGGGCTTCTTATCCATAGACATCAATTATACCTCTGCTGCCAAATTTTGCCTAGCGCTCGGGCTTGTTGAGTGCCAAACCAGCTACCAGAACCTGTAGGCTCAAACCTTTTTGAACCGGAAACGTCTTACCCGGTTCGGCTGTTTTGGCAGCTATCACCAACTGCTCCAGAATCCGGCTATTAAAATCCCGGCTGCCGTTAGCCCGCAGCCAGGCAGCTAAAACCTCCAGGGCCACAGCGTGCGGCAACTGGTTAAACCACTTGCGGTTAAGATGATTGTCTTTAGTTTTTATTTGAAGCTGGTCTGCCAAGATGGCATCAAGCTCCTGATTAGTTATTTCTAATCTGCTGATTATATTTACCAAGCTAGCCTTGTTCGAATTACTAAAACGCGGCAAAAGTTTATGCCGAACGTAGTTTCGCAAATATGTCGTATCCTGATTCGTACTGTCTTCGCGCCATTGCAACCCCTGCTTTTTGGCATAGGTAATAAGTTCGTGTTTGGGAACGTTAAGCAAAGGCCGTAAGATATCTGATTGGCTTTTTAGAGCGGTCAAGCCTTTTCGTTTTGTGCCTCTTAATAAGTTAATAATGGCTGTTTCCAGCACGTCATCCTGATGGTGAGCCGTGATGATTGCCCGCGCGTCTTTGTCTTTCCCTACCTGGCGCAAAAAACCGTAACGAGCCTGGCGCGCCGCAGCTTCACTGGCTTGTGCACCCAATTTTCCCTCTTCATAAACAAATGGCAAGCCGTAATTTTTGGCCAGTTCTTGCACGAATAGACGATCCTCTGCCGAACCTACGCGGATACCATGATCAAAATGCGCCACTATTAAATCCAGGCCTTTTTGCTTTTGCAGCATATCTAGCAGTGCCGCCGAGTCCACACCCCCGCTAACAGCAGCCACATATCTTCCGGGCTTTGGTAATAGAACGTCCATATCTTATTATTGTAACAATGAACGATCAGTTAAATTTAGAAGAACGAATCTCCAAACTCGAAACCCGCAACCGGCGTGTCGAATCCGACAAAGGCTGGGAAACCAGCTGGACCCGCCGCCTGTCTATCATGTTATTAACGTACCTAACCGTGGTCTTTTATTTACACTTTGTTATCCATATCAATCCTTGGGTCAATGCGCTGGTCCCTGTTATAGCTTTCTTCCTTTCCACCTTAACAGTTTCACGGCTCAAAAAGCGCTGGCTACGGCGTAACCATCGGGCCAGATAACCAAAATATGCTAAGCTAGAACTAAGTTTATAAAAACAAACATGTTACAAGACATAATCTTATTTTTTGCCGGTATTATAGTGGGTGCCATGAACGCTATAGCCGGTGGCGGCACTCTAATCGGTTTCCCTGTTTTATTAGCTGTCGGCCTGCCGCCGCTAGCGGCTAATGTTACCAGCAACATTGTGGTACTGCCTGGTGCCTTGAGCTCAGCCTACGGTTACCGCAAATACTTACGCCGACTAAAGCCTAAATACCTTATGCTGCTCATTCCCTGTATTGTGGGTGCGGCAATAGGTGCCCTGATCTTGCGTAACACCCCGGCTGACAGGTTTGAAAAGCTAGTGCCGGGCTTGGTCTTATTCGCCGTGATACTGTTCGCTTTTCAGCCGCTGCTCCACTTTCACCTTAATCGCCACCTGCGCGGCTTGAGTAAAGGTTTGCGGCCACTGTTATTAATCTCTATTGCCCTGCTGCCAGTCGCTATTTACGGCGGTTATTTTGGCGCCGGTTTTGGCTTCATTATGCTAGCCTTTCTGGGTTTTACTAAGTTACATGACCATATCCACCGGATGAACGGCCTAAAAAACCTTGGCGGTGCCTGTGTTTCGGGTATGTCTCTTATCTTCTTATTTAGCACTCACCTTATCCACTGGCGAGTCGGGCTTATAATGGCAGTCGGCGGACTAGTTGGCGGCTACTACGGCGCTATCCTGACCCAGAAACTCTCCACCCATGCCGTCCGCATTGTAGTTATAGTTACCGGCCTGGTCACCGCTACTTACCTGGCTCTTCACAGCCGCTAAACCTGGCCAACAGATACAAACCATGCTATATTAACCCCTGTCCTAGGTGACTAAAACCAGCTGACCAAACCAAGGAACGAAGTGACTGTTTGGTAAGCTGAGAGGAGGAACATAGGACAAGGTCGAAGCTTTTGCCGTCAGGCAAAACGAGACTGGTCCGTAAGTTCCGACGAGGCGGCGTAGCTCAGTGGTTAGAGCACAGGACTCATAAGCCTGGGGTCAGTGGTTCAAATCCACTCGCCGCTACCAAACTAGATTTCTTTATTGGGTGATGCGGTTGCGAGGAGTTTTTGGGCAGCTAGCAAAAAGTTATTTTTAATAATATCGTATACTTCATCCGCCAGGCGCGGTTGATAAGTATGAACTGTCAGATTGCGCTGCTCGGCAAAGATCAACCACGATTCAACATCCTCAAGCAGGCCGGCTTTACCGCTTTCACGGAAACTGCCCCGTGGTGAATTAACCGCCAGGCCGGCTTCATTCAAGCGAGACTGTAAATATTTCCAAGACAGTTCAAAACATATTTCAAAGGCCTGGATAGCGGCGGCCCGCATGTAGTCATTCCGCGGTTGGCTTAGCACGTCAGCCAGGAAGCTAACGGATTTTTCCAAATCGGCGAAGAGCAAGGAGGATTTGGAACTCATTAGGCCATAATCTCCAAGCCCTGTTGTTTGATTTGCTCGCGCAGGGTTGGGCCAGCTTTGGCGAAATCAATTATATCAACCGTATAAGGTAAGCTACTTTCCTCGAAGGCTTCGCTTAAATAAGCAATCACACGGTTCGGGACAGGCCGCTCCCCTATAAGCGCCAGGTCGACGTCACTATATTTCTTAGCCTTACCGGTAGCTCGGGAACCAAAAATCACTACCCGATAGGGCTGGTCTGTAGCGTGATTTCTAACGATTTTCTCGAGGGCAGCCCGCTCATTTTCAGTCAAAGCTATCATTTATGTTAAGTATAGCACGCACGGCTTGGCTGCCAGCCAGAGACCTGTCCCTAAGCCCGGGGCCAGTAGTTCAAATCCACTCGCCGCTACTATTTAAGATTCCATAGAGGTTTGTGGAGCTTTGTTATTATATGCTCATGGACGAAGATGCAAATAAAGCCACGATTGAAGCGTATGAAAATGGTTTAGAGCAATATAATTCGACAGATATGTCCGTACTAGCGGACATGAAAATTTGGATTGACACCGGCCTTGCCCTGCTTAATCCTGGCGCGCATATTCTAGAAATAGGCAGCGCGCATGGCCGTGATGCTTTATATATAGAGAATAAAGGATTTAAAGTTAACAGGACTGATGCTGCTAATTCATTTGTGAGCTATCTTAAGGCCCAAGGTCATGACGCTAACTTATTAAATGCTTTGACTGACGACTTGGGAGGCCCGTATGATATGGTTTTTGCTAATGCGGTGCTCCTGCATTTTACGGTAGAACAAACAAAAGACGTTTTAAAGAAAATTAAAGATTCGTTAAAGCCTGGGGGTATATTCTCATTTAGTGTAAAAATGGGCGAAGGTTCTAAATGGACTAAGGTAATACTACACGACAAACGATACTACCAATATTGGCAGGCGCAACCTCTAAGACTGCTCCTCGCTAATGCAGGCTTTGAAATAAGCTACCTTAAAGAAGGAAAGACGGGCATAAATAACGATAGCTGGCTTTTCGTAATTGCCCGTAAACCTAAGATTTAAAAACACCTGGCATAGCCTGCCTCTGTTGTCTCAGTTTAATTTCTCTTGCGTGCGCGTGGTGATAAGACAGCTCCACAGTAGCGTTGGGCTGGACAGTAGGGGGAATTGGCACCCTTCCTTTCATATCCTCAAGGATTATAGCTCCAACACAACCGTGATTTTCTATGAGATTTTCAATGTGTAATTTTGCGATTTCTTGTTGATATTCCTCTCCCTCCCATAAGCGCATTAGCGCAACTCTCCCGGAGAATTGATGAGTACGGTGTATGATTGGAAAGTCTTCTCTAGCCGCAATATCGGCTTGTGCTGCTTCCATAGCTGCAGGAGGATTTTTGATGCCTCTATACTCAAGAAGTATACCTCTCCTAGCATTTTCTATTACAGAGTCTGCAGAAGTTCCGAAACCTATATCTGCATGCCCATTATAATGTGGAGTAAGATCTGCTCTCGATTCACTCATGAGAGCCTATAATACTATACTTACTTAAATAGTCAAGGAAACTATATAACAGGCATTACTCGATTTACCCGTTTACAAGAGGCCTTAGTTAGTTACTACGACCGTGCCGTGCATGTACGAATGAGGCATGCAGTGGAAAGAGTAAGCTCCGGACTTATTGAACTTAAAGCTGTATGTTTGACCCTTGCCTATTAATGGTCCGTTGGGCGCGTCGCTGGAAGCGTTATCTGCCACTACGTTATGCTGCACGCTATCTGTGTTTGTCCACGTAACGTTCGTGCCGGTCTTAACTTTAATGACCATGGGGTCAAACATATAGTTTTTGATGCTGACCGCTGTAGTATCCACAGGATTGCCTGCATTTGAAATACTGGCTGATTTCTGGGTAGTAGCCGGTTTGTTTTTATTGTTATCCTTCTTAGTGCTGCTATTAATTACGGCAACCGCGATAACTCCAGCCGCTAAAATGACTGCTATACTAATGAACAAGCCTGTATTTCGCTTCATAACCACTCTCCTTATTAACTAGCGGTTGCGGCCTTAGAACTTGTTGGGGTACTGTTTGACTATAGCGCTGGACAGTGAGCTGAAAATATCTGCAATGTGCATGTTAGCCTGCTTTAGTTCTGAAGCCTCGTCAGCATACTTGCCAGCCACGTGCTGGTCGATGACACCGGCCGTCATGGTAACGTGGTCGCGCAGAGCAGTTTCCAGAGTAGCCTCATTTATGTTCGGGTTAGCCTTTGCCAGGAACTGAGCCAGTGGTTTAGTGTACTGTGAATCTATAGTGTCCAACGCGGTCATTTTTCCGGCACTATCACCTTTGCTGTCAGCCACAGCGTAGTTAACGAACTGGTCAAGGTGCAGTTGCCAGACAGTGTCAAAAGTTTTCTCGGCATCGGCGCCATAAACACTGCCAACCGCCATACCTATGTCTTTGCCATTCTGATTCAGAGCGGCACCTAACTCTTTAGCATTTGGGCTGTTATCCAAAGCGGCATCTACCGCATGATTAGTAAGCTGCATATGGGCAACGCCTAAATTAACCATGCTGGTATGTAAGGCCACAGCTTTTTCGCTGCCGGCTGAAGCCGGGCTGGAAGACATGGATGATTTAGGGTTGTTATCATCTTTATTGCTATCCACGGCCTTGGTTATGGCAAAGCCAATCACCAAGCCAACAATGGTGGCAACAACAATAAGACCTACGTTGCCGGATTCATTATTACTAGTTTTCATAAATTTATTCCTCCCTTTATAAGCGGCTCATCAGCCAAGCTAATTAATATATTTTCATTATATAATTTAACTATTTATTAAACAAGTATTTTTCCACAGTTTTGATAAATTTACCCTTTACTTCCGGATAGCACTGTCGTTAGCGATAATTGTTGTCAGAACTTTATGATACGCCACAAGGTCTGTTTCAGTTAATCCCGATAACAACTGCTCAAGCTGGCCCTGCAAAGCTGTCTCCACGGTTTTTACAAACTTCTTGCCGCTTGGAGTTAATGCCAATAATTTGGCCCGGGCGTCAAACTGATTCTGCACCCGATGTATAAGTCCGCGTTCCTGAAGTTTATGGGCCATAATGGTAACCAGGGGTGCCTTGACATGCATGGTGTGCGCGATTTCCACTTGGCGGATACCGTTGCGGGCCTTGGCGATAATTCCCAGCATTGACCAGTAGCTGGGTGTCAGATCATACTGGGTAAGTACGCCGTAAACGTGCTCCCGGAGTACGCGGTAAGCCTTCGTCTGAGTTGTGCCGGTTATATATGTGGGTAGATTCATATGTTATTATAATTAAGTCGCTTAACTATTATACATGAGGCTCCGAATGATGTCAAAAATCCCTGTTACCAGCCAAAATTCTCATCAGCATAATCCTGGCAAATTACCTATAATTGCAGCCTGGAGCCTAAGTTTGGCCGTGTGTTTAGCGGCAGTTGTAGCGTGGGGAATGAACTATAGCTGGCATATTCTGCCCTTTAGGATCTACCAGGTATTCCCATTACTAGGATTGTTAGCCTTTAGCATAATGTGGTCCCACTATATTTCGGCTGCGTTTCGCGACATAGCGGGCATAAACAAAAAGTTATTTTCACGTTACTTTCGGCTGACCGGTTATGCGGTGTTGATCCTGATTTGTTTACACCCGGGTTTGCTAATATACCAGCGGTTCCGCGATGGCTTTGGGCTGCCGCCCGGTAGCTACGAATCCTATGTAGCGCCAGGCCTTGGCTGGGTGACTATACTTGGCACTGCTAGTCTGGGAGTATTCCTGGCTTTTGAGTTTCATAGGAAGTTCGGTAATCGTACCTGGTGGCATTATGTGCAGGACGCCAGCGATCCCGCCATGTTAGCTATCCTCTATCATGGATTACGCTTAGGCAGCCAGCTGCAGCAAGGCTGGTTTCGCTACATCTGGTTATTCTATACTGTGACACTTATAGCTGTACTAATTCGCAAATATATTAAGCGTGTCCGGCATTATCTCGCCGATAGTTAATTGGACGGGGTACAGGCCGCTTAGGAAAATCATATCGTATTTTTTGGTGAACGGCCGGCGACCCAGAATAATACTAAGGCGGCTGTAACTAGCAGCGCAGGCAAGATAAAAAGCGACAAGTTAACATGATGTTTAGCAACAGTATTGGGTTCCGGCCGCGTCACAACTGAAGAAGTAGTAGCTGTCAGATTGACACTTGGCAGTACTTTTTCCTGCAATGGCACACCGCCCTGATTATTTAACAGAGCGGCGGCTGTCCCCGGCTGCACGCTACTGGACTGCGCGCCGTTAGTGGACGGCTGCCCGGCCAGCTGCGGATTTTGTGTAGTCGCCTGGTCTTTGGAACTGGTAGTGGTGAGTTGATTCGCGGCCATTCATAGCCTATTGTAAAGCAATTTGGCCTACAAACCTTGATACTTGATAATAGACCTATCTGTTTCTGCTTAAGTACTCCTTGGTAATCTTAAACCATTCTCTATCCTTGATATTTGAATCGTCAAATAGGTTTCGGGGATTGCTAAAAGGATCATCTGGCTGAAAGTCGTGAGTTAAGTATTTTTTATAGCTGTCGGTTAGTTCATTTTCGGGTGATAAGGAATACGAGAAAATATTTAGAGATTTTTTGTTGTGGCGTCCAATCTTAGCCCTTACATTTCTTAAAGCCATTGTAACCCCCTTATTAAAATCCACCCACAAAAGACTCAACCTTAATTCAAGTTCCTTAAGGCCAGATCCTCATAAGTACTCCTAACAATACTTACTTTATGACTCTTGTGCAGGCAGTTCAGTGATTGTTATCACATCACTTTTAATATGGAGCTCTGTCGGATCTATTCCAGTTACTTGACTTCAGCGATGACACGGGTTGGGGCGCCGTCTACTTCAAGTTTTAACGGCAACGCGTACACTGTAAATTCTTTACCAGCCAGCCGGGAAAGATTAGTCATGTTTTCAATAATTAAGACATCTCCGCCTAATAAAATTTTATGTACAGGATGGGCCTTTTTATTATCGGCACTGCCTGTATCCAAGCCAATCATTTTGACCTTACTATCTACTAAGTATTGGGCTACTTCCTCCGGCATGGCCGGGATCTTATTAAAATAAACCGGTTCGTAATAATAGTCGCTCATCCCGGTGTGAAACAGCACAACATCGCCGGCCTGAATGCCAGCCCCTTTCACCGTTTCCAGATCAAAATTGTTATCTTTAACCTTTATGTACCTTCCCCGCCCCACAAAATGATCAATCGGAAACTGCCCGAGACCTTTACCGTCGGCCAGCATATGCATCGGCGCATCTATATGCGTGCCGGTATGTGTCACGGTCGAAAGGTAATGATCGACGTGGCCATCATTTTCAATAGTTGTTATGGTCTCTAATTTAGTCTCCGGGTCCCCCGGGTAAACAGGTGTCTGCTCGTTTAGTACAACTGATAAGTCGACTATTTGCATAAATTAATAATAGCAAAGACCTTGCAAGACTGGAGCCTAAATTAGAGAGTCGGTAAGTAAAAAGAGTATGACATGTCCACCAATCTCAATCTGTGATTTCGAAATGGTTGAGTACGTGCAATCGAATTGGAACCTAATTAGCATGGAATTACTAAGATGGAGACAAGTTCTCAAGTCGTCGTAATTACAGTTTAGCTAAACAATACATTCTAGGATTCTAGGACTTGTTTTGATATTTACCCTCGAATCCGCATCAATCGTAAATATCTCACCATCTAACTGTACTGAAATCTGTTTCTTGCTCCGAAAATGAAATTCTCTTAGTGATTGAGCATCCACTAATCCGGTTGTTGAAGCTCGCAGCAATGTTAGTAAAAGCTTTATTTTATGACTTCGTTTGAAAATTGTGAGTTCAAATAAACCATCAGTATTCGAGGCCGTAGGCGATAAATTTAATACCTTAGACATGATGCTTACATTGCTAAATACTAAGCTATGGTAGCTTCGTCGCTTGCCATTGACCATAATTTTTACCGGCTTCAGTACAAACAATGCCTTTGCCGCAATTATAAGTTCGTTGAACCGATTAAGCTCAACCTTATTCAGTTCCCGCCCTACTTTAGGCGTAAGACCGAAACCAATGTAGGAATGAGCATAGCGTTTGAATTGCTCACCCCCTACCATTGTGTCTAATTCAAGTAAATCAATCTTCTTAGTTTTGTTTTTACTTATCGCTTCACCAATATCAATGTTGTGTACATCATGGAAATGGTCATTTGCATTTCCTGCTGGAAGCAGGCCAGCAACCCCATGTGACCCTTCCTTATTTGCTTGGACTATACCGTTCACTACCTCATGATAGCCGCCATCTCCGCTGGCAGAAATTATTAGAGGCCGCTGGCTTGCCTTACTCAACTTATATGATAGCTCTTTCGCATGCCCTGCGTGTCGTGTTGGAACAAGCCTTACATTCTGCCCTGGAAGACGCTTGCGGAGGTCTATCTTTAAATCCTTAGCCATCGTATTCCCATCCCCGGTACTGTTAGGGTTGAAAATAATCGAGATACTACTGAAAGCATTTATATGATTACGAGCGTTCACTGAAGCTTTCATTGGCGTATGCCTAATGATTAAAGATAAGATTTAATATCAGCGTTAGTAGTAAACTAATGATAATACTCGCTAACCAAAAGACTTTTATATAAACCCGGCCAGCTTGATCTTTTTGTATTTTCATATGCGGCTTGGCATGTTTGCGTTTTTGCAGGAAATGTACGATAGAAACGATTACTGCTATAGCCAAAACCATATGTATCAGCGCGCCACCGATGTGAACTAGCAAGCCTATAATCCATAAAAGAACCAGTATACCGGCTATAGTGAGTAAAATTTTAGTCTCCAAACTTTTAGTAATACTTATCAGTCTACAGTAAGTAAGCGTTGCATTAGTGTAGTAAACATTATTACACCTTATGATAAGTTATTACCGCTTAAAAAAGGCCTCGCGGCCTTTTAATATTTTTCATGTTACATAGAAAGGGTTGCGGGGGCAGACTCGAACCATGCGTATTATCATATTTTATTTCACGATTCCTGTACCGCTAGTTGAGACTCTGGATTTATTACAGGATTGTGAATCTGTAAATTAAACAGCCTCGCTATTTTGAGGCAATAACTCATATACCAAACTCTTAAGTTCCTCAGGGCCGAGGCTTGACTTAAGGACGAACTTATCAGCACCATTATGAAGTACTTCTTCAATGACCTTACTATCAGACAAATTGCTACAGACAGCTATTTTAAGATTAGGATATTCGATTTTATCCAAATTATTAAGTACTTCCCGGCCGTCCATAATTGGCATGAAAATATCTAAAAGCAAAATGTCAGGCTTGTGTTTCTTTAACTGCTCCAGGCCTTCAGCCCCATTCTGAGCCGTATAGACACTATAGCCACTAGAGGTAAGAATTAATTCATAAACGTCTCGCAGCACCTTTTCATCTTCAACAATTAGGACTGAGGTTGAACGACTCATAAGGGCAACCTAACCGTAAAGGTAGACCCCTCATTAAGCTTGGACGAAACGGTAATTCCACCTCCATGCATTTCGATAATTTGCTTGACCCAATAAAGCCCCAGTCCGGTACCCGTAATAGTATCCGAAAGTTCATTATCACTGCGAGTAAATTTATCAAATATTTTTGCCTGGTCCTCATTACGAATTCCAACACCTTTATCCGTAATACTTATTCGTACCGTCTTAGCCGTGCAACGGACAGCAACTTGAATGTCGGTTTTCTCGTGGCTATACTTGCTAGCATTTTCAATCAGGTTCAAGAAGACAAGCTTGAGTTCCGTTTCATCTACCCGTACCAGGATGTCTTGGCTCAACTCAGGCATTACAAGCCGTTGTTTCTTCATATCTAACGTGGTCTGCAATTCGTCGGCAACAGATTGCAGTAAGCCGCTTAGGCTATGGGGTCTTCGGCTCAAGGTAAACGTTTCTGCATCAATTTGTGCCGTTTTTAATAAATCATTTATAAGCTTGAGTTGCCGCTCGTTACTAGCATAGGCTGTTTGTAAATAGTCACGTTGGCTCTCATTTAGCTCCCCCCCAAGACCCGATAATGCTATGCCAATATATTGTTTCACGGCAGTAGCGGGAGTCCGCAGCTGGTGTGAAGCGATACCGATAAACTCGTCCTTGGCTTTGTTAATTTTCAGTAACTCATTGCGCTCCCTCGAGACCCGGCTAAATTCCAGCTGCTCCGCTTCGGCCTTTTTTTGTGCTGTTAGATCTCTCGTAACCACTACCGCTAAAGTAAGTTTGCCGGTTTCATCAAGTACTGGTGCGCCACTAAAATTAAAATCCCATTCTCTATCAATATCGGTTCGTATCCCTCGTAACTCGTAATCGGTAAATGTTTCGCCTCTATATACTCTTGAGATGGGCCAATCGTCAACTGGACAAAGCTTGCCGTTTGGTGAGAATAGCTTATAGGTTTTCTCGAAGTAGTCTATATTCAGCTTCATCTCATCGACGTTGCTAAAGCCATTAATTTTGGCTTGCGATTCATTAACTAAAATAATATTGCCCTGCATGTCAAAGACTATAATACCGTCCGCTACCGATTCAAAGACAGCCGCCAAGCGGTTTTGGCTTTCAAGCAGTTGTTCTTCGGCCTCTTTTTGTTCGCTAATATCGGTATTTGTCCCTGTCCAGTGAACCAGCTTGCCGGTTTGGTCCTTAACGGGCATAACTCTAGTCAAAAACATCCTAAATTTACCGTCAGCTCCTTTTATAGGGAAAGACATATCGAATGGTTTGCCAGTTTTGAGAGACGCCTGCCAGCCTTCCATAACTTGGGGTAACACGTCTGGATCGTGTACTGATTGCCAGCCCCAGCCTTCCATATCTTTCGGTGTAGTACCGGTATACTCGTACCAGCGCTTGTTATACCAATAAATATAACCGTCAGGCTCCGCCATCCAAGCCAAATTTTGGATATTATCGGCGAGCATACGAAATCGTTCGTTAGATTGCTTTAACGATGCTTCAGCTACCGATACTCGCTCTGTCTGCTGTTTTTGATAATTATGGTAGGTAAAGATTATTTTTAATGTCACGATATCCGTATAAACAGAGATTCTCTGGTTAAATGCGTAGAGGTCATGCGTAGTCAGCTTATACAGCAATCCAGTCTCTTCCAGTTGTTCCCAAAAAGCTTGTTTAAGAAAGCTAGTGCCGTCAACCGTTTCTTCCAAGGTGAGCCCCTGCTCGACCGATTCCTTGGCGATATTGGCGCCCATTTTTTCAAATATCTTTTTGCCTTTTGTAAGATTCTCCAGATTATTGGCAAATTCCTGAACAATGTTGACATAATCTTGCCGGTTTTTCTTTAGATTTTCTAGCTTAGCGTCATCTGTACCTAAAAAACTAATATGCTTCTGATTCGCTGACTTTTGTATATCGTCAGCATTCTCGAGTAGAAATTTCTTAATAGTTTCGTATCTGTCTTTGCTGATCCCCAGCATTTTGTTCAACTCATCGTGGGTAAAGCGCCAATCACCTCGTGAACCAACCTTTACGCCATGTAGCTTGCCCGATTGAGCCCACTGCCGAATAGTTTTAATGCTAACACCAAGAGTCTGAGCTGCTTGCTGACAATTAATTAGTACGCTATCTGCGGTTAACATGCCCTAAATACCTATATCTACCCCTAAATACCTATATTATAGTTATTAATATATGCTAAGGGGCCGCGAATTGCCAGTATATATTGTAGTAATCATCAGGTATTATTGGTTGAGTACGTGCAATCGAATTGGAACCTAATCAGCAAGGATCTGGTACGCTGGAAGTTGTCGTATGCTGATTAAGGTAAGGTGCTCTCAAATTTTTCTTGAAGACTACTTTCTATATAGGATCTTAGGAAGCTTTATCCGCAAATACTACTAATCGTTCCGCAAATCGGTGTTCTGAGCTGTCCCAGCTACCCGTACATGTAATTAGATTTAAATGTGAACCACTTGTGCTAGTAAAGACTTCGGCTGGCTGCTCGGTTTGAGGATAACTCCT
>JBBSHY010000006.1:0-40847 GCA_038232415.1 Saccharimonadales bacterium (SeqCode) | reverse complement strand
CTTTGGCGCCCTTCGCGGTCACAAGAGAGCTTATGTCTCAAGCCGATACGAAGGCTATTTTTATGCATTGCCTGCCGGCTTACCGCGGGAAGGAAGTCACCCCCGAAGTCATAGACGGGCCGCAGTCGGTCGTTTTTGCCGAAGCAGAAAACCGTTTACATGCCCAAAAGGCCATTATATTGGAGCTACTATCATGAAAGTATTGCCAGGCGGTATAAGCGGGGTGGACGGATTCGTGTCGTTAGGAAAGCACGTAGGCATTAAAAAACGCAAAAAGGATTTTGCTGTACTTTACAGCCAACAACCATGTCAAACTGCAGCTGTTTACACCCAGAACCAGATTAAAGGGGCTCCGTTGCATGTCACCAAAGAGCATCTTAAAGATCACAAAGCTCAGGCTATAGTAGTCACCAGCGGCGTTGCTAATGTGGCCACCGGGGAACAGGGTTTGTTAAATGCCACAAATACAGCCCAGGCGGTGGCAAAAGAACTCAACATACGTGATGACGATGTTTTGGTAGCATCAACCGGCGTGATAGGTACCCAGCTGCCAATGGAAAAGATTGAAGCCGGGGTTAAAGGCATAAAGCAGGAACTCAGCCGAAACGGGGATTTTGCCGAAGCTATTATGACCACGGATACGGTTAAGAAGGAGATTTGTGTTGAGCACGATGGCTTTAGAATCGCCGGTGCAGCCAAAGGTGTTGGAATGATTGAGCCGAACATGGCAACCCTGCTGTCTTTTATAGTGACTGACGCCGAAGTGGCTCCCGACCAGCTGCAAACAGCGCTTAAAACCAGCGTAGATAAAACGTTCAACATGACCAGTATCGACACCGATACCTCTACTTCGGATATGGTTATAGTGATGGCAAACGGCCACGTAAAAAAGGTAGATCCGGCCAGCTTCCAAGAGGCACTTGATTGTGTGTGTTTAGAGTTGACAAAAATGATTGCTCGCGACGGCGAGGGAGCCACCAAGTTAATCATCTGCCAGGTAGAGGCCGCCCAAACAGAAGATGATGCTAAGAAAATCGCCAAATCAGTCATTAACTCCCCCTTAGTAAAAACAGCTGTCTACGGCAACGACCCTAACTGGGGCCGATTAATGATGGCAATTGGTAAAAGCGGAGCCGGACAAATCAAAGAAGACAAGATAGGTATATCCATTAATCAAAAGCCAGTCGTCAATAAGGGTAAAGCAGCTTTAGAATATGACGATAAAATGCTCATTGATATCCTTAAAGATAATGATGAAATAGTAGTAACTATTAATCTTGGGGTAGGTGATGCTATGGCAACCGCATATGGTTGCGATATGAGCGAAGAGTATATCAAGATAAATGCTGAGTACACCAGCTAAAAAAATGAGTAAGACATGAAACAGGCTATGGAAAAAGCAGCCGTCCTGGTAGAAGCAGTCGGCTACATTAAGAAGTTCGAAGGTAAAGTAGTTGTTATCAAGTACGGCGGTAATATTACGGCCAATGGCGATATTAGTGAGTCGGTGTTCCAGGATATAAGCATGCTCTCGCAACTAGGCTTGAAAATAGTGGTGGTGCATGGCGGTGGCCCGAAAATTGACGAAGAGACGCGAAAACGCGGCCTGGAGAAGAAGGTTATCGACGGGCTTAGGGTTACTGATGCCGCCACAATAAAAATCGTTGCCCGTGTGCTTAATGATATAAACCAACAATGCGTGCTTAGTCTGCAGAAAACCGGAGCAAAGGCTGAAGACTGCACAACTACCATGTTTGAGACTAAAATTAATAATCCTCATCTAGGTTATGTGGGCGATATAGTAAAGGTTAATAAAAACTTACTGCTGCAAAAAATTGAACAGAGGATAATTCCTGTTATATCCTCACTTGGTAACGATGCGGCTAACCAGGTAACTAACATAAATGCTGATACAGCCGCCACCAAGATAGCTATAGCTTTAAAAGCGGAGAAATTAACTGTATTGACCAATGTCGACAGCGTAATAGACAGTAAAAACCGCCGGATCCGCCACATTAGCGTTCAGGACGTGGAACAATACATAAGTTCGGGAATTGTACACGGTGGTATGATCCCTAAGGTCAGAGCTTGTGCAGAGGCGGCAAGCCATGGGGTTAGAAAGGCACACCTTATAAACGGGACAGTGAAACGAACTTTGTTGCTGGAGATATTTACTGATATGGGAATCGGAACTGAGATTGTAAATGAAAGCTGACGAATTAAAAACGCTTGAAAAAGAGCATATTATGCAAACCTACCAACGGTTTGACGTCATCTTTGAGCGGGGGGAAGGCTGCTATATATATGACAAGCAAGGCAAAAAATATCTGGATTTTTTTGGCGGTGTCGCAACCTGTGCGGTAGGTCACGCTAACAAGGAGATTGCGCAGGTTATATCAGACCAGGCACATAAACTATTAAGCGTTTCTAACTACTATTACACTGAACCCCAGATACTGCTGGCCAAAAAGCTTTCAGAGCTATCGGGTCTACAAAAATGCTTTTTTTGCCTATCGGGTACCGAAAGTAACGAAGCTGCCATAAAGCTGGCCAAAAAGGTTACGGGAAAGTCGGAGTTTATCGCCTTCAAAGGTTCTTTTCACGGCCGGACAACCGGCAGCCTGGCTTTGACGTGGAATCCCAAGTACAGAGAGCCGTTTCTGCCCCTGTCCCCATCTGTGAAATTTGCAGAGTATAACGACTTAGCATCAGCCAGGGAGTTAATTAATACCAACACTGCAGCCATATTTGTTGAGCCCTTGCAGGGTGAGGCCGGTATTGTCACACCTAAACCAGGTTTTCTAAGGGGTATAAGAAAGTTGTGCGACGATGCTCAAATATTGATGATCGTCGACGAAGTCCAAACCGGCGTTGGCCGGACTGGAAAATTCTTTGCTTATCAACACGAGGGCATTCTGCCGGATATAGTTACCACGGCCAAAAGCCTAGCTAACGGCATACCAATAGGGGTTTGCCTGTCAAACTTTGAATTTGAACGCGGAGATCACGGCACTACACTTGGCGGCAATAACTTATCCGCAGCCGCAGCTTTGGCCACCATCAAATACATTGAAGAGCACGATCTACAAAACAATGCCTTTACTGTCGGTGACTATCTTGTCAAACAATTAATGGAAATGGACCAGGGCCAACAAATCGACAGAGTGCGTGGTAAAGGATTGATACTCGGTATCGTTTTAAAAAATGAAAATTCAGCGGATATAGTGGGCAGGGCCCTCAAGGCCGGACTAATAGTTAATTCCCCAGCCCCTAATATTATCCGGATGCTGCCTCCACTTACGGTAACTAAACAACAGGCTGACGAGTGCGTCAGAATTTTAGAAAAGGTAATGCAACCATGAAACAAGTTGGAATTTTGGGGGCCAGCGGCTATACAGGGCAGGAGCTATTAAAATTATTAAAAAAGCACGCCGGTGTTGAAGTAAAAGTGTTGAATAGCCGAACTTACGACGGCACAAAAGTTTCAGAGCTTTATCCTGATTTTGAAGGTGATGAAACTTACACCAACTATACATTCGAGCAAATAAACGCTTTGAACCCTGACCTGATATTTTCCGCTTTGCCGCACCGGATCTCTATGGACGCAATAGAGAAGCTGGATAACTCAATCAAAATCATTGATCTGAGTGCCGATTACCGCTTTAAAGATATCAAAAAATACGAGGCAATTTATGGCCGTAAGCACGTAAAAACTGCCCACAATGCTGTTTACGGGCTGCCTGAACTGCACCAAGCAGAAATAAAACAGGCCAGGCTGGTAGCCAACCCGGGGTGCTATGCCACGGCATGTATCCTGGCCGCCTACCCTATACAGGAATTTGCTGGCCACATCATTTTTGACTGTAAAAGTGGCTGGTCGGGAGCCGGTAAAGACAGCCCTTATGCCAAAGATCCTACCATTATCAAGGATAATCTTGTGGCCTACAGCATTACCCGTCATCGCCACAAGTACGAGATAGAACAGTTTGTTAAAACCCCGCTGAGCTTTACCCCCCATGTTATAGATACATTCCAGGGAATGATGTGCACGGCCCACATATTACTTAATAAGGACATAACTCCCGAAGAGACCCTTAAACTTTACGTGGATTTCTACAAAGATTCATCGTTTGTACGGGTAAGCAAGGATATCCCCCAAGTCAGACACACCCAGAAGACCAATTTTTGCCAGATCGGCGGCTTCGAAATTGACGAGTCCAATCAGTTAGTCGTAATATCAACCATCGACAACCTGATAAAAGGCGCTTCCGGCCAGGCCATCGAGAATATGAACCTGATGCTGGGTTTCGCGTCCAGCTACGGCCTAAATTGATCCCACCTATTGCCTAGGTTCCTTTGGTATAATAAGTCATGGCATGAACCCAAACCAACAGCCAGAACAAAATCCTGGAACACCCATCGATACTAAAGTAATACAGCCTCAAGTTACGCAACCTACATCACCACAAACATCTACACCACTAACCAAACAGCTATCACAGCCTGAACTAGTCGGTAGCCAGATGAAATCTCTTACCGGCTGGAAAGCGGCTCTCGGCATATTATTCCTCGGGGCTTTTGCCTTAGTATTTTTAGCACTCGGCGGGTGGTTCTTCCTGCCCATCATACTTCCTATTGGCATATGGTATTTGTGGAAGTATAAGGGACAGCAGAGCGCCATTAAAACCTTTGCCGCTAAAAATGGTTACGTTTACCAAACGAACACTGTACTCAATGATTTAGATGGCGTTATTTTCCAGAACCCGGCTTATCTAATAGGGCAAAGATCTGGTCCTGCCCGCGGTTATCTATTAGGCTGGCTGGTGCATGGACAGGTCAGTGGCCGTAATTTCCGCGTGTATGAATATATGTTAGGCGAAGTAGGGGTTGATGCACGAAGTAATCGACAGGCTACAAGTTTTGACGTTATGGACATTGCAGTTCAGGGTGAAGGGCTACAATTTCTGCTAATCTCGAATACCCATAAGACCGTTCTTAACCACCTTCATATCAACTTGAGGCAATATCAACTTGAAGGTGATTTTAACCACTACTTTACGCTCTACGGGGCAGAAGGAGCTGAGATAGAAGTACTGAGGATATTTACACCTGACGTTATGGCCTATCTCATTGACCACTACCAAGACTACAGCCTTGAGTTGACGCCACAGCACTTCTTTATTTATCGAGACAACACAAAGCTCACCCAAACTGAGGCTAATTGTGAAAGCCTCGTAGTTGCTGCTACTGACTTGTCGGCTAAGTTTTTTTCTGGTATCGAGAAGGTGCGTTATGCCGAAAATGTCATTGTACCAGCGTCAGTACAAGTACCCAGTAATCGAAGCCGTATTGCTGCCGGCTTCCCGCTCTGGGCAGCAGTTTTAGCCAGCCTAATACTATGTGTGTTTGGTGGCGCTGCCATATATTTCATCAATAGTGACCACAAAATACCTACGGGCTACGTTCAAGCGGCTAACGCCAAAGTCAGTCAGGATAACCCTATGGTCTGCCGCTACCCGGATACTAACAATGACTCTTGCAGCACAACCTATCAGATAACTGCAACTTTCACGGCGGAAAATGGAAAGTCCTACCGGTATAGTGATAGCTTACCGAACAATCACCCTGTGAACTCCGGTATCAATCTTTACTACAATCCCTCTAACCCTGCGCAAGCGGATTTTGTAGGCGAGCATAGTACATCAGGAGCTATACCTGTTGTGATAGGATTTCTAGGATTCGGCCTATTATTAAATTGGATAACATACTTCTTGAAGAAGCGGTAAAAGAGGCTGAGACCAATCTGTTACGCTAAGTGCAATGAAAGAGTTGTTGGAGCAAAAAGTCGCTGAGACTTGTAAGGCTTATTTGGCGTGGGAACGGCTAATATTTGACCCGGAAATAGTTGGCGACTGAGAACTCAGCGTAAAGTACTGCTTCTCATGATTAGCGGTTCAGTTCAGCGCCCAGGATTTTGGTCAGGTCTAGCATGCTGTTGAATTCGTAGAAGGTTAAGTAAGCCATAGCCAGCTGGCGGGCGCTGACTTTGCGCAGGCTAAAGCCCCGGCCGATGGAGTGTATCAGGATGGCGTTGGCTAACATCCGGCCGGTGCGCTTGTTGCCGTCCTCAAAGGTCTGAAGATAGGGTAGCAGCGCTAAGGCAAGGAGAGACTTCAGGATGGGGTCAGCTGTCCGGTTGATGATCATAAGTACGTCGTCGGCGTATTCCCGAAGCTGGCGCGGGTAGGCTAGAGGCGTGTAGTTGCTAGCGGTGATCTTGATCAGCCGCTGCCTGACCCCTGTACCAATATCCAGGTTGTAACCTATGATTTTATGCAGCTCCTCGACCGTCGAAAACCGGATATCCGTCTGGAATAACTCCTTGTTTTCGACGATAAAGGCGATGGCGTTTTTGTGATTCAGAATCATCTGGGTTTCAAACTCGGTCTTATTCTTGGCTTTGACGCCTTCCAGTAAGAGTAGTTGCGTATCCAGCAGCGTATAGGTGTTGCCCTCCAGTGCCGAAGATTTCCACGACAACTCCACCGTCAAGTACTCAAGGTCCTTGGCGGTCATGGCTGGTGAGGGCGGCGCACTATTTTTGAAAGCTTGCCCACTTTGCGGGAACAGCGGGTCAAATATATCTTCTGACGAGGCTCTTAAGTAAGTAATGAAATCATGGTTAAAAGTAGTTTCCGGTCGCTGATCATCTTCCAGCAATTTATCCGGTATGTCAGCTATCACGAGACTTTTATAGATAACTGAATAAGCGGGGTTATTCCTGGCGCCTTTTCGCTGAACTAAGCCTAACTCTACGAGACGAGCCAGCGCCCGCTGGACAGAACGGACATCAACGTTATCCAATTGGGCTGCAATCTTGGTAGCCGTGGTCTGGCCCCCTAGCAAGTGCAGCAATGTGTATGAACTGTTTTTGTTTAGTTTCATGCGACAATTTTAGCATAAATAACGTAAAAATTCGTGTTTTTGTCGTATGCGACAACAAGGATCTATTCTGCAGTGAATCGGTGCCGATCCCACATGCGTACTAGGTTAATCTGTTAAACTAGGAGTAATGAAAGAGTTGCTGGAGCAAAAAGTCGCTGAGGCTTGTAAGGAACTATTTGATATTGAGGTCAAAGTCGAGCTGACGCGGCCGGAGGAGCAGTTTGGGGATTATGCGACTAATGCGGCGCTACAGTTATCTAAGCAATTGCAGAAAAATCCGCGGGAGATTGGCGAAGCTCTAGCTGAGTACCTGCGTGAATCTTTAGCTGCTAGTGTGAGTGATATCACAGTAGCCGAACCGGGTTTTATCAATCTGAAACTCAATGATCAAGCTCTAAGAGAGTCACTAAAAGCCACACCAGCAAAATCTTTAGAGGGTAAAACTGCCGTGGCTGAATATTCTGACCCAAACCCTTTTAAAGTCCTGCATGCCGGGCACTTGTATACCAGCATAGTCGGTGATGCCATAGCTAATCTTCTGGAAACTGCCGGAGCTACGGTTCGCCGAGTTAATTTTGGCGGCGATGTCGGCCTGCATGTAGCCAAGAGTATGTGGGCCATCCTAAAATTTTTAGGCGGTGAACAGCCCGAAAAACTGGCCGAAGTAGCGGAAAATGAAAGGTCAGACTGGCTGAGTGACCGCTATGTCGAAGGCAATAAAGCATATGAAACCGATGATCATACAAAACAGGCAATCACAGAACTCAATAAGCGTATTTATCAGATACATGACGACAATGATCACGAATCACCCATAGCCCAAATCTACTGGACCACGCGCGGGTGGAGTTATAAATATTTTGATGATTTTTATGCCAGGATTGGCGTTGAGTTTGAGAAATACTATCCCGAAAGCCAGACAGCGCCAATCGGTCTAGAAACTGTTAATGAACAGCTGGCAAAGGGTGTTTATAAAGTTAGTGAAGGTGCTATAGTTTTTGACGGTGAGAAGGATGGATTACACACCCGGGTCTTTATAAACTCCGAAGGTTTACCGACTTACGAGGCTAAAGATGTCGGCCTGATTATAGCTAAGTGGCAGGACTATCACTTTGACCGGTCAATAGTTATTACCGGTAATGAAATTGCGCAGTACATGAAAGTCGTGCTAAGAAGCATCGAGCATTTTCGGCCTGAACTGGCTCAAGCCACCACTCATTTAACCCATGGGATGGTCAAGCTGGCTGGCGGGGTCAAAATGAGCAGCCGGAAGGGTAATATTATCCGCGCGATTGACGTGCTAAATGTTACTGGCTCTGCAAATAAGCATCAGACCGGCCAGGATAATGAAATCACAGTGATCGGCGCCGTGAAATACGCTTTTCTTAAGCAACGTCTTGGCGGGGATATTATCTATGACCCGGAAGAATCGGTTAGCCTGGAGGGCAATAGCGGGCCATATTTGCAGTACGCCTATGCCCGGGCCCAGTCGATCTTGATGAAAGCTGAAGGAGGGGTTCCTGCAGAAATTTATAACGTTGATTCCCTTGAAGCCGGCGAACGGTCGCTGGTGCGAAAAATGACTGAATATGCGGAAGTGGTCAATAAAGCGGTTACCGAGCTGATGCCGCATCACATCTGTACATACTTGTATGAACTGGCACAAACCTTTAACCGGTTTTATGAACATAACCGGGTAATTGGCGATGCGCGGCAAACAGTCCGGCTTAGCCTTGTGCAACAATATGCAGAGATTTTGCAGGCCGGTCTCGGTATACTTGGTATAGCCGCGCCTGATAAAATGTAAGAACTGGAGGAATATATGGCAGCAAAATCCCGTAAACGAAGGGTCAGCAAAACAAGAGCTGTGACAACCGGTACGACTATGCGTATTCAGTCGCCCGATAGCAGCCGTAAGCCAAAACCTAACATGGCCGTGGTCATGGCACAGGAAATGAATCCGGTTGGCGGCTTCGTGAATTTTTTACGCGAGCACGCTATAGTCGGCCTGGCAATCGGTTTCGTTATCGGCCAGCAAGCCCAGTTACTAGTCACAAAGCTGGTCGACAGTTTTATCAAACCGCTGTCTACAGTGCTCTTCGGCAGTGCTCTTAATGTTCGATCATTTAATGTGTACTCTCATGGCCAGGATGTACCCTTTAACTGGGGTGCTTTCGCCTATGCACTGCTAAACTTCTTATTCGTACTGGCGGCTATTTACGCCATCGTTAAGTTTTTAAAACTCGACAAACTCGACAAACTCGCCAAGGACAAAGGCCTGGAGGAGAAATCATGAACCAGCCACTATCTGATGAAGAGTGGAAGCAAAAACTGACCCCCGAGCAATATAAAATACTGCGCCAAAAGGGTACGGAAGCACCTTTTACAGGTAAACTACTGAATGAGAAAGGCACAGGTGACTTTGTATGCGGCGCCTGCGGCGCCGTTGTTTTCAAAAGCGACACCAAATACGACTCAACAATGCCTGGTCTTCTCGGCTGGCCTAGCTTTTCCGATGTAGCTGATGCCGGTGCCGTCGAGTTGCTTAACGATGATAGTTTAGGGATGCAACGCACAGAAGTTATCTGTAAAAATTGCGGCAGCCACCTAGGCCATCTGTTTGAAGATAGCTCTTCACCAAACGGCCAACACTACTGCATTAACTCCGCTTCTCTCGACTTCAAAGAGAAAAAGTAATACCAAACTCTATAAAGTACTACTATTGACAAATAGTAGTACTTTTGCTAGACTTATAATATGAAAACATCCTATCCGCTCACCAGCAAAAGCCAAATAACTGTGCCTAAGCAGGTTCGAGAACACCTGGGCCTGAAACCGGGGCGAAGAGCAAAGTTTCGTATAAAAAGAAACGGGGAGGTAACTATTAGCCGGCCACCAACGATTGAAGAAATTCGTGCTAAGCTCGGCAAGCCTGACGGCACACAACCTCTTACGGCAAAAGAGAAACTTATTGGCGAGTATCTTGCGAAAAAGTATGACGTCAATATATGACACTTCTCGACACCAATGTTTTGCTACGTTGGGTACTTGATGATCACCCTGACTTATCTAAAAAAGCTCGCCAACTGATTGAGGCGGCTAAGCGCGATGAATTGTGCATTAGCGATGTTATTCTCGCAGAAGTTTATTATGTTCTGCGCGGTCAACAATATAGTAACCGTAAAATTGCGGAACTTTTCGAGAACTTTATGCAACAAATATGCTTCACCTTTGACGATGAAACGCGCTTAACTACCCAGCTTGAAATAATTAGCGAAACCATGCTGGATTTTGCCGATTGCTATCTAATCGCCCGCGCCATTAATGCCCACGCGTCCTTGCAGACTTTCGACAAGCCTATGCAGAAAGCCTATAACAAATATAAAAAAGCAACTGTATGAAAGAGCTTATTAGCACAGTTGCTGTTATTCTTACTTTTGTCGGCTACGGGCCATACATAAAAGATACGCTTAAAGGGAAGACAAAACCCCATGTTTACACTTGGTTTATCTGGGGCCTTGTTACCCTTATAGCATATGCGCTCCAATTATCGGGGGGGGCAGGAGTAGGATCATTAGTCACTCTGGCAGCAGGATTGGTGTGTCTATTCATAGCATTATTGGGCTTACGGGTGTCTCGAAAAGATAAGAATATAGATACAATCGATACTATTTGTTTTTTGTTAGCGCTTTTTGCTTTAGGGTTGTGGATTTTTGCCAAACAACCATTAATCGCTGTGGTTATCGTCTCTAGTGCTGACATGTTAGGTTTTGTACCGACTATTCGTAAATCCTGGCATAAGCCTTACCAAGAAACCTTATTTTCGTACGAAATGAATACATTTCGGTTTGCCTTGGCCATTTATGCGCTAGAAAACTATAATTTGGTTACGCTACTCTATCCGTTAACGTGGATTATAGCCAATGGACTGTTCAGTATTTACCTAATCTTACGCCGTAAACAAATGAAGCTAGCTTAGCAGTTTTCGGTGTACTTGGCACAGCAAAGGAGTAAATGTTTATACCTTATTAGGACTGAGATAGCTCGTTGAAGGCAAATACTGGAAGTTCGGTATTAAGAATATTTGTTGTCTAAATGGAGATGGGAATTACATGATAATTATAAGAAGCGTTGAAAACGCTTAAACATCAAACTGATTTTCCATATCGAGAAGGTTTAGGAAATCACCCCAGTCCTTAATTTCGTCTTCATGTTCGCACGTCTCTTTTTTACATTCAAGATGTCCAAATATTTCTTTTTCTTCTTTTTGTACAACTACATGAGGCAGACCTTGTAAGCAGAGCGAGCCGAGCATCTCACCAAGAGCGTGACCTGAGCCATCATAATCGATCATTCCTAAAAGGTCATATCCGTCTATTTCAAAACATTTCACATGCTGGCATCCCGTGCAGCCAAGACGCAAATAGCTTAGTGTTGGTTGCAGGTCGGGGCTAGGGCCAGGAAGCTTGTCAATTAATTTTATATCAGCCATTGGTATATTATAACATAATTGTCTTGTGCAGCAAAATATCTGTTTCGTAATTTGCTTCAAGCTTTTGCAAGAAATAGGATAGACTGAAGATCTTCGCCTTTTTGCCAGCGTGTATTCAAAGCAGGAAAACTGTTTCATTTATGGCTTGACAGAGAGAACTTAGTCCACTAGACTAAGTAGTATGAAAGTGCATACTATACACGAGACGAAAACTCATATGTCCAAGCTGTTGCGGGAGGTGGAAGGCAACGGTAAGGTCATCTTTGGAGCGCGCGGAAAATCACAGTACCAGATTACTAAGGTCAAAACAAAAAAAGTGGATCGAAGCAAAGCCTTTGGGGCATTAAAGGGTAAGGTTTGGGTGGCTGACGATGCTTTCAGCCCTGAAACAGACGCAGCGATCTGGAAAGAATTTTGGGAAGAAGACATTACCGATCCTAATAAAAATCCGTCTTAAAATGTCAATCCTGCTGGACGCCAATGTAATCCTTTGGTGGGTGGGTGGTGATCCAAGGCTTGGCAAAAAGGCCAGAGCATTACTAGAGTCACCCGATAATTACATTATTGTGAGTGTCCTTTCGTTGTTTGAGTTGGAGCTGAAGATTAAAGCCGGTAGATTACAGGTGTCGGTTGATTTGGTTAATTTTTTGGAAAATTCGGAGGTAGAGATTTATAGCCCCTTAGGGCGGGAGGTAAAGGGCTTGCTATCGATCGAAACTTATCATAAAGATCCATTTGACCGAGCTTTAGTGGGTCTGGCTGCTCTTAAAAGTTGGCGTGTTATGACATCAGACCAGCAGTTGATTAACCTAGGCAATCCAGGCGTAAAGGTAATTGATTCGAGGCTTTAGCAGTCGGACTCGGTGTACTTGGTGCCCCAGGTGGCCATTTGTTTTAGGATGGGCTGGAGGTCTTGGCCTTTAGCAGTCAGAGTGTACTCAGTGCGGGGGGGAACTTCTGCGAAGCTGCGGCGGGTTATGATGCCATGGGCTTCGAGATCATCGAGTCGTTGGGACAGGGTACGCGGGTTTATATCACCGACGGATTTTTCCAGTTCGCAGAAGCGCTTAGGGCCGCTAAAAAGGTCGCGCAGGATTAGAGCGGTCCATTTATTGCCGATAATTTGCATAGCTGAGGCAATACAGCCTACTTTCGGTTCCAGCGGGGTGATAACAGAGGCAGTTTTCATAACTTTACAAAGTATAGTAATGTCTTTATACTAGAAATTACTTAATACTATAAAAAGTATACCATTAAGCAACCTAAAGACAAGGAGTGTTATGAAGTTACAAGTTATTATAGGATCAACCCGAGAAGGGCGCGTAAGTGACAAGGCCGCTAAATGGGTGGCCCAGGAAGCAAAAAATTTACCTGATACTTCTGTAGAATTACTCGACCTACGAGATTATGAAATGCCGTTTTTTGATGAGGCCATATCGCCCCAGTACAATCCTGACCGCCAGCCTATTCCGGCTATAAAAAAATGGCTAGATAAAGTAGCCGAGGCCGACGCCTTTGTAATCGTAACACCAGAGTATAACCGCTCATACCCGGCTGTACTTAAAAACGCTATAGACCTATTAGATTTTCAATTCGCTAAGAAACCAGTCGGATTGGTAGCGCATGGTTCCACCGGCGGAGCACAAGCCGTGGCTCATTTACGTGGCGTCCTGGCGGGAGCACTGTCCTTTTCGGTGCCGAGCGCGACTTACTTTAGCGACCGGGTCGCCGAAAAAATTGATGAAGAAGGCAATTTGGATGAATCTATAAAGACAAAGCCTTACGGCCCCCAGACTGCACTAAAAAGAACTCTGGACGAGGTTAAATGGTACAGCGATGCTCTGGCCCCGGCTCGTGCCACCAGCCAATAATAGGTTTAGGAAATTGGTAATGTTAAGCGGCTAAGTGATCGACATGCTTTATAATTGCTAGGAATGACTAGTGTACCTAAAACCTTGCAGCTCTATCTTTTGGAGGAGCTGAAGGACCATCCTGAGAAATCCGAGTTGGTAATGATGATGGCCGATATTGCTACTATCGGCAAGCTGATTTCCGCCCGCACTAACAGGGCTGGGCTGACGGATATTCGCGGCTTGGCCGGCAGTACAAACGTTCAGAATGAAACACAGGCCAATCTCGACATCTATACTAACGATCTCTGTAAAAACTACCTGAGCAGCACCGGATTATTCGCAGTGCTGGCCAGCGAAGAGGAGGAGACTGTAGTTGATCTGGACAATCCGGAGGCCCGGCATATTATTGCTTTCGATCCGCTGGATGGCAGCAGCAATATCGACGTCAATGTTGGTGTTGGCACGATTTTTTCGGTACATAAAAAACTTGATAATCTATCGCCCGGTGATTCCGGACAATTCCTGCAAGCCGGCCGTGACCAGGTGCTAGCGGGCTATGTTTTGTACGGTTCCAGTACAATACTGGTTTTTAGCTGGGGCGACGGCGTGCATGAATTTACACTTGATGTTGACTTGGGGGAATTCCTGCTCAGTAATGCCCATCTTCAAATTCCCACAGAAACACCCTACTATAGCTTCAACGAGTCATACGCATCCTATATATCTGTTAGCGATCAAAGGTATTTAGCAAAAGTTAAAAAACATACTTCTAAATTACGATGGATTGGCTCGTTTGTGGCTGACTTTCATCGCAATCTCATTAAAGGCGGCTTGTTATTTTATCCGGCTGTTGATACGAGCGGTAATAATAATTTCAAGCCTAAGCTGCGCCTTAATTACGAAGCCAAACCGATGGCCTTTTTAGCCTGGCAGGCAGGGGGCGCAGCCCGGACAGACGCCCAGGACATTCTTGATATAGAACCAAACGAACTTCACCAACGGATACCGGTTACTATTGGCAATAAAAATCTCGTGGAATTGTATAAGGAGGCCTAAATATGCAGCACGAACAACAACTTATATCAACCGCCGCAGCCATAGTAGCAACAGGCAAAGGTCTCCTGGCAGCAGACGAAAGCAGCCCTACTATTGCCAAGCGGTTTGAGTCAGTCGGTTTAGAAAACTCTGTAGAAAACCGCCGGATTTACCGGCAATTACTAATTACGGCGAGCGGCGTAGAAAAATTTGTGAGCGGCATAATTTTGTATGACGAGACGTTGCGGCAAGCTACTGATGACGGACAGACGTTTGTAGATATCCTGAAACAGCGGGGCATAATTCCGGGAATTAAAGTTGACGAAGGCGCCAAAGACCTCGCCTTGCATCCCGGCGAAAAGGTCACAGAAGGTTTGGATGGTCTGCGGGAACGGTTTGAGGAATACGCTACTCTAGGTGCCGGTTTTGCTAAATGGCGGGCAGTCATCACCATCGACGGGGATCAAATACCATCTGATGCCTGCATACAGGCCAACGCCCACGCCCTGGTCCGTTATGCCGCGCTGGCTCAAGAAGCCGGTATTGTGCCGGTGATTGAGCCTGAGGTCTTGCTGGATGGAAATCACGCCATTGACCGTTGTTACGAGGTAACCGCGCGAACGCTTGACGCCGTATTCGCGCAAATTAAAAAACAAAACGTGCTTTTAGAAGGCCTGATTTTAAAAACCAGCATGGTACTATCTGGTAATAATGCCGCCGACAGAGCAGATGTAAACATGGTTGCTCAACAAACCGTTAAATGCTTAAAGGAACACGTGCCGGATGAATTGGCAGGGGTGGTGTTTCTCTCTGGTGGGCAAAGCGAGGAAGAAGCCACAGCCCATTTAGATGCTATGAATAAAATCGGCGGGTTGCCATGGCCGCTGTCTTTTTCCTATAGCCGGGCCATCCAGAATCCGGTCCTAAAGCTCTGGTCTCAAGGAAAAAAGGACGAAGCACTGACTGCCTATCTCCACCGCGCAGAAGCTAACAGTCTGGCGGCCCAAGGCAAGTGGTCCGCGGAATTTGAAAGTGCCAAAACTTATTAATAATGGATAAAAACGCATTGCCGACGAAGTTACTTTGGGTAGATTTGGAGATGACAGGATTGGATCCGGAAAATGACGTAATTCTGGAAGTGGCGGCAGAAATTACTGATTTTAAATTTAAGACTTTAGCTAGTTATGAGTCGATAGTGCAGCAGCCACGGGAGGTGGTTATAGAACGAATGCAGAAAAATATCTGGTGGGCGGATTATCCTCAGAACAGGGATGAATTTGTCCGTAAAATGGATAGCGGCAAACCGAGCGGTCAAGTGGAGCAGGAATTAATAAGTTTGGTTGAACAACAATTTGGCACCGAACCGGCCGTTCTGGCGGGTAACAGTATTCATAATGACCGTAATTTTATCAAACAGTACTGGCCACAGCTTGATCTAAAGTTGCATTACCGCATGCTTGATGTTAGCGCTTGGAAGGTGTTAATGCAGGCCAAGTATGACGTGCAGTTCGAAAAAAAAGAGGTTCACCGGGCATTTGACGACATCCAGGCCTCTATTGCCGAGCTGCAACATTATCTGGAGTGGTTCAGGCATGGATCATAAGACGGTTGAGAACTACATTCTAAGTATGCCCAACAGCTGGCTGGATTATCCATTCGGGAAAGACGTGGCTGTATATAAAGTCGGTCCTACAGATGTCGGCAAGATGTTCGCGCTGATAAGTGAAGGTAAAGATCCGGTCCGCCTAAGTTTAAAATGCGATCCGGCGCTGTCACTCACGTTGCGTGAAAAATATGACGAGGTGATGCCTGGGTACCATCTGAATAAAAAACATTGGAATACCCTAGTCCTGGCCGGCCAACTAGGCTGGCAAGAGGTGCAAGACTTAATTCGCCACAGCTACCGTCTCGTTGAGGGTAGTGATGTTTAAGGAGCCTTATGCTGTTTCCTTGGGTGATTTAGTCTGGTGTGTTCAGCTGCTCTAACAAGAGCTGTGCCCCGGCATAGTCACTTTTTAGTAAGGCGAGTCCCTTCGGGCCTTTTGTTTGCCCGTAGCTTTGCTCAAGATCACTCATATAACTTGTTAGCTTTGTCTTCATAATCTCTTTAAACGTTTGATTGTATGTGGTTGCCGCCGCCGCTGCCGTTAGCTGATCATCAGTCTCTAAGCTTACCTTTAGATTTAACACTTTGGGATTAATTTTCTTATGATTGGTATTCAGATAGGTTATGATTTGAAGTTGGGCAGTAGCGAGGCTGAGTTTAGTGGTGGCAGCTAAGTTCTTATTGTTGATGGATAGGTCCTTTTGCAGAGCCGCCCCCGTGGCTATATGTATCAGTTCTTCCTGATCCTGGGCAATTGAAATAAATGACGTTAAATTGGAACTGCCGCCAAAGAGCCCTTTGATAAAGATACCAAGAATAATTAAGACAAGTAAGACCCCCGACACAATGGCAGCGCGAACTGCCGGCGGCTTGCCGTTTAATAGGGACTGCCTGGGCGGCTTCGCGGGGTTGGTGATGAAGTCATAAGCCTGAACGGGGGACAGAGGTTGCGGTTCGGCAGGCGTACCCATGCCATCGCTTGAGTAGACGCCGGGCTCAGGAGTATTGACAACGGCAGATTGGTTTAAGCTTTGCTCTTCAGGCGGATGAAAATAGTTCTGTCGTGGTGAATGGGCTACAGAGGCTTGCGAGAGGGGATTGGGCGACGGTACTAACGAAACATTTGGTGTGGTCACATTCGGGTCCATCACTTTCTGCTGCATATAAGGGCCAATATACTCCTTCATATGTGCAGGTACGGACTCTTGCATATGTTGAGCCATAGCTTTTTCAATATGCTGCGGTATGTAGGTATTTCCATCTTGGTATTTCTTCAGGTGTGCAGGCATAGATTGCTGCATATGTTGAGCCATAGCTTTTTCAATATGCTGCGGTATGTAGACATGCCTATCCTGATGTGATTGCAACGGTTTTAGTGACATGACTTTAATTAAACCACAAGCTTCTCTGCTAAGCGAAACGTATCTGCTCAGGCGGTCTGCTATGCTTGAGGCATGACCAATCAGCAACGGCTGGTGTTATGGGTGAGTATTCTGGCTTCTTTTGTTGCTTTCCTGGACAGCGCTATCGTGAATGTAGCATTGCCCGCTATACAGCATGAGCTTGGCGGCGGCCTGTCGGCACAGCAATGGATCGTCGATGCTTATTTATTAACTCTGGGCTCTTTGATTCTAATTGCCGGTTCATTGTCGGATCTTCTGGGACGCAAAAAGATTCTGACATTGGGACTGTGGGGTTTCGCGACTGCTTCAGTGCTGTGCGCAGTAGCGCCAAACAATGGTTTACTGATTATTTTTCGGGCACTCCAGGGAATTGCCGGCGCCTTATTGGTACCAAGCTCACTAGCGTTAATAATTTCAACTTTCTCGGGACCTGCCCAAGGTAAGGCAATTGGTAGCTGGACAGCCTGGACAGGTATCTCATTTATACTTGGTCCGTTAGTAGGCGGTATATTGGTTGATCAGGCTTCGTGGCGTTGGATTTTTGCTATTAACGTGTTGCCGATTGTGATAACCCTGTATCTGTTAAAGAGTATCAAGGCGGGCAAGGATGGTGATTCCAAAGCACCGGTTGATTATGCCGGTGCTATTATGTGCGCGTTGGGCCTGGGTGGTCCGGTTTTTTCGCTAATTGAACAGCCTCATTACGGCTGGGGCAGCCCACTCATTTATCTGCCTCTGCTAATTGGTGTAAGCCTGTTTGCCGGCTTTCTGGTGTACGAAAAACGTACCAAATATCCAATGCTGCCGCTCACCCTGTTCCATAACCACAATTTCAGTATCGGTAATATTGCCACACTTTCGGTTTATGCCGGCCTAACCGCTTCATTCTTCCTGCTAGTTGTCTTTTTGCAGCAAGTGAGCGGTTATTCGGCGCTGGCTGCCGGCATGGCTGGAATACCGGTAACGCTGATTTTGTTTGTGCTGTCACCGCGTATGGGGGCCTTAGCCGGTAAATATGGCCCGCGCTTGTTCATGGGCTTGGGCCCTATTGTAGCGGCTATTGGTTTCTTGATGATGCTTAAACTAGGCGTGCAAGTTAATTACTGGAACCAACTCCTCCCGGCAATAATTTTATTTGGTATAGGTTTGGCGGTCACAGTTGCACCTCTGACTTCGGCTATCTTAGGCGATGTTCCGCCTGGGCAGGCAGGTATTGCCTCAGCCGTTAATAACGCCGTGGCACGGGTAGCAGGACTGCTTGCCGTTGCAGCGGTCGGCGCCGTAGTCGCCGCTCAATTTAGCAGTATTGTTACTCAAAAAATGGCTACTTCTTCAATACCTCAGGAAACTATAGCGGCCGCCAAGCAAATTACATTCCAGACCACACCGCCAAAACCTTATCAACACGATACCGTCTTTGCACAGGCCCTATCCAGTGCTTCTGTTTCCGCCTTTCACACCGGTGTTTTAACCATTTCCGGCTTGATGATTGCCGGCGGTACCATCTCGCTTATTGGCATCAGGAACCCTTCTAAAAAATAATCAATCAATACAGTGCTTGCCAGGTATTACTGTAGCGTACAATAGGGTTAACTATGGATGCGGTTGAAGAGGTTAAGAGCCGGCTCTCGATTGAGGATGTGATCGGTGAATACGTGCAGCTTAAGCGGGCTGGACGGAATTGGAAGGGCTTAAGCCCATTTGGCAATGAGAAAACGCCAAGTTTTGTAGTTAGTCCGGAAAAACAGATCTGGCATGATTTTTCATCTGGTAAAGGTGGAAATATGTTCAGTTTTGTCATGGAGGTGGAGGGCTTGGATTTTAAAGGAGCACTGGAGCTTCTGGCTCGAAAAGCCGGCATTGATATTGAGCAATACCGTAGTTCCAGCAAAAGCGGCGGCCCGGATAAGGAAAAACTATACGCAGTGCTGGAAAGCGCGGCACGTTTCTACCAAGTCCAGTTTTCTAAACACAAGGCTGCGTTGGAGTATATCTTTAATAAACGTCAATTTATTAAGAAAACAGCGTTGGAATGGCGATTAGGCTACTCGCCTAACAATGGCTCGGCATTACTGGATTTTTTGAAATCCAAGGGCTTTAGCGAGACCGAAATCAAACAGGCCGGATTAAGTGCCAGGCATTTCCGCGGCGGCTTTCAGGATATGTTTCGCGGCCGGTTAATGATTCCATTACAAGATCCGCAGGGAAGAATTATTGGCTTTACAGCCCGTTTACTAGATGAGGATCCAAGCGCACCTAAATATATAAACACGCCTGCGACTGTGCTTTACGACAAAAGCCGTCACATTTATGGCCTGCACCTGGCCAAAGAATCAATTCGCAAGATCAAGTTTGTGGTCTTGGTAGAGGGTAACCTGGATGTTATAGCCAGTCATCAGGCCGGTGTGCGGCAGGTGGTGGCTACCGCCGGCACAGCGCTCACGGAAGCGCACCTTAAAACACTCAGTCGTTTTACTGACGATATCCGCCTTAGTTTTGATGCCGATAAGGCCGGCGTGGCGGCTACCGAGCGGGCCATCCCGATTGCTTCCCGGGTCAAAGTATCCTTAAGCATCATTGACATTCCTGACAGTAAGGATCCGGATGATCTAATAAGGCAGAATCCTAAGCTATGGGAAGAAGCGATTATTAAGCATGAGTATGCCTTGGATTGGCTGATGAAACGCTACAAAAAAGTGCTCAATATTGACTCGGCGCAGGGCAAGCGCGAGTTTAGTGATGTTTTACTGCCGCTAATACAAGGTTTATCAGATGCGGTAGAACGCGACCATTATATGAACCAAATTGTTAAGATTATTGGCGTTAGCAGGGAAGCCCTTACCCAGAAACTGCAGAAAACTGCTAGCCCAAGCCCTCAGGCCAGACGCCGCCAGATTAAAATTGAACCGGCTAAATTGGATAAAATCGCCAGGGAAAACCAGAAAACACAAGATAATTTTCTCAGTTTGATGCTTACGAGACAAACCTTGCGGGAATTTCTGGGTTTAATCATTATTGAAATGCTCTACACGGATGAAGGCAAAACTTTGTTGGAATTTTTGAAAGCCAATCCAGACTTTGATGCTAAAGACGGTGTGACAGTGCAAAATCTGGCCGATTATGTTAAAATAGAAGCATTACTCTATGAGGAACTCTACCAGGGTCTCGAGCTTAACGAGCTTCACTACGAAGCCGCTCGATTGCAGGCACGACTGATAGAACAATTTGTCAAAACCGAGAAAGCCAATCTGGCTCGGGAACTCGAAACCGCTGATGAGGCGGAAGTTCGAGTACTTCTGGAAAAAGCCAAAAACTATGATGTGTTACTTAATAAAGTGAAAGGAGCGGCGAATGACCAGCGCTAAAGCAAAAGATACCAAGCCAGCTGATGAGCAACTGACTGTTGAACAACAAAAACAACAGTTAATCGAGCAAGCTAAAAAGGATGGCCGTGTAGAGCAGAGTGATATACTTGCCAAAATACCGGAAACGCCTGAGAATGCTGAAGCGCTTGACGCGCTTTATACCGAGCTTGCCGACCTTAATATAGAGATTACTACAACCGATGCCGTAGCCTTTACTGCCGAGTGGGAGGCCGAAGAAACGGAAGAAGAAGCGGTAGCCACTAACACCCCCGTATATTTAGACGACAATGTGGCTGATGATTCTGTCCGCTTGTATTTACGTGAAATTGGTAAGATTCCCTTACTTAACGCCCAGGAAGAGCTAGAACTGGCCCAACGAGTTGTGGCTGGCGAAAAAGAGGCCAAAGACCAAATGGCCGAAGCTAATATGCGCCTGGTGGTATCGATTGCCAAACGCTACGTGGGCCGTGGACTTGATCTTTTGGATCTGATCCAGGAGGGCAATACGGGTTTACTCCGTGCTGTTGAAAAATTTGACCCGGACAAAGGTTTTAAGTTCAGTACCTATGCCACGTGGTGGATCCGCCAGGCTATTACCCGTGCCATTGCCGACCAAGCCCGCACTATTCGTATCCCGGTGCATATGGTCGAGACTATCAACAAGTTGCTGCGTACCCAACGCCGCTTGACCCAGGAGCTCAACCGCGAACCGTCAAACGACGAAATCGCCAAAGAGATGGAAATCGATGTCGATAAAGTCGAACACATTATGAAAATCAAACAGGATATTTCATCTCTGGACGCTTCAATTCGCGATGACGAAGAAGACTCCGTGTTAGCTGACTTTATCGAGGATGAAGAAACCGTTTCACCGGAGGAATCGGCTACCGGCCAGCTCTTGAAAGAGCAGGTCAAAGACATGCTCTCCGCCCTCACGGAGCGCGAACAAAAGATCCTCAAACTACGTTTCGGCCTAGAAGACGGCAAAAGCCACACCCTGGAAGAAGTCGGGCAGGAATTCAGCGTAACGCGCGAGCGCATCCGCCAGATAGAGGCTAAAGCCCTGGCTAAGCTTCGCAAGCACCGCGATGCCAAAAAATTGCATGACTACATTAAGTAATAGGCATTTCAATTCCTAGAGTTTAATACCGATTTTCAGCAGTAGTCTTTTTAAATCTGCAACCAGACTTTCGGCGGACTCATCGTTTGCTAAATAGTAATCAGCGTTGGCTATAGGGCCGCCCTTCTCGAGATTCTCTATCTCGGCGTAATCCCGGGCCGTTGATTCCGTTTCGCTTAACGGCCGGACTGGCCGAGCTGCCACCCGTTTGTGACGCAACTGCTTTGGAGCTACGACGGCGATGATAATCGCCCGGTGACCAAAAACTTCCTTAAAAATTTTGTATTCCGTCCAGCTATACAGCCCATCGACAACTACATAATGTCGATCCTGCTCAAATAACTCTTCAATCTGTCTGATGATGCGCGCCGCGTAAGCTCCTTTACCTTCTTTTGCCCTTATGTCTTCGCGAACTAATTTCTCACTGGCTTCATTAACCTCCATACCCCGGCGTTTAACCTCATCGATGGTAATCCCCCCGAAGTAAACAAAGGGCAGGTTCTTGCCCTTCAAATACCCCACACAAACGCTCTTGCCAACTCCCGGCATCCCCACAAACACGATAACTTTTTGCTCTTGCATTCCCCTTATTGTACAAGAAATAAGAGGGGATAGATTAAAATAGAACTATGAAGTTGGGTAAAGCCGAGTTGAGACAGTCGCTTAAACAAAGTCGGCTGGAGATGAGAGATGCTGAGCGGACTACAAAAAGTCGGGCTATTAATGAACGTCTTAAAAAAGTAGTTGATTGGTCTGGTGTTAAAACTTTGCATTATTTTGAGCCAATTAAACAGCTCATGGAGCCTGATATCAGCGGTTTAATCACGTACTTGGAAGATAATTGTGCGGAGCTTAAATTATTCACACCTAGATTAATCGGTGGTGTTTGGCAACTGGTAGCTGCCCGCGGTGGTACGCCACCAACTGAATTTGACATTATTATTGTGCCTATGTTGGGCTTTGATAAAAATCTGCATCGCATCGGCTACGGAGGAGGTTACTACGATAAATTCCTGGCCACACAGCCGCAGGCAAAAAAAATCGGCGTCTGCTTTGAAGCAGGCAAACTGGATTATATCCCATCCGAGCTTCACGATGTAGCACTAGACGCGGTAATAACCGAGACACAGACGTATTGATTAATAGGTGCCATCTCGTCCTTATTTACACCTTGGCGTATACTGTTGGTAATGGTAGAAGAGATTGTAACTAAGCGCAAAAAGCTGGCCATTATTGATGGTAAGAGTGTGTTCTATCGTGGCTATTATGCCATGCCTAATTTGAGTACCAAAGACGGTACGCCCACAGGCGGGGTGTTTGGCTTTGCGACTATGGCGTTGGAAGTCATTCGCCGCCTGAAGCCGGATTACGTGGCCGTGGCCTGGGATAAGCCAAAGACTAATATCCGCAAACGTCTGGAACTGTATCCCGAATACAAAGCCGGGCGCAAGCCGGCGCCTGCGGATTTCTACGCGCAGGTACCGATCCTGCAGGAGTTACTACAGGCCTTTGGCTGGCCGCTTTACGAGCTTGACGATTACGAGGCTGACGACATTATGGGTACGCTGGCCGTGCAAGCCCGCGAAAAAGATATTGAAACCCTGCTGGTGACCTCTGATATGGACATGCTCCAGTTAGTGAATGCCCATGTACACGTTTATGCGCTCAAAACCGGACTGTCTAACATTGAATTGTATTCACCCAAGAGTTTTGAAGCCAAATATGGCATACAAGTTGACCAATTTCTGGATATGAAATCTTTGAAAGGCGACTCGTCGGATAATATTCCCGGCGTGCCAGGGATTGGTGAAAAGGGCGCCCTGGAATTAATCAAAACCTATAAAACGCTTGACGGCGTGTACGAAAACCTGGATTTATTAAAAGAGACAGTCCGGAAAAAACTGGTAGCTGGCAAGGAACTGGCTTATTTGAGCAAAGAGCTGGCCCGTATCTGGATCGATGCCCCCATTAAGCTGGACCTAGAAGCGGTAGATGGTACCAAATGTCAGCCCGAGAAGGTACTGGACCTGCTGCAAAAGCTGGAATTCCGCAGCCTGGCCCGCCGGCTCCCGGAAGTTATGCAGGTTGCGATTGACAATCATCATGCTGCCAGCGGTACTACTTCGCTGCGCATGGGTGAAAACGTTATCATCGACAGCCCGGGTAAATTGGGCGCCCTTAAAATTCCTGATTCAGAGCAGATGTTCATTCATTCCCGCTGCGCTGGCAAACATGGCCGTAACCCGGAAGTACTTATTCTCAGTAATGATGGGCGGAAGACGTACACTCTGGACCTGACAAAATTGGACCTCAAAGCTGTAGCTGCGAACTTCTATAGTCTCAGTCCGGTTATCGGCTACGATGTAAAGTCGACTTTGAAGGTCCTGCTGGAAGTTGCCGTCAAAGAGATGCCGCCAGTCGGACATGACGTGTTTGTTGGTGCTTATTTGCTTAATAGCTTGCGGCGCGAGCAAACTTTTACAGAATTAGTCCAGGCTGACCTTGGTTATGACGGCTCGTCTTTTGAAGATTTAGACCGTGAGGGAGTGATTACCCGCGCTCCCGAAATCATTGCTGCCATCAAAGCTCTCTACGATAAGCAGACAATCGAGTTGAAGAAAATTTCAAAATTATCGGCCCTGACCTTGGACATTGAGTGGCCGGTAATTCCGGTACTCGCAAATATGGAGCACACGGGTATCAAGCTTGATACTAAGTATCTAGCTAAGTTCGCAGACGAGGTCAATGATCTTATTTCGGATTACGAGCAACAGATTTACGGCCATGCCGACCAGGAATTTAATATAAGTTCACCGGGGCAATTAGCCGATATTCTATTCATTAAGCTGAAGCTGTCGTCGGGCGGTATTAAAAAGGGTAAAACCGGCTACAGTACGGCCGCCCGTGAACTTGATAAATTGCGGGGCATGCACCCGATCATAGATCTGATTACGCAGTACCGGGAAGTCACGAAACTTAAAAATACCTATATTGATACTCTGCCGCAGCAGGTCGACAAACACTCGCGTCTGCATACGACTTACAGCCTGAACCAGGCTCAGACCGGCCGGCTGAGCAGCCATGACCCGAACCTCCAGAATATCCCGACGCGTACAGATCTCGGCCGTCGTATTCGTACTGCATTTGTAGCTAATAAGGATAAAAAATTGATCAGTGCCGATTATTCGCAGTTTGAGCTGCGTATGGCTGCCGTTTTGGCGGAGGACACTGAGCTGATTGACATGTTCAACCGCGGTGCTGATATCCATACGGCCACGGCTGCCCTGGTCTACGAACGAGAACTGGAAGACGTCACTAAACAGATGCGCCGGGCTGCTAAAGCTATCAACTTTGGCATACTATATGGCATGAGTCCTCACGGACTCTCCGTAGCTACGAGCATGACCCGCGACCAGGCGGTAAAATTTATTGATCGCTATAAATCTGTTCGCCAGCCCATTTTTGACTATATGGACCGGGTCAAAGATAAGGCTCGTAAAGACGGCTATGTAGAAACGCTATTCGGCCGCCGCCGCCCTATGCCCGATATACATTCCAGCAACTTTGTTATACGCCAGGCGGCTGAGCGGGCCGCTATCAATATGCCCATCCAGGGCACCACTGCCGATATAATGAAGCTGGCTATGATTAAAATCGAGGAACTACTGCGGTCTCAGCACAACGATTGCAATATGCTCCTCCAGATCCATGACTCTGTGATTGTTGAATGTCCCGCATCAGTCGCAGGACGGATAGATGATTTGCTCAAAGAAACAATGGAAAACATCTATGATCTGCCTGTGCGCCTTGAGGTTGATGTTACTATCGGTAACAACTGGGGCGAACTTTAATTAACAAGCTTTTTGTGTCGCCGCCTCTGGTTGACTACGACCCGCCCGCCCCCAGCTCTCATCAGGCGCCAAGCTAAGCTAATTGTCCACACGGCCACGACTAAGATGATAAAACTGGTGGCCAATCCGAGGATGTTCTTGCTACGGTGCAAGCTGAGCTTGAGGCTGAAGATTGCCACGAGGGCGACGAACGATTCGATACAGATCAGCAGCTGGGCTAAGCGCTTACTGCGTCGCTCTTGGGCGCCGTAACCGATTATCCAAATGATACCGAAAGCTATGGCGACCAGGACGTAAAGAATTACAGATGTAAGGAGATTACTGACGCAATTACTGCCATCTTTATGGCAGGTCGTGATAACCGAACCGACCTGGCTCGCAAAAGTCAGCAAGCTGAAGGAAATGAATTGGATAAGGGTAGCAATGCCTGTTTGATATGTAAGTTTCATGCCTTATGTATTATAAGTTATAAATAATAAAATATTTTGGGTATTGCAAAAAACGTATAATCGTGTTAGTATATGTATAATCACAGTTGTGAGGATAAATTATGCGTTATTTTCTCGGTTTTTTTGCCACTATACTATTGATTCTATTGGTAATCATCCTTTTATTCCATGGCGGCGGGAACAAGCCTAAGGCACCTACCGGTAAAACACTAGCCAGCTATGCCACTACTGATGCTGAGCTTCGGCTTACTACCGATGGACCGGTTAATGCCGAGGAAGTGCATCCGCAAATCATAATCAGCGTCAATCGCCGCAACGTTATCTATGAACAAGTCGGGGGCTATAATGGTAATATAATTAAGAGGCAACAGTTTAACAACACCGAAAACGCCTACGCTGCCTTTCTGCTTTCACTCGCTCATGCCGGCTTTGCTAAAACCGTATCTAATCCAGATCCCGCCTCGCGGGACGAACGCGGTTATTGTCCCCTGGGTGACCGCTACGTTTTTGAGTTAATACAAGATGGTAAAGATATTATGCGTTACTGGGCCACCAGCTGCGGCAAGCCCAAGACTTACCTGGGGTCGGTAGATACAACTCTTACTCTGTTCCATGCTCAAGTGCCAAAGTATGATGATCTTACTCAGGATATCCCCTTATAAAGTTTTCTACACCCATTCCTTGGCCATCGTCCCGGTGTAGAATAGAGGCATGATCAAAGCTATAATTTTTGATTGTTTTGGCGTGCTTACAACTGACACCTGGAAAGAATTTGCGGCTACTTTGCCCGAAACTCAGCGCCAGGAAGCCCGGGAACTCAACCATGCTTACGGTAGTGCCTTATTAAGCGCTACAGAATTCCGCGGCGCCATAAAAAAACTGACAGGTAAACTTCCTAGGAACCTAGACGGCATTAAAAGATACGAAACAAACAAAAATACTGAAATATTGAAACTTATAGCCATCCTAAAACAATCATATAAAATTGGTTTGCTTAGTAATGTAGCCAGTAACTGGATCCGGGATATTTTCCTGACCGCCAGCGAGCAGGATTTATTCGATGATTTTATCTTTTCTTACGAAGTTCGCATGACAAAACCTGACCCCCGTATCTTTGCTTTGGCGGCGCAGCGGCTTAATGTGCCGGTGGAAGCCTGCATACTTGTTGATGATGTTGAGTATTACGGTGAGGTTGCCAGGCAGCTTGGTATGAAGTCTGTCTTGTATCACGATTTTCAGCAGGCAAAAACCGACCTTCAAAAATTACTAGTTTAGGTACTATGGATTAGCCGATACGAAAAGTAAGCCGCTTATCAATTTGGCAGCGTCGTTTTAGGTCGGGACCGCGCAGCCGCAGGGAGTTGGCTAGTGAAGCATTCGGCACCAAGATAACGATGTCATGCTGGCGTACCTGCACACCGACGCCAATCCGAAATTCATCCTGTACGTATTTTTTAATACTGGTCATTTCCGGCGGCTCATCGAAATCTTTACCGCTTAGTATGGTGTTTAAGCTGTCCATAACCTCTATTATACTTATATAATCAGTGAAGGAGGCTCAAAGTGCCGGAATTACCTGAAGTCGAGACCGTAAGCCGTGGCCTAAAGCGGCTTTTGCCTGATAAAGAGATCGTGGCAGTCGACTTTAACTGGGACAAGTCTTTCCCGAACACGCCGGTTGACATAGAACAATTTGTTATTGGCGCTAGGATCATCGCAGTAAACCGCCGGGCAAAAGTGTTGCTTATGGATCTCTCAACCCAATACACTTTTGTTACTCATCTGAAAATGACTGGCCAGCTGGTATTTCGAAGCTTTCACGAACAATTTGGAGCGGGACACCCCAGCAACTCATTAGTAGGGGATTTGCCGGATAAATCGACGCGTGTAACGCTAACATTCAGCGATACCAGCCAGTTGTTCTTCAATGATCAGCGTAAATTTGGCTGGATGCGGCTTATTCCTACGCCCGAGGCCATGAACTTGGATTTCTTCAAAAAAATCGGTCCTGAACCGCTCAGCAGTGATTTTAACTGGCAAACTATGCGCGACCGGCTTAGGAAACGCCAAAATACCAGTATTAAAGCGGCGTTAATTGATCAAACCGTAATAGCCGGTGTGGGTAATATTTATGCTGATGAATCGCTCTGGGGTGCCAAGATTCATCCGTCTACACTGGTAAAACAACTATCTGGCGCTCAGTTTCACAAACTATATGATGAGCTGGTATTCGTGCTCAAGCTGGCTATAGAAAAAGGCGGCTCTACAGACAGGAATTACGTCAGTGCCGAAGGCAAACGCGGCAGCTACCTAAGCTTTGCGCGTGTCTTTCGCCGGGAAAATCAAGCCTGCCCACGTTGCGGGACTATAATAGAGAAAATCAGGGTTGCTGGCCGAGGAACTCACATCTGTCCAAACTGTCAGGTTGCAGCAAAAAGCATTAGATGAGCTTTTTTAACAAGTTGATAACATTATTGGACGACGCTACACGGAAATGTGCGGCAGTATGGCCATGGCCGATTTTTAAGCTATAGGCTGATTTGGGGAGGGCCGTGAATAGTTCTTCATCTGTTATGTCATCACCAAGAGCTAATATAAAGTCGTAATCGCGCCGTAGCCACCGTTGGGCAGCCGTGCCTTTGTTTATACGGGGGTTTTTGATCTCCAGAACCTTGTTGCCCTGGAGCAGCTCCAGGCCATGTGTTTTGATCAGTGGCTTTAGTGCACGTTTGATAATAACACTGTACTTTTGGGCGTAATAGGGCGGGGCGCCCCGGTAATGCCAGACTAGTGAATGCGGCTTAACCTCCACTCTGGCTTTGTGGGTACGGGCGGCATATTTTTCCAGCACTGGTTTTAACAGGTGCTTCCATCTGGTATCGACTTTTTCAATTGTCTGCCAGGATTTATTTGTAGATTTTTTGAGGGCTGCACCGTGCTCGGCTACGAGACTGATCGGCAGTTTACCAAACCATGCTTTCAGGTCTTCGGCGCTGCGGCCGCTGATTAATACGACATCATTACGTTTATTAGCGCTGAGCGCTTCAAGTAACTGGAGCAGGCTTTTTGATGGTTTAGCGCCTCTGTAATCCTCAGTAAAAGGCACCAGGCTGCCGTCATAATCGAGTAATAACAGCCGCTTCTTAGCCTGCCGGTAATCGGTAAGTAAGCCTTTCTCGTGTTTACCCCGCAGAGTTCTGGTAATAGTTGGCGTACCAGGTACTGGCTGTTGAAGCACTTCTACAAAGCCATGAGCCCAATCCTGCACAGTGTTGGTGGATAGACCCTGTTGCATACGTTTAAGACGGGCACGCAGTTCCCGCCGCCGCATTGTCAGGGCTTGCTGGAGGGCATCGACCAGTTCTTCTGAGCGCTTGGGGTTAACTAATATAGCGTCGGGAAGTTCATGGGCGGCACCGGCAGTCTGGCTAAGTATCAATACGCCACTCTTATGCTTGCTGGCTATAAACTCCTTTGCCGCCAGATTCATGCCGTCACGCAGCGGTGCTATAAAAGCCACATCGGCAATTCGGAATAAGGCTGTTACATCCTCAAAAGGTAACGAGGTATTCATATAATCAATGGGTTGCCATTCAGGAGTGCCATAGGTGGCGTTGATCTCACCAACCAGTGAATTCAGCCGCCTGGCCAGGTTCTTGTAAGCGGCTACTCCGGTACGAGACGGGGCTGCTACCATGCTGAATACTATCTTGCCTCGTATTTTTGGTTGTACTTCCAGAAAAATCCGGTAGGCTTCCAGGCGTTCTATTAGTCCCTTGCTCGGATCGAGCCGGTCCACGGCGACGATCACCCGCAAACGTTTGTAACGCTTGCGATACTTGCGCATAGCGGCCTTTACGGCTTTGGACTTATTGGCGCCGGCATATTTTTTATAATCAATACCCATGGGGAAATCACCCACCCTTACAGTGTGATCCGGCAGAACCAGCATGTTACTGTCGTTTAGAACCAAGCCGGCTGATTGGCAGTTTTCTAAAAATTTGGTCACGTAACCTGGTGTATGAAAACCTACCACGTCGGCACCAAGCATGCCTTTTAGGATTTTTTTATGTTCCGGTAAGCGGCTAAAAGTCTTGGCAGCCGGGAAAGGGATGTGCAGGAAAAAACCACTTATGATATCTGAGCGCTCCGCCCGGAGCATCGAAGGCACGAGGAGCAGTTGATAATCGTGCACCCAAATACGGCTGCCGGTTTCGGCTATTGTGAGAGCAGCCTGGGCGAATTCCTGATTAACATTACGATAAGCCCGCCACCAGCGTTCACGTTCAGCAGCGTTAATATTCTTACGGCCGGTTAAATTATGGAATAATGGCCATAACACCGTATTACTGTAGCCGTTATAAAAGTTATCAATCTGCCGTTGGCTAAGAAAAATCGGGCTACAACCCTGTTTGGCGAGTTCAGTTACGATAGCGTACTTGTCTTGATCACTCAACTCATCGGAGGCTATACCCGGCCAGCCTATCCATTTATTATTACGGTCATTAACATATGATGATAAGCCTGTTGCTAGACCGCCGACACTTGGGTAGAAGCTAAGCTCACCGTGGTCTTTTTTGACGCTCACGGGCAACCGATTAGAAACAATAATAACCTGAGGCATAAATAGGTTTGACAACTATCATAACAGATTGTGATTATAATAACTGTAGGAATTGCTATAATGCGACTGTTAAGGAGCATTACATGCCGATACTTCGGCAGCTAATTCGACTGATGATCATCACACTGGGCGGAGAAAATAGTTTTGGTTTGCAGCGTGACTTGCGGCAGTCTATTGATGCCTTTGTAAAGAAACATGGTGACTTAGCCTTAGAGCAGATAGACGGCGAAGAGACGGATTTTGCCCGTCTGCAAGAAAGCTTGAACAGCCTGCCTTTCCTGGCAACCAGAAAACTGGTTGTGCTGCGAACACCGTCTAAGCAAAAGCAATTTGTAGAAAAAGTTGATCAACTTTTAGATGGTCTGCCTGAAACCACGGAATTAATAATCGTCGAGCCTAAGCTTGATAAGCGTCTCGGCTACTATAAATATTTAAGGTCAAAGACTGATTTCCGGGAATTCTTCGAGCTTGATCAGAACAAGTTAGCACAATGGTTAACTAAGGCCGCTAAAGAGCAGGGTGGATCTCTTAGCTCCTATGAGGCCCGCTATCTTATCGAAAGGGTCGGCACCTCACAGCAATTGTTATCCAATGAACTCGACAAGTTACTGCTATATGATCTCGTGATAACGCGTCGTACAATTGATTTACTCACCGAACCAACGCCGGGAAGCACTATCTTCCAGCTGCTTGAAGCAGCCTTTGCCGGCAACACTAAACGTACCCTTGAGCTTTATACCGAACAGCGATTACTTAAAGTCGAACCGGCTCAGATTATTGCCATGCTGGCCTGGCAACTCCACATCTTGGCCATTATAAAGACTGCCGGCGACCGCTCATCTGACGTCGTTTCTAAGGAAGCTAGGCTTAACCCCTTCGTTGTTCGCAAAAGCCAGTCTCTTGCGCGTAATCTCAACCTGAGCGAGTTAAAAAAGCTTATTAGCGACCTCTTAAATATTGACAGGAAGACTAAACGTACCAATATCGACCCAGACGAAGCCCTTCAGCATTACTTACTAGAGTTAGTAAATAATTGATTACTTTTTCTTTGCAGTAGCCCTTTTGGTAGAGGTTTTTTTAGAAGGCGTAGCTTTTTTAGCGGGCGCAGGCTTCTTGGCGGCTGGTGCGGCTTTTTTGACTGCTTTGGTGGGTTTGACACCGGCGGCTTTGGCACGGCCAGAAGCTTGCTTCTTCAATCGAGCGGCTTTGTTTTTGTGAATCAGACCTTTTTTGACAGCCTTGTCGAGTTTACTCTGAGCGCTGCTATGCGATTTGGATGATGGACTAACACCAAAGACTTTTAAGGCGCTGCGCAGGCTGCGTTTAGTTTTACTATTGCGCACAGCAGCTTTTCTGGCAGTACGAACGCGTTTTTTGGCTGATTTTATGATTGGCACGATGGTTCCTTAAGTTTTATTGATAGTTCGAGAGTGACTATAACAGATGACTAGCCGGCTTGTAAAGAAGAGCAAACCGGGCCTGGATGATAAAAGATAAAATCTCTGCAATATTATTTCTGAAAAAATGATGGACAAGCTCAAGCTTTCATGTTAGTCTCAGAAGTGAAATATCGACAAAACAAAAAAAACGGAAAATAGCTCATGGATGACGCTAAACAAGAGCTTGCCAACAAGCTCAAAAGTGCTAACAACATACTTGTAACGGTTAGCCGTGATCCTTCAGTTGATCAGCTGGCTGGTTGTATAGGGCTAACCTTGCTGCTAAATAAGCTGGGTAAACACACTGCGGCGGTTTTTAGTGGCGAGATACCTTCAACGCTTGAATTCCTGCAGCCAGAAGATACCTTGGAGAAGAACACTGACTCACTGCGTGATTTTATAATCGCTCTCGATAAGTCCAAAGCTGATAAATTGCGATATAAAGTCGAAGACAACTTGGTGAGAATCTTTATCACTCCCTATAAGACATCAATTAGCCAGGCGGATCTGGATTTCAGCCAGGGTGATTTTAACGTTGACGTAGTCGTTGCCCTTGGTGTTGCGCAACAAGAAGATATGGATGAAGCTATCACTGCTCATGGCAGGATTTTGCACGACGCGACTGTGACTAGTATAAATACTTCAACGGATGGCGGTTTGGGCAGTATAAATTGGAACGACCCACAGACCAGCAGCCTAAGTGAGCTGGTAACCGAGCTGGCTCAACTGCTGGAACCTAATATCTTAGATGCTCAGATTGCCACGGCTTTACTTACCGGCATTGTGTCGGAAACCGGCCGTTTCAGTAATGATAAAACAAGCTCGCATACTATGAGTATAAGCGCGGCGCTTATGACGGCTGGCGCCAATCAACAATTGGTAGCCAGTAAGCTGGAACAACCTGATAAACCTGCCTCATCACTTGGCTTAGATGAGGAAAGTTCTGACACAGGTCCATCTGATAATCCAGGTTCAGATGACACGCCCTCTAATACTGATGGAACAATTGAACTTAATCACGACGAGGAAGCAAAAGTACCCGCCAAAGACTCTGACCAACCCCCTCCGGGAGATATGTCAGCAGATGACACGACATCTTCATCCGATAGTAAGCCAGATGACAATTCTGCTTCTTCGGAAAAGACTAAGCCGGCTCCGAAAAAGAAAAAGGCTTCTAAGCCGGATAATTCTGATGACACAAGCACGCTATCCGTTCCAGATGAAATACCATCTGCGGATAAGCCCGACGATTTAAGTTCAGATAGTGATATGTCACCGGGTTCGAAACTTGTGACTGAACCGCCAAGTATGGGGGGGACATTAACTGCCAATAGCGGTGAGGAGAAGCTGGACCCGGTAACGGATCCGTTTAGTCTGCCGGCTTCCGATCATCCAAAGATGCTTGAACGCACAAATGATACTTTGGTTCCGACTCCCACGCCCTTAGAAGTTGCTGCTCCTGCGCCGACACCATTACCGCCTCCGAAAGCACTACCCACTGATGAGCCAGAAGCTTCTGCTGACCGGTTAGATGCAGCTCATGACCCAAGTTTGATTGAACTTGAGGAGGCAGCAAAAAGTCCGGCTGCCAAGTCCGCAGAGCTGGAAGATGTACGTGATGATATTGACCGGGCTTTAACTACCTCAGTGGCTACTTCACATGAGCAACCCGAACCGATAGATGCTCTGAATGCCCGGCCCCTAGGTGAAGATTTGCATCCGACTGAGCTGCTTGAGTCCGACATGACTCTGGGACCGCCTCCGGATTTAGCCTCATTAAATTCACCCATGCCATTGCTGGTTGATCCCGTTTTAACACCCTCTGATCCAAGCCCATCCATACCATCCGAACCATCAGCTACTGATTCAATCTCCGCTGATTCAGTCTCCGACCCCCCAGTAATAGATTCTAACGCGCCGCCGCCCGTACCGCCGCCGATTCCTTTCCAGTTTGGCAATCCGCCGCCTGCCCAGTAGTCTTATAAGACTATGCAGGGCATGCTGTTAGTTGATAAACCAGCCGGCTGGACCAGCTTCGACGCCGTAAATTACGTACGCCGTCTCATTGCTAACGCCGAAGGAAAGAAGCCTAAAATGGTTAAAGTCGGCCACACCGGTACGCTTGATCCCTTTGCTACGGGTCTATTGGTGTTGTTAATCGGCAAAGAATACACTCGTCGGGCAGGCGAGTTCAGTAAATTGGATAAAACCTATGAAGTCACAATGAAATTAGGCGAAACCAGCTCCACGGGCGATCCGGAAGGTGAAATTACAGCCGTATCCAATACTGCTCCAACTCTGGAGGCCCTCCAAGAGGCTGTAAAGCAGCTAAGTGGTCAAATAGAGCAGGTGCCTCCAGCCTATTCCGCTATCAAGATTGGCGGCCAAAGGGCCTATAAACTAGCCAGGGCAGGCAAAGAAGTAATCATGGAGCCCCGTACAGTCACAATTAACAGATTGGATATAATTAATTACACCTATCCGGAAGTCAAATTAGTGGCCGACGTCTCCTCCGGCACCTACATACGCACCTTAGTTACGGACCTCGGTCAGATCCTCGATACCGGTGCTTATACGACCGCCCTCCGCCGCACCAAAGTCGGCGGGTTCAGCTTGGTTGACGCTGTTGAGGTCAAAACTCTGACTGCTGAGCTGATTAAACAAAATCATCTACTCTTGACATAATTATACCGGTTTGATACCATTTTAGTATTATGAATAACCCTGTCTCTCAAGTTAAATTGCAGGTACCTATGTCGCGGGACGCCCGTGATGCTCTTGAAGAGTACGCCACCAAAATGGGCTTTGACTCCGCTCAGGCCTACATCCGTTTTATAGCCAAGTCCGTAGCCGACGGCCGAAAAGTTGACCTTGGTGAAGACGATTGGGGCCAGCCAAGCCCGGCAGCCGCCAAACGACTTAATACAGCAGCCGAAGAGGCAAAGCGAGGGATTAACGTATCTGAACCGTTCTACACAGCCGAAGAAGCTATGGCGCATCTTGATAATCTATGAAGCCTGTAAGGTTTCATCGCAAGTTTGACAAACATTACGCCAAGCGAATCGCTCCAAAGCCTAAATTGAAGCAGACGTACGCTCAAAGGTACGTTTTATTTGCAGCTGGCGAACGGGGACGGCCGCTAGACGACCACTCTTTAACCGGTAACATGATTGGCAAACGAGCCTTCTCTATCACAGGTAACATCCGTGTCATTTACGAAGAAACAGATGAGGCCATCATCTTCCTTGACATCGGCACCCACGCGCAGATGTATGAATAGAGAGTGAGTAAATCCGGGTCTCCACTCTAAAATAATTAGTGACAACTTGTGTACCAGCACCTTAGATTGACATTTTAACAATCTTGTGCTATTTTATTATTAGACTAAAATAACAAAAAAGTAAGTACAATTATGCCTAATCCAGGTGACGCACATCCAAAGGCTCCTCCTACCGAAAGTGGGCGTTATAGTTCGTTAGCAAAAGGGGCAATGGAAGCCGGACATGCTGAACTTGCTGAACGGCTAACTCAATACGTCGGCGAGTTAGCGAGTAACACAACTGGCTCAACAGATCCAAACTGGGTCTTTTGGGACAGGAGAGACCTGATACCAGAGAGAAAACAACATATTAGTCCTGACTCAGAGCTGTACGATAGAAACAGGAGAGAAGTGCGTGAAGAGTTGAATGGCCGGACTGGTTATCGCAAGCTAGACACAAGCATTGTTGATAGCATAGCCCGTCAGCCCGAAAGGAGGATGCAAGCCATAGATGAAAAATCTGAAGACATCGAAACCTCTAGAAAAGACTGGCTAGATCTGTTAAAAGATGAAGACATTGATCTATGGGTAAAACACGCTATTGCTAAGGAATTAGTAGTGCAAGGTTTGTATATGTGGCAATACGAACAAGATGTTCCTGAACAAGTTGAAAACTGTTCCAGGATTATAGAAGATCTTTCAGTTTCAGAGTTTTACGATTTTATGGAACGACACACTAAAACTTACGAAGCAGAAGCTCAGAAAATGTCAGAGAGGTTTGTTGAATACGAACGCCAATTTCGCGAAAAGCTTAATCTGTACGTATCAACGAGTAGAATTCCGTTGTCTCGCGATAAAGCTATCAAGCGGTTGGAGCAGGTTCGAATTTCACCGCTAGATCAAGTTACTAGAAAAGCGTCCACAATATCGGGAGATTTTGATCCATCCTCAACACATACTTACGTTGTTGTGGGGCACGACATTGAAGATGAGCGCAATACTTATTTCCATGAACGCCTACACGCTATTAGTGGCCGAACTGCTTTGTATGACCCAAAGTACTACAGTGCTATTAATACACTTGATGTGCAAAGAGCGGGTTTGAGATTTGATGTAGGCGACACAAGAAGGTTTGCTTGGCTTGATGAAGCCATTACCACCGAGCTAGCAAATGAAATGTCAGGCAGTAGCTCAGGTGTATATGCCGGTGAAAGGAAACTCAAGGGTCTAGTTCTGCGTAGTGGTAAGCAAATAGTTCCCAAGCGGCTCCTAATTAATGCATATTTTGAAGATTACGAGCCTGACGCAACGGTCAAAATCCCTGCTTGGAAAAAGTTGTACAAAGTTGTGAACGCTATGTATGAGCCAGGCTTCTTGTTGAAGGTCGACAAAGTTGTCGAGGAAAAAGGTGTTGAGGCTGGCATTGAGTTTATGCAATCAATGCACCAAGCCAAAGATTAATTCTTTAAGTTTTTTGTTGATAAGTGGTGATTTGCAAGTTAGCAAAGTAATTCCACACATTCAAAGCTGCAGTTTTCCTATTGACAATGTACTATCATTTGCACTACAATGTAACACACTATGAGTGACGCAACCTTAACCATCAGAACTGACAACACAACCAAGAAAGCAATAGCCAGCTTTGCTGCCTCGCTTGGTCTGTCTACGAGTGCCTTTATAACGGCAGTAACCTTACAGGCAGTGCGCGAAGGCCGGGTGGTATTAACTTCTACGCTTGAGCCAACGCCTTACTTGGAAAAAATTATGCGTAAGGCCGAGGCAGACCTCAAAGCAGGTCGCAATGTATCAAAGGCCTACAGTAATGTAGACGATTTCTTCAACGACCTTGATAAAAAGGCATGAGCCATGCAACTGCGGCGTCACAAATCTTTTGAGAAAGATTACCGTAAGTTAAAGAAAGCCCAGCGTGACCGCTTAAAACAAACGTTTAGACTTTTTATCACTGATCCTATGCACCCCGATTTATATAATCACTCTTTGACTGGTGAGTGGACGGGATACCGATCTATCTCATTTGGTGGTGACTGGCGGGCACACTACAAGCTTGTTAATGGTGAGGCTGTATTTGTGGCCTGTGGTACGCATAGTCAGTTGTACAAGTAGCAAAATAATTCCAGACACTTGTAGCTGCGGCCCGCCAATTATAAGCAGTATATGATATATTGAATCTAAGATGACACTGAAAAGAGTACAAAGCTCAACCATTTTAATTATTTTACCTTTTTTGCTGACTTGGACAGTTATTCTGGTAAGTACTAAAATTCATAATGGTGACCTTTCGAACATAAAACATTTACCTGACTTTACTGCCTCTCTTTTTATAGCCCTGTTAGTTTCTTTTATTTCACTAAAGCTATTTGGTGATACTCAGCAAAGGAAAGATGCTAGTAAAATAATTAAACTATTGGTTATGCTGGCCGTGGCAGCGTATATAGTATTTGCAGCATGGCTGGTAATTGCAACTAAAAACGGTGCCTTCACGTTTTAGTATTTAGACACTACCTTGTCGGCAGCATCTGATTTCTTATAACTTGTAGTTCGGAAGTCCGACCCGATGCCCGCCAATTGGACAAAGTACAATTATTATGTTCGAATCTTCTGAACAGCGAATTATTATAATAGCTACAGAACAAGATAGCGGTTTCGACCTTAAAGCTCCTATCTTTTCACTTGAAGCGGATCTTTATCCTGCAGACACTCGAGTTCTACCAGGCGTTTTGCGTCCCGTGATTGAGGGAGAAGTTATTGACGAAACTGGGCCTGAGCAGTCGACATAATAGTTCCAGACATTCAAAGCTACGGTCCGCCTTAAGTTTGTTATAAAAGTTAAACTTGCGCTAAGGGGTGTCATCTGTTAGAATTAGCTTACATGATAACAACGGAAAAGAGGTCTGCGGCTATCAAGAGCGCGCAGGTTCACAAGGATGATACTGGTGGCTCGAGCGCGCAGGTCGCTATTTTGACGGAGCGTATTAAAGAGTTGACGGAGCATCTGAAGGTCCATAAACATGACTTTATGACTCGCCGCGGACTGCTGCAAATGGTCGGTAAGCGTCGCCGTTTGCTTCGTTATATTGCCAAGCATGACAGTCAGGCATACCTGGATCTTATAAAGAAACTTGGCATCCGCCGCTAAGCGCCTAAGCCAGGGGGTCTCGAACTATCGAGAACCTAAGCTTGTGCACATTAAATGATCTGGTGAATAAATTTCTCGTCAGAGCCGCAGATATATAGCACCCTAATTACGCACAAGGGGAGCGCCGTATATTTGAACTCTGCCGGGTAACCCTCCAGACAGAAAGGAATGCCGGAGATATATGGGACAAACCTTTAACCCTCTAGGTAAAGAAATTATTAAAGTTGAGACTGAGCTTTGCGGACGCCCGCTAAGTTTAGAGGTGGGACGGGTTGGGTTTCGGACCAGCGCCAGCGTGCTGGCACGCTACGGCGACACAGTCGTGCTGGGCACGGCTATGGTCAGCCCGCATCGTATAAGCGGCATGGACTATTTTCCTTTGAGCGTTGATTATGAAGAAAAAATGTATGCCGCCGGCAAAGTTAGCGGCAGCCGGTTCATTAAGCGCGAAGGCCGGCCGAGCGACGATGCCATTCTAATCGGCCGTCTAATTGACCGTCCGATCCGCCCATTGTGGCCAAAAGGCTACCGGCATGAAGTACAGGGTGTTACCACTGTACTGAGCATGGATCCGGATTTCCGGCCGGATATGATCGCCATGATTGCTCTGAGCGCCGCTTTTACTCTTACGGGCGCGCCGTTTGACGGACCTGTGGCCGGCTTGCGGGTTGGCATAGTTGATGGTAAATTCACAGCTTTTGCCACGCCTGAGCAGCTGAACGATGGCCAGCTTGACCTGGTGGTAGCCGGTACTAAAGACGGGGTAATGATGGTGGAGGCTGGCGCTAGCGAAGTTACCGGAGCCCAGGTTGCCGAGGCTATAGAGTTTGCTTTTACTGCCATGCAGCCTGCCATATCACTCCAGCAACAATTAGCTGAAAAAGTTGGTGTTACCAAGCAGGAATATGAGCTCGATTTGCCTGACGCTGAAGTACAAACTACCGTTAATAAATGGCTTGAAGGAAAACTGGGCGAAGATTTGCGCAAACCGTACCCGGAACGTAATGTGCTTGTCCAGAATCTGCGCGAGGAAATGCATGAGGCTTTCGCAAAACAGCTTGGTGAAGAAGATCACGCTAACGTAAAAAGTGAATATGACGAAGCTTTTCAGGCAGCTTTGCACAAAGACGTGCGCGAAGGAATCGTAAAAGACGGCATTCGTCCAGACGGCCGTAAAACAGATGAAATCCGGCCATTGAATAGTGAAATCGGCCTGCTGCCGCGCGCCCACGGCTCCAGCATCTTTACGCGGGGCCTCACCCAGGCACTTAATATTGTTACGCTGGCACCATTAAGCTATGTCCAGCTGGTAGACACTATGGAAAGAGAAGGAGAACGTCGCTATTTGCACCATTACAATGCCCCTGGCTATACCGTTGGTGAAGTCCGGCGCCTAGGCAGCCCGGGCCGCCGTGAAATCGGCCACGGTTACCTGGCTGAGCGCGCACTGACAGCCGTACTTCCCAGCGAAGCCGAATTCCCTTATATGATCCGCTCGGTTACTGAAATCATGAGCCAAAATGGTTCGACTTCAATGGCCGCGACTTGTAGCAGCTGCCTGGCGCTATTGGACGCCGGCGTGCCGCTCAAAGCTCTTGTTAGCGGTATCGCTATGGGCCTGATGATCGATGGCGACACACCTTACATCCTTAGTGATATTGCCGATGCCGAAGACTTTGCCGGCGACATGGACTTCAAGGTAACCGGTACTTCTAAAGGCATTACGGCGCTGCAGATGGATATGAAAGTCCATGGTTTGCCCGTGGCAGTCTTACAAAAAGCGCTGGAACAGGGGCGTACCGGCCGGGCCCATATTCTGGAGCACATGCAGAGTACTATTTCCAAGCCAAACCCCATGAGCCCGTATGCGCCGCGCGTGGAATCAATCCAGATTAACCCTGATAAGATCCGTGAAGTCATAGGCAAGGGCGGGGAAACCATCCAGAAGATTACCGGTGAAACCGGCGCTGATGTCGATATTAAAGACGACGGCACAATTATGATCGCCAGTCCGGACAAGAAGTCGATTGACGCTGCCCGCCAGTGGATAGAATCCATTGTGGCTGAACCGGAAGTTGGTAAGATTTACGTAGATGTTCCGGTAGTAACAGTTATGGACTTCGGTGCTTTCGTGCAGATCATGCCAGGTAAAGACGGCCTAGTACATGTTAGCGAAATGTCCGAAGAACGCGTCAACCACCCGGGCGATGTTGTTAAAGAAGGCGATAAAGTCACAGTTAAATTAGTAG